>CAJQMK010000057.1 GCA_905479415.1 uncultured Flavobacteriaceae bacterium | reverse complement strand
CAATGGAGGAGCAACTTACACTAGAGCTACTAACAACTCACCACATTACGGAGGAAAGATGTCAAATTTTGAGGGTGGAACTGTTGTTCCTATGATGATGCAATGGAACAAAAAAATAAAGCCTCAAACAAATTACACTCAGATGGTTAGTTTGCTTGATATTGTACCAACCATTTTAGATGCTGTAGAATCACCTTCTTTAAGTAATAAATACGATGGTGTATCGTTACTCCCATTTTTAGATTCTAATATTGATAAACCTCATAATGAGTTGTTTTGGAAAACAGGGTATGTAAAGTCAATTATCTCTGGAAATTTTAAATTACACATTAATGAAAAAGAAAATTTCAAATTTTTAATTAATTTAATAGATGACCCTGGCGAACGAAATAATTTGATTTCAAAGTATCCAGAAAAGGCAGAAGAACTAACTTTAAAATGGAATAATTGGAATAAAGGGTTACAACAACCCAAATGGGATTCAAACGCTGATGTTAAAATTCCAGTAGATAATTCTGAGAATTCTAAAAGATATTATTTCCCATGGTAAAAAAATTATGGAAAAAGATAATTTAATAATAGAATCGGTATCAAACGGACCATTATTTGGACAAACTTTTAATGTTGAGATGTTAAATAGTTTATCCTTAATAAAAATTAAATTTCTTTTGTCAAGAATTCCATTAATTCCATATTCTTTGAAGAACCAACTTTTTTCTCTTTCTAAAAAGGAGGTAAATAGCAATGGTTTAATTTTACATGGAGGAGGTCCAATTTACAGTAATGGTACAATTTCGGAAAATGAATGCTGTAATCCCTTGGAATTAGATCCTAAAGATCCAAATTTTATAGAAAAAACCTCTGGAGGCTTGAAGCTAGTTGATAATGATCCAATGGAACAAACTGCAAAATATCCAGAAAAAGTTATTGGAAATTTTACAGCAATGAATAGATTTTTTACTGACATTTCTAGTGAATTTATCGCTAGTTCAATCAATAGAAAATTGATCCCAACAAACTCAAAAGATCAAATAATTCAAGCCTATATTAAAAGTGCTGAAGAATGTGAAAAATTAACAGATAAAATTATACTTGAGCAAACTGCAACTTTTTCTTTTAGATCAAAAAACTGTGGAGATGTAAATGAACCTGCAAAGGATACAATAACAGGAATGATGTTATTTGTTTGGGGTATTAAGGGACAAGTATTTAATGGAACAGTATTGGGAGGTACAGGAAAATTTAGTGGAATTAGTGGAGAATTCACAAGAGAAAGATTATTAGCGCCTAATTTTTCAGGCGCTGAAACTTTTAGAATTACATTTCCAACAAAATTAAAACCTGATTATTTTCCTAATTAAAGATTATTAAAATCTTCATCAATTTTTTTAGAAATCTCTTTCTTTTTTTTATTGTATCTATCTACACCTTTTTTAGTTAAATATGGGTAGAAATGTCCCATTATTTCATCAATTATCTTACGATATTTATTTTTAGAATCATCTAAAACCTCCCATGTTGTTAGAGATGAAGAAACTATAGCCCAATTATTTTTAGCAAATATTTTGTACTGACCATCAAATGCTTCTTTTTTCATGTAACCATTTTTGATACTAATATTAATGTATTCAATTGAAAATTTTTCATTTAGTTTATTTACATCCTTGAAAACAGATTTAGCGTTTGGAACTAAATTTATAATTTCTAAAATATCTCTAAAAAAAAATCTATAATTAAATAAAAAAACAAGATTATTTCTTAAAATATTATATAAAGACATTTGTTTTAAGGATTCTCTTTGAGTGGCTTCGATTTCAACTAATTTTCTGATCATATAATAAATTATATAATCCATTAAATCTTTTTTAGTTTTAAAGTGATAAGTTAAGTTACCTGGACTAATGTTATTATATTCAGCAATATCTTGAAGTCTAACATTAGCTAATCCTTTTTTATTGAATAATAATATTGATGATTCTACGATTTTTATTCTTGTACTACTCACTATTTAAATTTATAATCTTGTGTAATTAGTATAAAAATACTAAATTTATAAAGAACTGATAATTTATGAATTTTATAAATATTTTTCCTAATCCTTCAAAACTAATTGATATCGAAAATACGAATAAAATTGTATTATTTATTTATTTAAAAATTACAGACTATTCAATAAAAGAAAAGATTAAAAATGATTTTTTTAAGGAAAAAATAAATATCCTACATTGGTTTGATTGTCAATACACAAATATTGGAAAAGAAGACTTTTGGTCGGATGCATTAATCATTGAATTTAAAAACAAAACTGATTTTCAAAAGATTTATGAAAGCAAAATCGGAAAAATAGAAGTTGAAGCTGTTCAAGTATTTAACCTGGCACCAAAAAACCCACCCAGATTATTAATAAATTTTTTAAAATTATTTAGACCTATTGGCTATTTTCTTGAACTAATTAATAGTTCAAGGAAAGAGTTACAAAATTTAGAAAACAGCAACTCAAATATACTTCCAACAAAAAAACAAGCTGAACGGATTATAAATGAAAAATCTAATAAAAAGGCCTTTATGATTAATCTTTTACAATCAAGAAAAACAGCTAAATATAAAGACAGTTCTATTTCTATTTCCGGCAGAGAAGCTTACTATGAAAAATATGGAAGAACAGCAACAAAATGTGTTTTATTACTAGGGGGTGATGTAACTTATTCTGGAAGAGTACTTGGCGACACATTAATTGAATATAATGTACCTTTAGATACTATGGGTAATTGGGAAGCTGTAGGGATTATTGAATACCCAAAAGCCGTTAAAATGTTGGATCTTGAAAAAATGCCTGGCTATTCTAAAGCCTTAGAACATCGAGATGCAGGACTTGAGAAAACTTATAATTTATATGCAACTAAAAACTAAATAAATGAATTTTGATTTAAGCGAAGAACATTTAATGATAAAACAAGCCGCTAGAGATTTTGCTCAAAATGAACTAAAAGATGGGGTTATTGATCGTGATTCTAAATGTGAATATCCTGAAAAACAAGTTAAAAGAATGGCTGAATTAGGTTTTTTAGGAATGACTGTGTCAACAAAATATGGAGGAGGTGGAATGGATACAATGTCATATGCGATAGCTGTAAAAGAAATATCAAAAATTGACAACTCATGCTCAGTTATTTTATCAGCTCACAATTCTTTAGCGTGTTGGGGAATTGAAGAATACGGAACTGAGGAACAAAAAGAAAAATACTTAAAACCACTTGCAACTGGACAAAAAATTGGAGGATTTTGTTTGTCTGAACCTGAATCTGGTTCTGATGCAACTCAACAAAAAACTACCGCCATAGATAAAGGTGATCACTATGTTTTAAACGGTATAAAAAACTGGATAACAAACGGTATAAAAGCTGAACTATATGTCGTAATAGCTCAAAGTAATGTAGAAAAAGGCTACAAAGGGATTAATGCATTTGTCATTGAAAGTGATACTAAAGGAATATCAACTGGTCCAAAAGAAGATAAATTAGGTATTCGATCTTCTGACACTTCATCAGTAATTTTTCAAGATGTAATTATTCCAAAAGAAAATAGACTAGGCCCTGAGGGATTTGGTTTCAAATTTGCCATGAAAACTCTTGAGGGAGGACGCATTGGAATTGCAGCTCAAGCGTTAGGACTTACTGAGGGAGCGTATGAATTAGCTTTAGAATATTCTAAAGAAAGAAAAACATTTGGCAAACCTATAAGTCAGCACCAAGGAATAGCTTTTAAGTTAGCAGAAATGGCAACAGATATTGAAGCTGCAAAACTTTTAGTCTACAAAAGTGCTGTTGAAAAAGATAACGGTTTAACCTACGGATACTCTAGCTCTATGGCTAAACTACATGCATCAGATATTGCAATGAAACATACTGTTGAAGCGGTTCAAATTCACGGAGGAAATGGGTTTGTTAAAGAATACCATGTAGAAAGATTAATGAGAGATGCTAAAATTACTCAGATCTATGAAGGAACATCTGAAATACAAAAAATTATAATTTCCAGACAATTATTAAAATGATAAAAAAATCTACTAAACAATTTTTAAAAGATACTGGAGCTACAACACCTGTTATATGTGGACCGATGTATCCAGGATCAAATCCTGAACTAATTGCAGCTGTTTCTGAAGCTGGAGGTTTTGGAGTAGTTCAACCAGTTGCACTTACTTCTTTATATGGACATGATTTTAGAGAAGGTCTAAAATTAATTAAAAAACTTACTGATAAACCATTTGGAGTGAATTTTACAATTTTTGGTGGAGCCAATCAAAAATATCACGATCAAATGAAAGAATGGATGGATATTTCTATTGAGGAAGGCATTAAGTTTTTCCTTACATCTCTTGGCAAACCTCATGAAATTGTAAAAATTGCGAAAAAAAATGGAATAATAGTCTACCACGACGTACCTAACAAAAAAGTAGCTTTAGCTATGGAAGACTGTGGAGTTGATGGATTAAACTGTATAAACTGGAGAGCTGGAGGACAAACAGGTATTCAATCAGCTGAAAAATTTATTGAAGATTTAAATGATATCAAAATACCCTTAATATGTGCGGGTGGTGTTGGAAATCGTGACGATTATGACAAGGTTTTAGCAATGGGTTATGCGGGAGTTCAACTTGGAACGAGGTTTTTAGCTTCAAAGGAGTGTATTGTAACTAATAGTTATAAGCAAGCCATTGTTGATTCCGAAGAAAAAGACATTGTTTGGACTAATAAAGTTGCAGGAAATAATTCCTCTGTTATAAAAACAGACGATATAATGAGGGGAGGCCTTAGAACGGGACCAATTATTAATTTTATGCTCAAAAGACCTAAGCTTAAAAAATATGCAAGAATGTATTTAATGAGTAAAGGCTTAAAAAATTACAGTAAAACTGCGTTTGATGATAATGTTAAATTTTGGCAAGCTGGAAAAGGAGTCGGCGGAATAAAATCAATAGAAACTTGTGCAGATATATTAAAAGATTATAAAATTTAAAATGAAACGTAAATTTTTTAAATTTTTACTGAGTTTTCTTTTAATTGTTGTTGCGATTGGTATTTGGTTTTCCCAAAACTGGTATAAAATGCCAAAATACATTTCCAACTTTACAAATTCAACTTATGAAAATGTTGCAATTGAGTGGGAAAATGGACCTATATCCAGAACAAATTCTAAACCCAATATAATTGTAGTTCTGATAGACGATTTAGGCTTTAATCAAATAAGTTCTTACGGAGGAGGAATGGCAAATGGCAAGTTTAAAACTCCCAATATTGATAAGTTAGCTAGTGATGGTGTTTTATGTACAAATGGATATTCATCAAGTCCTGTTTGTTCACCCTCAAGAGCCTCTCTTTTAACAGGAAGATTCGCTACTAGATTTGGATATGAGTTTACTCCAACTACTTCCAGTATGATGAAAGCCATAAGTATTTTTTCAAAAAAAAATGAAGTAGTTGATGGCATTTATCATAACGACAGATCAGAAAATAT
Organism: uncultured Flavobacteriaceae bacterium; assembly: GCA_905479415.1. Lineage (GTDB taxonomy): Bacteria > Bacteroidota > Bacteroidia > Flavobacteriales > Flavobacteriaceae > MAG-121220-bin8. Next base: position 66 of record CAJQMK010000057.1, on the reverse strand, counting down.
TATTGACATTGATCAAATGGGAATTCCTCAGTCTGAAAGAACTATTGCAGAAATGCTTAAGCCAGA
>CAJQMK010000056.1 GCA_905479415.1 uncultured Flavobacteriaceae bacterium | reverse complement strand
GTTTAGTCATACAAGATTCTGGTGGGAGAATGAAGCCTTTAAACACCTTTGCTTCAGAGCTTTTAAGAAAGGTTAGTAAATCTGATTCTTATAAAAATTTAAACGCCGATCAAGTTTTATTATCAATTACTAAAGATCCTTTGCTATGGTATAATGTTCCTATTATCTTTTTAAAAAGAGGAAACGATAGTATTAGAAAAATTGCTGGTAGAAAGAGTAAAGAAAAGTATGCAGCTTTTACTGATTTTTTTGATAAAAACGGAAATTATAAGCTTGCTAGTCAGTTAGAAAGTTCTTATAAATCTTCTCTACCTAACCAATTTGAGAAAGACTTTATAGATGTGGATAGAAAAATTAATTTATTGTTTTCTGCATTGGATGGGAAAATTTTAAAAATATTTCCAATCCCAAATGACGTTGGTAATAAATGGGTTTCATTTTCAGAAATAAACACAACTGATTTCAAAGGTATAGATTCATTATATGTTAAAAATATTTTACCACTTTATTTAGGCTCCATAAAGAATGACATAGTAACTAATGATTATACAAATTCAACTAAAATTTTAGAGAGCATAAAGGGCTTTCAAAATAAATATGGTTCATCTGTTTTGCCTGACGAAAATATAGTTAAAGCAGAAATTTTATATAATAAATACGATATTTTTAAAAAGTTATTTAGTTGGTACATGTATGTTGGCACATTAATGTTTGCTCTATTAATATTTCAAATATTTTATGATAATAAGACGGTTAGCTACCTAGTCTCAATCTCTAAGTTTTTAATTATATTTTTATTTATTTTACATACACTTGGTCTTGTTGCCAGAGGTTTTATTGCCGGTCATGCACCATGGAGTGATGCTTACGAGTCTATGATATTTGTTGCGTGGGCAACTGTAGGTATTGGATTAGCATTTGGAAGAAAATCCGATTTGACTATTGCAGCAACATCATTTGTAGCCTCTATGATATTAATGATTGCTCATTGGAGTTGGATGGATCCTGAAATTGCAAATCTAGTTCCTGTCTTAGACAGTTATTGGTTAATGATTCATGTTTCAGTTATAGTTGGAAGTTATGGTCCATTAACACTTGGAATGATACTTGGAATAGTTTCCTTGTTTCTGATTTTAATTACTAATGAAAAAAATAAGAAAAAAATTGATTTAAATTTAAAAGAGTTAACAATCATTAATGAATTAACACTAACTGTTGGTTTAATTATGCTTACAATTGGTAATTTTCTTGGAGGACAATGGGCAAATGAAAGTTGGGGAAGATATTGGGGATGGGATCCAAAGGAAACATGGGCATTAATTAGCATTATGATTTATGCTTTTATTTTGCATATGCGCTTAATTCCTGGATTAAGAGGAAAATGGATATTTAATTTAATGTCAATAATTGCTTACGCTAGCATACTGATGACCTATTTTGGTGTCAATTTTTATTTATCAGGCTTACATTCATATGCAAGTGGAGACAAAGTAATAACACCTGATTTTGTATATTATTCATGTATTTTTGTATTCATTCTAGGTTTTGCTTCTTATTTTAAATACAAAAAATATTTTAAGTAATTTAACTTAATTTTTAGATTACATTATTTAAAAGGCATCATATTTGCTTTTAATAAATTATGAGAGTTAATTTTTTTATAAATAGTTTAAAATCATTTAGAAACAATGCTTTATTTTTTCTTTTATTTTCTATAGTTGGATTTTCTCAAATTGAAAACTCTACTAGAAAGATTGAACTCTTGCCACCAGCTTCTGCAGCTTTAAAAAAATTAGATATAACACCAAAGAATCCTAATTATTTTTCACTTAAAAAAAAAGAAAAACCCTTAGCATCTAGTAGATTAGATAAAAAAGAAAATTTTTTAAATCCTGGTGATATTTATTTAAAAAAATTAAATAGAGAAAAAGACAAGAAGCCAAATGATTATAAAAAGGGTGCTTATCTAGGCGATGTTTCAACTGGTTCTACGTATGTAAACATACTTTGTAGAGATTTTGAGTATGTTGATGGTGATAGGGTAAGAATATCAGTTAATGATTCTATTGTAATATATAATCTATATTTGGAATCTAGTTTTTCTGGATTTAAATTGCCACTTTCAAAAGGTTTTAACAAAATTGATTTTATGGCATTAAATCAAGGCAGTTCAGGACCTAATACCGCTGAATTAAGAGTTTTTGATGATGCTAATTCTTTAATATCATCAAATCAGTGGAACCTATCTACAGGTGCAACAGCCACTTTTATTGTTGTAAAAAAATAATTTATCACTTAACATGCTTATAAGTATGTTTCTCTTTAATTTTATTATATTTGTTTCTTAATTAAAAAAAATATTATGAAAAAAATTGTATTTATGCTTGTAGCATTTATTACTTTTTCTGTTAGTGCTCAGAAAAAAAAGAACGGAACTGTATATGTTGATCACCCTGCAATTGATATGATTGAATCTTTTCAAAACGCATGGATTTCTGGAGATATTGAAAAAGCTGGTTCTTTCCTTCACGAAAATTTTAAAATTTTCAATGCAACTAGCGAAAACAAGGAGCAAAAGGGATCTACTAAAGCACAAATGATCAATAATATGTCGTGGTGGTACAATAATATGGATTATTTAAAAATTGAAAGATCCCAAGGCGCATATCCTGATGCAATTGAATATAAGGAAGGAGATCAATTATGGGTTCAAACCTGGGATCACTTATATGGTGTTAACAAACAAACTGGAGTTAAATTTGATTCTCCTATTCACAGACTTTATTTAGTCAGCAATGACTCAAAACAAATTCTTAATATTCAAGAATATAATAATGCTAATAGTTTTAGAAGAATTAATATGTCTTGGACCGGAAAGGATAGAAAAAATGGAGTTATTTATATTAATCATGAAAACATAAATACTGTAAGAAAAGCTATCTCAGCAGCAGAAAATGGAGATTTTGATAGTGTTTACGCAAATATGACTGAAGATGCTATGTTTAATGATATTAATTATGATGAACCAAGATCGCTCAGTGAATTAAAAGCCAGTGATGAAGTCTTTAATAGTAATTTTGATATTGTGAGTATAGACCAGATTGGCTATCCTGATTATCTTGAGTATGATTTAAATGAATCTAGAACTGTTCTGTCATGGTGGAATTATAAATTTGTCAGAAAATCTGATAAAAAAGAGATATCACTTCGTGTACACTTTGTACATGATTTTAACAAAGAAGGTAAAATTACAGGTGGAAGTTCCTATTATAATGCGAGCTTATTTCAATAGTAATCACAGATTATAAATTATTTAAAAAAGTCCACTTATCTAGTGGACTTTTTTTTACCAAGAATCAATAATTTTTCTAACTCTTTCTTTTTTATAACAATAACTATTTATAGCGGTTGATATTCTAACTCTAGAATTTTTTGGATCTATAACTTCATCAATTTCCATTGTTGATGCTGCATTTATGGCTTTCCCTCTTTTGTAAGCCTCTTTTACTAATTTATCATAAAGTTTATCTCTTTCTTTTTTTGTTTTTGCACTCTCTAATTCTTTTTTAAATCCTAGTTCTACGCTTGCTTCTAAACCCATAGGGCCAAATTCTCCAGTTTGCCAACTAAAAGTCATGTAAGATTCATGAAAATTGCCACCAGCCATTGCCATTGCACCAAGTCCGTAGGCTTTTCTAAGTATTATGGTTATAATAGGAACATTTAAGTTAGCTCCATTTATAAAAAATCTAGAAGTCTTTCTTACTAGTGCTAGTTTTTCATGAGTTGGTCCAACCATAAATCCTGGTGTATCACAAAATGAAATTAATGGTAAGTTAAAAGCATCACATAACTGCATAAACCTTGACGCTTTCTCTGATGCATCACTATCAATTGCTCCACCAAGATGTTTAGTGCTATTTGCAATTATACCAACTGGTTTTCCTTCAATTCTAGCAAGAGATGTTATCATGTTTTTTGCAAACCCTCCTCTTAATTCTAAAACTGAATTTTCATCAAAAATACATTCAAGTATTTTTGTTACATCATATGCGTATTTTCTGTCTTCAGGAATTAAATTATGAATTTGATTTTGATCTCCATTTTTCCATTTTGAACTATTTCCTTGAAAATAAGACAGATATAATTTTACTTTTTCTACTGCTTCTTTTTCATTTTCAACTAATATATCTATTACTCCGTTTTCATATTGAATTTTTGATGGTCCAATTTCGCTAGCTTTAAAATCTCCCAAACCACCCTCTCTTATCATTAAAGGTCCTGCCATTCCAATAGAACTGTTTTTAGTTGCTATTATTATATCTGAACAACCAGCTATTGCAGCATTTCCTGCAAAGCAATTTCCTGAAACAATAGAAATCCTAGGGACTTTACCACTGAGTTTTGCATATTCTGTCCATGTTGGAAGATCTAAACCACCTGAGTTAATTGCATCAAAATCTACATCTCCTGGTCTTCCACCACCACCTTCAACAAAAAATATAATTGGTAGATCCCCTCTTTTGGCAATTGAAATAAGTCTATCAGTTTTTTTATGATTAAAGCCTCCTTGAGTACCAGCAAGAACCATATAATCATAGCTCATTACACAACATTTTGAAATTTCCTTTCCAAAAGATTTACCGTTAATATTTCCAATACCAGCAACTAAACCATCAGCTGGGGTTTTTTTAATCAATTCTTCTTTAGAAAATCTTTTAGTTTGTCCTGCTGTTATCAAAGATCCTAATTCATTAAATGAATCTTTGTCACATAAATCATTGATATTTTCCCTTGCAGTTCTACTTCCTTTTTTGTGTCTTTTTATCACAGATTCAGATCTGTTTTCATCTTTTAAAAATTCTTTTCTTTTGTAAAATTCGTCTAAATCTTTTCTCATTTTTTATATTATACATAGGTTATCATATCATCTTTTAAATGAGGTAATTCATTGAAAGTTAAAAGATTTGTTTCATTATTTGAGTAGAGTAGAGTAGAGTATGATGTATTTCTTACAGAAAAATTCAAATCAGCAACTACTAATTCATTATTCAACTTTAAAACGTCTCCAATTATAGAACTTATTGTGCCTCCTGATGAAAATACTGCGATTTGTTCTCCTTTTTTAATATCCTTTGTTATCTGTTTTATTGCATTTATTGAATTTTTTCTGAACTCAGACCATGGAATTATTCCTTCAATAATAATTTCATTATTAACCCATTTGTGTAAAAAATATTTAAATCCCAACATCATGTAAGAATGTTTTTTTTCTGGATTTTTCATGAGTTTTTCTTTTAATGATTTCAGATATTTATCTTCAATCATCTTTGGCATTTCTATTTTCATTGCGTCAGTAGCTTGATGCTCATTAAGACCTTCTAAAATAGTAGGTAAAGGCATGTTTAATCCAATATCTTTATATTTTTTGGCTACAATTTCTTGAGTATGTTTTTGCCTTTGCAAGTTACCAACGTAAACTTTATCAAAAATTAGTTTTTCTTTACATAGAAATTTGCCTAATTCTGCGGCTTGTGATTCACCCTTTGGGGATAAAACATCATAATTTGCTTTTCCTATCGAAGCTTGAGCGTGTCTAAATAAATATATTTTACTCATTAAAAAAGATTTTCTATTCTATTTTTCTGAATAGATTGCCAACCAATTTTACATAAAATTTGAGCAATCTTATTTAAATTTTTAAATTTTTCATTTGTAGTTAATCCTTTACTGTATCTGTAATATATTTGTTGAACAATTACAGCTATTTTAAAAAGTCCAAAAACATAATAGAAAATTAAATTATCTACAGGGTCTCCAGTCTTTTTTTCATACATTTCTACAACTTCTAGTCTTGACGGATTTCCCTCCAATGAAGTAGGGTAGTCAAAAGCAGCTTTTAGTCCCTTGGGATCAGATGCCATTGCCCAGTAGGCTATAGAGGTTCCTAAATCCATTAATGGATCTCCAATAGTACACATTTCCCAATCTAAGATTGAGTTGATCTTTGACCAAGAATTTAAACTAAAAACAACATTGTCGTATTTATAGTCATTGTGTATTAGACTGTTTTTGTATTGTTTAGGTTGATTTTCATTTAGCCAGTTCATTATTAACTTAGCTTCTTTTATATCATCTGTTGCTGCTTTTAAATACTGTTTCCCCCAATTTCTAACTTGTCTTTCTACGTAACCCTCAGGTTTTCCAAGATCAGATAGTCCCAATTTGTTGTAGTTTAGATGATGTAACTCAACCATTGTATTTAACCAGGTTTTAGAAATAGTTGAATAATCTTTAGATGGAATTGTTTTTTCATTTAGTTCTTCAGGAGTTATTATTCTTCCATTAACTTTTTCCATTATATAAAATGGAGTGCCTATAATATTGTTGTCATTAGAAAATGCATAAACTAAGGGAGCTTTGTCAAATCCGTTATTAAGACCTTTTAAAACTTTATATTCTCTAGCCATATCATGTCCGTAAACAGCACCTTTTGGTGGTTTTCTTATAACATATTCTTTTTCCTCTATATTTAATTGATAAGTTAGATTTGAAAAGCCATTGGAAAATTGTAAAACTCCTAAATCACTTTTTAACTCAGAAATTAAATCGTTTTCTTTTAGAAATTTTTTAAGATTAATTTCATTTAATTCTTCGCCCTTTCTGACTTTTTGTTTCATATTATTTACTAAGCTGTAATTCCTCCGTCCACTGAAATAGCTTGCCCTGTAATAAAACTAGCTTCATTTGAACAAAGCCATAACATTGAGTTAACTTGTTCCATAACATCAGCAAAGCGTTTCATAGGAATGTTGGCTTTTAACTTTTCTGAAATGCCAGTTTTTAATTTATCCATTGCTTCTGGATCGAACATTGGAGTTACAGTAAATACAGGACATATAGCATTTACTCTAATATTATTTTTTGCATATTCCATCGCAACTGTTTTAGTGATACCAACTACTGCATGTTTACTTGCTGAATAGGCTGTTGCATTTGGCAATCCTCTAATGCCTGCAATTGAGGATGTATTAAGTATAACACCACCTCCTTGTTTTAACATTATTGGTATTTGATTTTTTACACAATAAAAGACGCCTGAGGAATTAACTGACATTGTTTTATCCCAAGATTCAATAGTAAGGTCTGTAATCTTTGCAAAGTCACCTCCAACGCCTGCATTGTTAATAGCTACATCTAATCTTCCATGTTTTTCAACAACGAATTTCATTAAATTTTCAACCATATTATGGTCTGATACATCAGCTTTGAAAAATGAAGCTTTTCCTGAGTTATTTTTGATTTCTGATACTGTTTCTAATCCGTTTTTTTCATTTATATCAGAAACTACCAATGTACCTCCTTCTTTTGCAAAAGCGATAGCTGCAGCTTTTCCTATTCCAGATCCACTTCCTGTAATTAAAACTATTTTATCATTATATCTCATGTTGTTTTGCTAAATTTCGTCCTAATTGAAACATATGAACCTCATCAGGTCCGTCTGCTAATCTAATACATCTTGCATATACGTAAAATCCCGCTAATGGAGAATCTTGACTTACACCCATTCCACCATGAACTTGTATTGATCTGTCTATAACATTACACGCCATTTGAGGAACTTGAATTTTTATCATTGCAATTAAGTTTT
>CAJQMK010000055.1 GCA_905479415.1 uncultured Flavobacteriaceae bacterium | reverse complement strand
TGCCATCTGTTGAGCAGAAATACTAAAAGTAATAAATGTAAATAGTGTAAATAATAATTTTTTCATTGTAATTTTATTTTTAATTAATTACCATAAATATAATAAAACATTCTTTAAAGTATGTTAAGAGCCGTAATCTTTGATATGGATGGCGTTATTGTAAATAGCGAGCCTTTACACCATTTAGCTTATAAAAAAATGTTTAAAGAATTTCAATTAGATGTTTCAAATAGTTTGTACGAATCTTTTACTGGTCAATCAACACATTCCATTTGTAAACAATTGTGCAAAATATTCAAATTAAATACTGATCCTAGTGCATTAGTTATTTCCAAACGAAAACACTTCAAAAATATTTTTGACAATGACATTTCGTTTAAAATGATTGATGGAGCATTAGAGTTAATTCAAGATTATTTCGAAAATAACATAATTCTAGTTTTAGCTTCTTCAGCATCAATGACAAACATTGACAGAATTTTTCAAAAATTTGATTTGAATAAATACTTTAAATCAAAAATAAGTGGTGCTGATCTCAAAGAATCAAAACCAAACCCTGAAATATTTTTAAAAGCAGCTAAACTTACAGGATACAATAAGGAAGAGTGTATTGTTATTGAAGATTCTACAAACGGAATCAAAGCAGCTAAATCTGCAGGAATATATTGTGTAGGTTACAACAGTTTTAATTCAAAAAATCAAAATTACGATAACGCCAATATTGTCATTAGCGATTTAAATGAAATTAAGTTTAATAAAATTTCCAAAAGATTATAGTTAACTTAGAAAAAAAAAGTGCACAAAGAATCACACATGATGAGCTACGGCTACACCCCTGAGTGGAGTGAAGGCTCAGTAAAGCCACCTATTTTTCAAACTTCAACTTTCGTATTCAAAACAGCAGAAGAAGGAAAGCGTTTTTTCGAAGTTGCTTATGGAAAATCTGAACTAAACGCAAAAGAAGAAATAGGTCTAATTTATTCCAGAATCAACAATCCCAATATGCAAATTCTTGAAGAAAGACTTGCAATACTTGAAGGAAGCGAATCTTCAGCAGCATTTGAAAGCGGAATGAGTGCTATATCAACTACAATGCTTACCTATCTGAAACCCGGAGATGTTTTAATTTATGGTAATCCGGTTTATGGCGGAACTCACCATTTTATAACACATTTTTTAAAGGATTTGGGGGTTAAAGTTTTGCCATTTTCTTCTACTACAAAAAACGAAAAAATACTAAAACAACTTAAATCTGAGGAGTTTTCTGGGCCAGTTAAAATGATTTACTTTGAATCTCCTGCCAATCCAACAAACTCATTATTTGATTTAGAAAGTCTACAGAGGCTTAAATCAATTATTTCCTCTGAGCCTGGTAATAATAATGTTGTGCTGGTAATGGACAATACTTACTTAGGTCCTTTGTGGCAAAAGCCTTTAGATTTTGGGGTGGATATTGTCTGCTATTCTGCAACAAAGTTTTTAAATGGACATAGTGATGTAATTGCAGGATGTGTTATGGGAAAAGAGCAAGCTATTACACCAATCAAAACACTTAGAACTTTTTTAGGGAGTATGATCGCTCCTTATACCGCTTGGCTTTTAACTAGAAGTCTAGAAACTTTACATTTAAGAATGTCTAAACAAGGTGAAAATGCAGAAAAAGTAGTTGAGTTTTTATTAAACCAAGAAACTGTAAAAACTGTTTCATTCCCTGGCATTGAATCTATGGGAGAAACACAAAATGAAATTTTCAAAAAACAGTGCAATGGAGCTGGAGCTATGATAAGTTTTGAAGTCTTTGGAGGTGAAAAAGAAGCGTTCAATGTTTTAAACAAACTAAAGCTTATAAAACTAGCTGTTAGTCTTGGTAGTAACGAAAGTTTAGCTCAACATCCTCACTCAATGACTCATGCAGATGTACCTGACAATATAAAAGAAGAAATAGGAATTAATAAAGGTCTAATTAGGCTGAGTGTAGGTATTGAAAATGCCAATGATATTATTGACGATTTAAAACAAGCGTTAAAAGATATTTAGTACTTTTACAAAAAAATTTTATGAAAAATAAATTTGATTTTCTTATTTCTAATAACGTTTATGGCGTAATGACTGTTGCCATAATTGCACTTGTAATAACTGCTGTTGCAGTAGCTTATTACACTTATTACTAAAAATGTATTCAATAGGTTTTGATAACACTATAATCAAAAGTCTAGAGCTAGTAGATACTAATCTCCTTTTTCCTCACGAGAAAACAATTAAAAAAAATTCGTCAACACTAACCAATTTTTTAAAATCATTTGAGGATTATATTATAATCTCTTCTATTTTATGCTGCTCTAAAACAATGGTTATAATTGATGGTCATCACAGGTATTTTACCCTTAAAAAGCTTGGCTTTAAAAAAATTCCTGTAACTAAAATTGATTACTTTTCTAAAAGTATTGTCACAAATAAAACAGAAAAATACTCTAAACAAGAAATTATTGATAATGCCATCAGTGGTAAATTAATGGAGCCTAAAAGTACTAGTCATAAAATTTATTGTAATAAGTCAAAAAGATGGCAACCTATAATGCTATTATCAAGTTTATTTAAAATTGATGTTAAATCTTCTCTGGAAAATCTGTAATTATACCGTCAACCTTTAGGCTTTTAACTTTAATTATATCTAATTTATTATTTACTGTCCAAGTATATATTTTAAGCCCTGAACTAAATATTTTTTTAACATTTTTCTGATTTAATGTCTTATAATTAGGATTAATTGCAATCGCATTTAAAGTTAAAGCAGGAGAGATGGCTTTCAGAGGATCTTCCTCAGTAATAAGTGCTATTTTTACATCACTGTCTAAGTTTCTTAATTTAGATAATTCATCCCAATTAAAGCTTGAAAACAATATATTTGACAGATTGATTTTCCCTAATTTAACATATTTATTAACTATCTCTAAAGATCCTTTTGAAGTATTAGACCCTTTTAATTCGATGTTTAAAAACACTTCTTTACCAATCGATTTAAAAACTTCATCAAGGGTTGGAATTGAATGTTTAGATCCTAAAATATTTAACTCTTTTAGTTCTGAAAGAGATTTTTCTTCAATATAACCCGTTCCATTGGTTAAATTGTTTAATGTCTTATCATGAAACAAAACTATCTCTCCAGTTAAACAGCGAAAAACATCAATCTCAATCCCGTCAGCGCCTAACTCAATAGCCTTTTTAATTGACGCAATAGTGTTCTCGGCTACATGACCTTTTGCGCCACGATGACCAATATTTAAAATTGAATTTTGTGCATTTAAGTTGACAAAAAATAAAAGAAGAAAAATTACTTTTTTCATAAAATTTAATATAAAATTGATAATACAATTTAGTTATATTTAATTAATGGATTTAACGCTGAAAAATTTAGTTGAGGCAGAACAAAAGGCTCAACAATTATTTAACGAAATAGAAAATAAAAATATTCTTATTGCTGGAAATTCTGAAAACAAAATAAATGAATTGATTTTCGACTTAGCATTTAACATGTTTGGAATAAAAAAATACTGGCATAAAAGAATAGTAAGGTGTGGGGAAAACACTTTATATCCTTATAATGAAAATCCAGAAAATTTGATTTTAAAAAAAGATGACATATTATTTCTAGATTTTGGTCCTATATTCGAAGAATGGGAAGCGGATTTTGGAAGAACTTATGTTGTTGGAAACAACCCTTTGAAAAAAAAATTAAAGAATGATATTGAAAAGGCTTGGTATGAGGGCAAAAAACATTTTAACTCAAAGACAAAAATAACTGGGGCACAATTATATAGCTACTGTAATGGGTTAGCTAAAAAATACGGATGGGAGTTTGGCGGAGAAATTGCAGGTCACATAATAGGACAATATCCTCACGAAAAACTTGAAAAAGAAGACAAAACTAATTACATTCACCCCGAAAATCATTCTAATATGTTTGATTTGAATAAGAAAGGTGAGAAAAAAAATTGGATTTTAGAAATCCACTTTGTTGATAAAGAAAAAAAAATCGGAGGATTTTTTGAACAATTATTGGCATAATATTTGAAATTAATATTTAAAATTTAAAACTATGGGAAGTAAATTTTTTGGAAATAGAATGGAAAAACAAGCTCCAAATAAAAAAGGAGTTAAACAAAACTTTAAAAACAAATCTAGTAATGCCAAATCCGGTGGTGTTAGAAAAACTGGAAGAGGCAGTTAGTCCCAAAATTTATCAAACTATTTAAATTTAAATAAAACATGAAAATTTTTAATACACTTATTTTACTATTTAGTCTAGTATGTTTTTCTTTAACAGCACAAACTGATAAAAAAGCAACTGTGATAATTGATACTGAAAGCAGTTCCTTAAAATGGATTGGAGAAAAAATTACTGGAAGCCAGCATTATGGTTCTTTAACTTTTGAAAAAGGCGAATTAATTTTTTGCGATCAAGACAATCAAGGTAACCCAAGCCTATGCAGCGGTTATTTTATAGTAGATATGAATTCATTAAATGTAGAAGATTTATCCGGTAGCAGTAAAGATAGATTAGAGGGCCATTTAAAATCTGACGATTTTTTCTCAGTTAAAACACATAAAAAATCTAAACTTACAATATTGTCTTCGAAAAAAACTGAAAAAGGTTATTTAGTCGACGGAACATTAACAATAAAAGACATCACTCATCCTATCCAATTTGAGTTAGAAAGTGAAGCAGGTGGATTTGTTTCAAATTTAGTTTTTGATAGAAGTAAATATGATGTTCAATACGGTTCAGGCACCTTTTTTGAAAACTTGGGCGATAAATTGATTCTTGACGATATAGCACTCACTGTAAATCTTTATATCAAGCAAATGGATGTTACTGACTAATCGTCTAATTTAATAGACAAACAATCTAATATTATAGATTAATTTACTATTTTCGCTTTTTTTATGAAAATAAGAGAGTTAGAAAATGCTGATTTTAGTCAAGTTATTGAAATTTGGAAAAAGTCGTTCAACAACAACTTTGACAAAGAAATCAACTCAACCTATCTTACCGACCCCTCTTCTATTACTTTAGTTTCAGTTGATAGTAATACTGTTACTGGAGTTGCTTCATTACATATAATAAAAAAACTTACAAGAACACTTGGTCTTATTGAAGATGTAGCTGTTAATGAAAATTATAGGGGAAAAGGTATTGGTAAAAAACTTGTTGAAAAATTAATTGGGATTGCATCTGAAAAAAGTTGTGACAAAACAGTTCTTAACTCCTCTGAAAAAAACTCAGAATTTTATGAAAAAATTGGTTTTGAAAAAAATGAGATTCAAATGATAATTAGAAACTAATGTGCGGAATAGTCGGATATATTGGTGAAAAACCTGTTTACGATATTTTAATTAACGGGTTAAAAAAATTAGAGTACAGAGGTTACGATTCGTCCGGAGTAATGATTTACAATAACGAATTACTAATTAAAAAAAGCAAGGGTAAAGTGTCTGCTCTTGAAAATCTTTTCAGTAATGAAAAAGACAAAAAGGGAAGAATTGGAATTGGCCACACCAGGTGGGCAACGCACGGACCACCAAATCAAGTCAATTCACATCCTCACATTTCAAATTCAGGTGAAATCTCCCTAGTTCATAATGGAATTATTGAAAACTATAATTCCATAAAAAAAATTCTTTTAAAAAAAGGATATACATTTAGTTCTGACACTGATTCAGAGGTGCTAGTTAATTTGATTGAGGATATTAAAAAGTCCAAAAAAGTTAAACTAGGAAAAGCTGTTTACTATGCATTAAAACAAGTTGTTGGAGCATATGCTATTGTTGCTTTTGACTCTACAAATCCAAAAGAACTTGTCGGAGCGAGACTAGGCAGTCCGTTAGCTATTGGAGTTGGAGAATCTGAATATTATTTTGGTTCTGATGCGACCCCGTTTCTAGAGTTTACTAAAAGATGTGTCTACTTAAATGATAATGAGATGGCTATTGTAAATTTAAAAAAGGGGCTAACTTTACGAGAAATCAAAAAAGACTTAATAATTGATCCATATATTCAAGAGTTAAAACAAGAAATAGAAGATGTAGAAAAGGGTGGTTATGATCATTTTATGTTAAAAGAGATTTTTGAACAACCTCAATCAATTACGGATACTTTTAGAGGAAGGTTAATATCCCCTGAAGAAAAAATTTCTATCTCTTCACTAAAAAGACACTATAAAGATTTTACTTCTGCTAACAGAATTATTTTTATTTCATGTGGAACATCATGGCATTCAAGTCTACTAGGAGAATACTTTTTTGAGGAATTACTAAGAATTCCTGTTGAAGTTGAATATGCTTCTGAATTTAGATATAGAAATCCTGTTATTAATAAAGGAGATATAGTTATCCCAATATCGCAATCTGGAGAAACCGCTGATACACTTGCTGCTATAAAAATGGCCAAAGAAAAGGGTGCTTTTTTATATGGGATTTGTAATGTAGTTGGATCTTCAATTGCAAGAGAAACCCATACTGGCATATACACACATGCAGGTTCTGAAATAGGAGTAGCCTCTACAAAAGCGTTTAGTTGTCAAATAAGTTTACTATTACTTATGGGGCTTGCTTTAGGTGAAAAACTTGGTACAATTGAAAGCAATCGTTATCAAAGGATTCTTAATGAGCTTTATAAATTGCCTAAAACCATTGAAAAGGTTTTAAAATCTAGTTCATTAATTGAAGGTATTTCTGAAAATTATTTAGGAGCTGCAAACTTTCTATATTTAGGAAGAGGATACCATTTTCCAATTGCTTTAGAGGGAGCTTTAAAACTTAAAGAAATATCTTACATTCATGCGGAAGGTTATCCTGCAGCAGAAATGAAGCATGGTCCAATTGCACTTATCGATGAAAACATGCCTGTAGTTGTGATTGCGACTAAAAAGGGAAATTATCATAAGGTTGTCAGCAACATAATGGAAATTAAAGCTCGTGGGGGACAAATTATAGCAGTTGTTTCTCAGGGCGATAAAGAGATTGAACAATTGGCTGATCACATTATTGAAATACCAAATTGTGACGAACTTATTGCTCCTATTTTAGCTAATATTCCTCTGCAGCTTCTATCATACCACATCGCTAATAAAAAGGGTTGTGATATTGATCAACCAAGAAATTTAGCCAAATCCGTTACAGTAGAGTAGGTTTATGGGTTGATAAACCTTACCCCTATAAATGGGTGGTAAAGTTCTCATTATCAATTATTACCACCAACCTTTGGGAGTCAAATTATAGTGAATACCAAGAGTA
>CAJQMK010000054.1 GCA_905479415.1 uncultured Flavobacteriaceae bacterium | reverse complement strand
ATTAACAACTCAAATCTATCTCTAATTGAGATATCCCACAGAAGTAAAGATTTTGTTGAAATAATGGACAGAGCTACATCTCTAGCCTTAGAATTACTTGATTTAAACAACAAGGGATATAAAGCATTATTTCTGCAAGGTGGTGCGAGTATGCAATTTTTAATGACTGCCTATAATTTGCTTGAAAATAAAGCTGGATACATAAACACAGGAGCATGGTCTACTAAAGCTTTAAAAGAAGCTAAAAACTTTGGTGATGCAATTGAAGTGGCAACATCTAAAGATGCCAATTTTAATTACATTCCTAAAAATTATTCTTTAGGTTCAGATTTAGACTATCTACACATCACCACTAATAACACAATTTTCGGGACTCAATTTCATGAGCTCCCAAAAACTAATACAAATTTAATATGTGATATGTCTTCTGATATTTTTTCCAGAAATATTGATTTTTCTAAGTTCTCACTAATATATGCTGGTGCTCAAAAAAATATGGGGCCTGCTGGAACAACTTTAGTTATAGTTAAAGAAGAAATACTTGGAAAGGTTTCAAGAACTATTCCTTCAATGCTGGATTATAAAGTACATATTGATAAAGACAGTATGTTTAATACTCCTCCTGTATTTGCTGTTTATACTTCTATGTTAACTTTAGAGTGGCTATCTAAAAACGGAGGGATAAAAGCAATCGAAGATAAAAACATTGAGAAAGCAAATTTACTTTACAACGCAATTGATTCAAATGATCTTTTTAATGGGTTTGCAAAAAAAGAAGATAGAAGTTTAATGAATGTAACCTTTAATCTTAATGACCAAAACCATAAGGAACATTTCGATCGTTTATGTTTGGAAGCCAACATAAGTGGAGTCAATGGACATAGATCTGTTGGTGGCTATAGAGCTTCAATTTATAATGCATTAGATATTAGCTCAGTTAAAGTTTTAATTGAAGCAATGAATCAACTTAATAAACTAGTTTAAAATTATAAAATAATGATAAATGTTTTAGCAAACGATGGTATTTCTAATTCCGGAGTTGAAGAATTAAAAAAATCAGGTTTCAATATTATTACTACAAATGTTGCTCAAGAGCAATTAGAGAATTACATTAATAAAGAAGACATTAGTGTAATCCTGGTTAGAAGTGCAACAACAGTGAGAAAAGAATTGATAGATAAATGTCCAGGTTTAAAAATTATTGGACGAGGTGGTGTTGGAATGGACAACATTGATGTTGAATATGCTAGAAGCAAAAACATTAGTGTAATTAATACACCAGCTGCATCTTCATCATCAGTTGCTGAACTAGTATTCGCTCACCTGTATAGTGGAGTAAGATTTCTCCACGAATCTAACCGTTCAATGCCATTAGATGGAGATTCTAATTTTAAAAAATTAAAAAAAGCCTATGCAAAAGGAGTTGAACTTAGAGGTAAAACATTAGGAATTATTGGTTTTGGAAGAATTGGAAGAGAAACTGCTAAAATTGCTATTGGAGTAGGAATGAATGTTCTAGCTTATGATAAATTCTTTTCTGATACTACTTTGGAATTAGAATTTATGGGTGGTAAATCGATTAACATTGATATTAAAATATCGAAATTTGACGATCTTCTTAAAAAGTCAGATTTTATTAGTTTACACGTTCCAGCACAAAAAAATTATGTTATTGATAAAAATCAATTTGAATTAATGAAAGATGGTGTAGGTTTAATAAACGCTGCTAGAGGTGGTGTTGTTAATGAAGTTGAATTAGTTAATGCATTAGACTCTGGAAAAGTTTCGTTTGCAGGATTAGATACTTTTGAAAACGAACCAAAACCTGAAATTAAATTGTTAATGCATCCTAGAATTTCTTTAACTCCCCACATCGGAGCTGCAACAAATGAAGCACAAGATAGAATTGGTATAGAATTAGCTCAACAAATTGCAGAAATTTTAAAATAAATGTTAGAAAAGTTAAAGAATAAATGGGAAATTGAATCGAATTTTCAGGTTATTATAATTTTAATTGTTTTTGCTGCCACTGGTTCTGCTGCTGCCAAAATATCTGGTCCAATTACTGCATATTTTGAGTTAGATAATGTTCATGTTTTATTATACTGGCCAATAAGATTATTAATTATATTTCCTGCATATCAATTAATGCTAGTCTTCTTTGGACTTCTTGGAAGTATAATCGTAAGTGTTTTTACATTTCAGATAAATAAATACTATTATAATTTCTTTTTAAAAATGTCAATTATCTTTTCTAAAAAAATGATAAAATATCTTTCTTTTGGAATCTTATTTAACGATTAATTTTTTTAATAAAAGAACTTTTTGAGTCCATTAATTTCTTAACTTTTGGAGCAATTACAAACGAACAATAGGGAGCATTACTATTTAAATTAAAATAGTCATGATGATAATTTTCTGCTAAATAAAAAACAGAATTATCTTCAATTGTTGTTACTATATCATTTTTAAAAGTTCCTTTTAAATTTAACTCTGAAATATAACTTTCTATTATTTTAATTTCATCTTCATCATTGGTAAATATTGATGATCTGTATTGGGTTCCAACATCATTACCCTGTCTATTTAGAGTCGTTGGGTCATGAGTTGAAAAAAAGACAGCTAATAAGTCATTAAACGAAATAACAGAAGAATCGTATTCAATTTTAATTACTTCAGAATGACCTGTTGTTCCAGTACATACTTGTTCGTATGTAGGATTAACAATATGTCCACCAATATAACCAGGCAATACAGACTTAACTCCATTAATTTTTTTAAAAATAGCTTCAGTGCACCAAAAACAACCACCACCAAAAATTGAAGTTTTAATCATATTATTTAATTGTTTTCATTTGTAAAATTAGTTTAAATTTGTATTCGTTTTAAATTATTTAATAAAAAAAAATGAAAAAATTTTGTGTTATATTTTTTATATTATTTGTAACATTTAATTATTCTCAAAATAGAAAAGAAATTGAAATCATCAGATTTGATAATCCGCCGAAAATTGATGGAATAATTAATGATTCTCAGTGGAAAAACCTAGAAGCTGCTACAGGATTTGAAAGATGGATGCCTAATAATGGACAAAAAGAAAGAGAAGGTTACGAGTCTTTTATTTATTTAGGCTATGATGATACTGGAATTTACATAGCTGGAAAATTCAATGACCCTAACCCTTCTTCACTTCCAAGAGAGTTCAGTCAAAGAGATGATATTTGGGAAGTGAATGCCGAATCTTTTTGGCTTAGTATTAATACAAATGATGATAATTTAAACGATCAAGGTTTTCAGGTTACCAGTGCCGGCACACTGGGCGATACTTACACATCCGGTGAATTTTCTGAGGAGGATTGGAATTTTGATACTGTTTTTGAAGCTAAAGTTTCAATTGATGAAAATGGGTGGAACATGGAAATGAAAATTCCTTACAGCGCTCTTAGATTTCCGTCTTCTGATATTCAATCGTGGGGAATACAATTTTCAAGAAGAATAATTGAATTTGGTGAATTTTATACATGGAATTATATTAATACCAAAACATCCACATTTAGAGAATCTTTAGGTCTATTAAAAGGACTAAAAAACATATCACCTCCTACCCGTCTATTCTTCTATCCCTATTTACAATCTTCTGTAGATTTAAATAAAAACAATCGACCATTAAGTGGATATTCTGCAGGAATGGATTTAAAGTACGGAATCAGTAATAATTTTACTTTGGATGCCACATTAATACCTGATTTTGGACAAGTTGCTTTTGATGAAAAAGAATTAAACTTAAGCCCATTCGAGCAAAAATTTGATGAAAATAGAGCTTTTTTTACTGAAGGGTCTCAGTTGTTTAAAAAAGCAGATACTGGTGGCTTTAGAGGAGGAAACTTTTTCTACAGTAGAAGAATTGGTGATGATGTTAATTTAAACATGGATGAATTAATTGAAGGCAATGAAGAATTAATAAGTTACGATACTAAAGCAAAACTTGTTAATTCAATTAAATTGACTGGAACTACAAATTCAGGACTTAGCATTGGAATAATTAATTCAATTACTGAAAAAGCTTATGCTAATGTCAAAAACCTAAACACTCAAGAAATAAAAAATAAACTAATAGCTCCATTAACAAATTACAATGTGCTTTCGCTAAGTCAAACAGCTTTAAATGAATACTCTACATTTTCATTTTTAAATACTAATGTTAACAGAGGAAGTGATTTTAATAATTCTAATAACAGTGCATTAGTAATTGACTTATTTGATAATAAAAGAAAATTTAATTTTAATGCCAGCGTATTCCAAAGCAATTCTAAGTCCTTTTCTGAAATAAAAGGATTTAGAGGAGGTATAAGCCTAAGTGAATTAACTGGAAGTCTCAGATTTGACATAGGATGGAATGGAGTAGATTCTAATTATTATCAAAATGATCTTGGTTATTATAATTTAAGAAATGATCAAAGACTTTGGACGAGAATTAAATACATGACATTTGAACCATCGAAACTGTTCGAAAAAGTAGAAGGCTATTTATGGATGAGTGAAAGAAGTCGGTTTTTTCCTAAAATTTTAAAATCAAGAGGAGCAAGAATAGGAATTGAAGCAATCTCTCTAAACTTAGAGCAAATTAAAGCAAGTTTTGATTATACTTCAAAATACAAGGATTTTGAAGAAACTAGAAAAGAAGATTTTTTTATATATCAACCTGCTGAATACGAATTAGAATTTAGTTACAGATCTGATACTAGAAAAAAACTAGTTTATGGATCAGGCATAGAACATTCTTATGGTGTAAATGAGCAATTTAATGAGGATAATAGTGAGACTGAAATTGAATTTTACTCTGGATACAGGTTGTCTAACCAATTTAAAGTTGAATTAGGTATTTCAAATGGAATAAGTAAGAACGAAATTGGATATGTATTTGATGAAAATGATGATTTATATTTTGGTAATCGTAAAGTGAAATTTACAGAAAATAACATTTCATTAAATTATAATTTCAATTCTTATAAATCACTAAGTTTAAAATTTAGACAATTTTGGAGTTCAGCACTTTACAAGGATGACTTTTTTAAACTAAAATCAGATGGGAATAGATCTGTTTCAGATAAAAACACTTCTGACTATGATCCAAATACAAACTTTAATCTTTGGAATCTAGATTTAAGTTACGATTGGGAATTTGCACCAGGAAGTAAAATTACATTCCTTTACAGAAATAATATATTTAATGAAGATAATTTATCTGGTATTTCATACTATAATAGCACAAAAGAATTATTTGAAAAACCAATAAACCACCAACTTTCGTTAAGAATTAATTACTTTATTGATTTTAATCTATTAAAAAAGAAAAAAGTTTAAAATGATTTTAGTTAAGAACATATCTAAAACTTACAATAACAAAAAAGTTGTAAATAAAATTGATCTTAATGTAAAAAAGGGAGAAATTATTTCAATAACAGGACCGTCAGGTGCAGGAAAAACTACGCTTTTAAATCTTATAAGCACGCTTGACTCTCCTGATAAGAATAATGATTCAATAATTAAAATTAATGATATTGATATATTAAGTTTAAACGATAAAAAGCTTTCTAAATTTAGAAATACTCAAATTGGATTTATTTTTCAATTTCATGAACTTTTACCTGAATTTACTGCTTTAGAAAATGTTATTATACCCGCAATTATTAAAGGAGAAAAGAAAGATGTTTCGCTAAAAAAAGCAAAAACTCTTTTAGAAACACTAGGTCTTTCAAATATAATTAATCAATTTCCTTCTCAGCTTTCGGGAGGTGAACAACAAAGAGTTGCTGTCGCTAGAGCATTAATTAACAATCCAAAAATTATATTTGCAGATGAGCCAAGCGGAAACTTAGATTCTAAATCGTCAGATTTATTACACAAGCTATTCTTTGACTTAAGAGAAAAACTAAACATTACATTTATAATAGTTACTCACAACAAAGAATTGTCAAACATGACAGACAGAAAACTTAATCTTGTAGATGGTAAATGGGCTTAGCAATAACGAATTAAAAGAGTTCTTAGACTCTAAGTACGAACAGTACAATCAGAAAAAATTTATTGAATCAGATCCTATTCAAGTTCCTCATAATTTTACATCAAAGGAAGATATCGAAATTTCTTCTTTTTTAACTGCAACAATTGCTTGGGGTCAGAGAAAAACTATTATTAAAAATTCATTTAAAATGATGGATTTGTTAGATAATTCACCATATGATTACATAATTAATTCTACTGAAAAAGAAATTGATAAATTAAATATAAAGCACAGAACTTTTAATGAGATTGATTTCAGATATTTTATAAAAA
>CAJQMK010000053.1 GCA_905479415.1 uncultured Flavobacteriaceae bacterium | reverse complement strand
TTTTAGCAATTGAAGAATATGTTTCAAATTTAAACTTAATTAAAGAACTGATATTGAATGAAAATGAATCTGACTTGTCAGAAATTTTAAATAATACTAATAGAATAAAAGAAATTTTAAATAATAATTAATAAAATGGAAAATAAAAAAGAAATGAGAAGCTGGCTTGATGATTTTAAGTTAAATCATCCATTAGTTATTGCTGGCCCATGCAGTGCAGAAACTGAAGATCAAGTTTTAAAAATAGCTCATGATTTGAAGAATACCGATGTTTCTATTTATAGAGCAGGAATATGGAAACCAAGAACTCGACCAGGAATGTTTGAGGGTGTTGGAGCTATCGGATTGAAATGGCTTGATAAAGTAAAAAAAGAAACTGGTTTATTGACAGCCACTGAAGTTGCAAATGCAAGTCATGTTAAATTGGCTCTAGAGTATGATATTGATGTTTTGTGGATAGGGGCAAGATCCACTGTTAGTCCATTCATTGTACAGGAAATTGCAGATGCATTAAAAGATACTGATAAAATTGTATTAGTTAAGAACCCAGTAAATCCTGATTTGTCTTTATGGCTTGGTGGACTAGAAAGGCTTTATTCTTCGAACATTAAAAAACTTGGTGTTATTCATAGAGGTTTTTCAACTTATGAAAAATCAAAGTACCGTAATAATCCTGAGTGGCAGTTACCAATAGAACTTCAAAATAGATTTCCAGATATTCCTTTAATTTGTGACCCATCTCATATTGCAGGCAGACGGGATATTCTTCAAGATATTTCTCAAACGGCTTTAGATTTAAATTTTGACGGTCTTATGATTGAAACACATATTGATCCAGATAATGCTTGGAGTGATGCTGCTCAACAAATTACACCTGAAGTTTTAGTCCAAATGATGGAGGATTTAAAAATTAGAACACTTACTAATGATGAAGCTGATTACAAAAATCAACTAAATACACTCAGAACTCAAATTGATGTTATTGACCATGGTATTTTAGAAACTTTAGGTAAAAGAATGAATGTTGCTATTTCTATAGGAGAGTTGAAAAAGAAAAAAAATGTTGCAGTTCTTCAGACAAAAAGATGGAATGAAATCCTTGGAAATATGATTTTGGAAGGTGAGAAAAAGGGTTTAAGTGAAGAATTCGTTTTAAAAATGTTCAAAGCAATTCATCAAGAATCTATTAATAATCAAGAGAAAGTCATAAATAGTTAAATAATGAATGGTCTAGTTTATAAATCTACAGGAAATTGGTATAATGTTCATACTGATTCTAGAAAGGTTTATAAATGTAATATTAAAGGTAAGTTTAGATCTCTAGGAATTAAAAGTACTAATCCAGTAGCGGTAGGAGATAGAGTAGTTTTTGAAATTACTGATGAACAAGATTTGAAGGGTTTAATTATCAAAATTGAGGACAGAGAAAATTATATAATAAGAAAATCGGTAAATCTCTCTAAACAAACTCACATTATAGCATCAAATATAGATTGCTGTTTTTTATTCGTTACACCATCAAATCCGCAGACTTCAAGTCTTTTTATAGACAGAGTTTTGGTTTCAACTAAATCTTACGGCATTGAAACTGTCATTTTGTTTAATAAAACAGATATTTACACTGATGAAGATCATGAATTAATAAATAATTTAAATGATATTTATACCAATGCAGGTTATAAAACTTTAAGAATTTCTGTAAAAAAAGGAACTAATATTGATTTAGTTAAGAGGTCTATGAAAAATCAAGTTTCTGTTTTTACCGGACATAGTGGTGTAGGGAAATCTAGTCTTTTAAATAAATTAGATCCCAATTTGAACTTGAGAACATCCAATATCTCACTACAAAATGAACAGGGACAACATACTACAACATTTGCTGAAATGTTTGATTTAGTTGATGGAGCAAAAATAATTGATAGTCCAGGTATAAAAGGGTTTGGGTTGATTGATATTGATAAAAATGAAATCGGTGGATATTTTAATGAAATTGCTAAACTAAGTCAAAATTGTAAATTCAATAATTGCCTTCACCATAATGAACCAAATTGTGCTATAAAAATAGCAGTCGAGAACAATGAAATCTCTAAATCTAGATATAATAACTATTTAAGTTTATTAAATAGTGATGAGAATAATTATAGAAGTGATAATTATAATTGATGAGAGTAATAATTCAAAGAGTTAAGAAAGGAAGCGTAAGTGTAAATGGAAGTAAAATATCTTCTATTGAAAAGGGAATAGTTTTGTTTTTAGGAATCGAAAATAACGATACTATTACTGATATTGAATGGATGTGTACTAAAGTTTCTCAATTGAGGATTTTTGATGATGAAAATAAAATTATGAATAAGTCATTAATTGATATTGATGGAGATATCCTTATTATTAGTCAATTTACTCTTCATGCCTCAACAAAAAAAGGAAATAGGCCATCTTACATAAAAGCTGCTAAAAGTGAATTTGCATTAAAAATATATAATGAGTTTTTAGATTTAATTAAACAAAAAATTAAAAAGAATCCTTGTTCAGGAGTTTTTGGGGCAAACATGCTCGTTAAAATTGAAAATGATGGGCCAGTAACTATATTTATAGATTCTAAAAATAAAGAATAACCTTATGGAATTTAAATCATTACAAAAAAAAGTAGACAATTGGATAAATGAACATGGTGTTCGTTATTTTGATCCGCTAACAAACATGGCTCAATTAACAGAAGAAGTAGGTGAAGTAGCTAGAGTTATATCTCGAAGATTTGGTGAACAATCAGAAAAAGAATCTGACAAAAAAATTGATTTAGGAGAAGAGCTTTCTGATGTTCTTTTTGTTGTTTTGTGTTTAGCTAATCAAACAGGAATTGATTTGGACAATTCATTTAATAAAAAAATAGAATTAAAATCTAAAAGAGATCATTTAAGACATAAGAGTAATCCTAAGCTAAAATAATTTATGAGTTATTTGATTAATCATAATAATGATAGTTTTTCAAATTCATTTGAAATTTCAGGTTCTAAGAGTGAATCAAATAGGCTGTTAATTTTAAATTCAATTTATGGAAATTTAAAAATAAATAATTTATCTAACTCAGATGATACAGTAATTTTAGATAAATATATAACCAATTTAGAAAGTCATATTGATGTTCATCATGCTGGTACAGCTATGCGGTTTTTAACAGCTTTGTTAGCAATAAAAACAAATAAAAAGTTTGTTATTACGGGCTCACAAAGAATGAAGGAAAGACCAATTAAGATTCTAGTTCAGGCTCTTAATAAATTAGGTGCCAATATTTCTTATTTTGATAAAAAGGGATTTCCTCCTTTAATAATAAAAGGACAAGAGATATTTGGGGGAGAAATAAGTTTAAGCTCTAATATAAGTAGTCAATATATTTCCGCTTTAATGCTAATTGCACCTATTTTGAAAAATGGGTTATTAATTAATCTTGAGGGTAAAATAACTTCTAAACCTTATTTAGAAATGACATTAGCAATTCTCAAAAAAATTGGAATTAACTGTTATTTTAAAAATAATATTATTTCAATTGAACACTGTTCAAAAATTAATAATTCAGCAATTTCTATCGAGTCTGATTGGAGTTCAGTATCATATTTTTATAGTATTGTAGCTCTTTCCAATGCTGCTGAGTTGAATATAGGAACATTTTATAAATCATCAATTCAAGGTGATGTTAAACTATATGAAATCTACGCAAAACTTGGTGTTGAAACAAAATTTATAAAATCTTCCTCTAGAATTTTAATAAAAAAAATCAATGATTTTATTAAGCCAGATCATATTGATCTTGATTTAACAGAAAATCCAGACATTGCTCAAACTATTGCAGTTACGTGTTTTGGATTAGGTATTAGTTGTGATCTTTTTGGATTACATACTTTAAAAATTAAAGAAACAGATAGATTAGAAGCTTTAAGAATTGAATTGTCTAAACTAGGTGCTAATGTTAAGGTTACTAATAATAGTTTCCATTTAGCGCCTACTTTTTCTATAAATAACGGAATTTCAATTGAAACTTACAATGATCATAGAATGGCAATGGCGTTTGCACCTTTAGCCTTAATGACTCCAATAATCATTAATAATCCAGATGTAGTTACAAAGTCATATAAGGATTTTTGGAAAGATTTGAAGAGTTTAAATTTTAACCTATCCAAAATTTAATTTAATTAATTGCCAATATACTTGACATAGGGGTATGCAGAAATGTATATTTGCAAACTTTAAATAAACTTATGAAATTATCACAATTTAATTTTGAGCTTCCAGAAGAACGCTTAGCTGAATATCCAGCAGATCACCGAGATGAGTCTAGACTAATGGTCTTAGATAGAAAAAAAGAAACTATCGAGCATAAAACTTTTAAGGATGTAGTTAGTTATTTTGGTGAAGGAGATGCTTTTGTCTTTAATAATACTAAGGTATTCCCTGCTAGATTGATAGGAAATAAAGAAAAAACTGGCGCAAGAATTGAAGTGTTTTTGTTGAGAGAGTTAAGTGACGATCAAAGACTTTGGGATGTTTTAGTTGACCCAGCAAGAAAAATAAGAATTGGTAATAAATTATATTTTGGAGATGATGATAACCTAGTTGCCGAAGTTATTGACAATACTACCTCTAGAGGAAGAACATTAAGATTTTTATATGATGGTTCTTATGATGAATTTAGGAAAGCTCTATTTGAGTTAGGTCAAACTCCACTTCCAAAATTTATTAAAAGAGAAGAAGAGAGTTTCGACAAAGAAAGATACCAGACAATATATGCAAAACACGAAGGTGCAGTAGCTGCCCCAACAGCAGGAATGCATTTTTCAAAACATTTATTAAAAAGATTAGAAATTAAAGGAATTAATATTGCAGAAATAACTATGCATGTAGGCTTAGGTACTTTTAATCCTGTTGAAGTTGAAGATTTGTCTAAACATAAAATGGATTCTGAGGAATTATTTATAAATGAAAAGGCTTGTGAAATAATTAATGGAGCAAAAGCAAATAAAAAAAGAATTTGTGCAGTTGGAACAACTTCAATGCGAGGAATTGAATCGTCAGTGTCCTCAGTAAGAACTTTAAATCCATACAGCGGATGGACTCATAAGTTTATTTTTCCACCCTATGATTTTAGAATTGCTGATTCTATGATTACCAATTTTCATACACCTAAATCTACACTATTAATGATGGCCTCTGCATTTGCTGGTCCTGATTTTATCAAAGAAGCTTACTCTGTTGCAATAAAAGAAAAATATAATTTTTATTCTTATGGAGATGCTATGTTGATTATTTAAGTTTTAAAAATGAAAGAAAAAAAAGATATTAGATCTTTATCAATTGAAGAGCTGACTTCTTTTTTTAAATCCAATAATATGCCCTCATACAGGGCTAATCAAGTTTATAATTGGCTTTGGAAAAAATCTTGCTTGTCATTTGATGAAATGACAAATATTTCTTTAGAATTAAGAAATCTATTGAAAAGTAAATTTGTTATAAATCATATTAAAATTGATAAGTTACAGAAAAGCAAAGATGGGACTATAAAAAATGCTATATCATTATATGACAATCTTTTAGTTGAATCTGTCTTAATACCAACAAAATCAAGAACTACTGCTTGTATTTCCAGTCAAGTTGGTTGTAGTTTAGATTGCGATTTTTGTGCAACTTCAAAAATGGATAGGATAAGAAATTTAAATCCAGACGAGATTTATGATCAAGCAGTCACCATCAATTCTCAAAGTATAAAATACCACGATAGACCAATTTCAAATATAGTTTTCATGGGTATGGGTGAACCTCTTTTAAACTATAGTAATGTTATTAAAGGAATTGACAAAATAACTAGCAAAGAGGGTTTAGGAATGTCGCCTAAAAGAATAACTGTATCTACATCGGGTATATCAAAATTAATTATTAAAATGGCTGATGACAATGTGAAATTTAATTTAGCTATTTCTCTACATTCAGCTATAGAAAAAACTAGAAATAAAATCATGCCTTTTTCTAAAAAATTTCCATTAGAAAATCTTTTAGAAGCTGTAAAATATTGGTATTTAAAAACTAATAAAATCGTAACTTATGAATACATAGTTTGGGAAGGTATTAATGATGACGAGGATCATATAAATGCTCTAGTTAATTTTTGTAAATCTTCACCATCAAAGGTCAATCTTATTGAGTATAACACAACAGATAATAATTTTTTTAGATCTGCAAAAAATAAAGCTATAGAGGAATATGTGAATAAGCTTGAGAAAAATAAAATTCCAGTTACAATTCGTAAATCGAGAGGTAAAGATATTGATGCAGCTTGTGGACAATTAGCTAACAAGTTAGAGTAGTATTTATATGAAAATTTTAGAGCAAATCAAATTACCCATAAAAAAAGAAATGGATCTTTTTGAAGAGAAATTTTCAAATTCTATGATATCTGATGTCCCTTTATTAAACAGAATCACTCATTATGTTGTTAAAAGGAAAGGTAAACAAATGAGACCAATGTTTGTTTTTTTAACAGCTAAAATGATGTCAGATAGCACACTCATTAATGAAAAAGTTTATAGAGCAGCTTCCATTATTGAGCTTATTCATACTGCAACATTAATTCATGATGATGTAGTTGATTCAAGTGATAAACGAAGAGGTTTTTTTTCTTTAAATGCTTTATGGAAAAACAAAATTGCTGTTTTGGTAGGAGATTTTTTATTGTCTAAAGGAATGTTGTTATGTATTGATAATGATGATTTTGACTTACTTAAAATAATTTCTAAATCTGTTAAAGATATGAGTCAAGGTGAGCTTTTACAAATAGAAAAAGCAAGAAGATTAGATATTGATGAAAAAACTTATTTTAAAATAATTACAAAAAAAACAGCATCCTTGATTGCATCTTGTTGTGCACTTGGGGCCTCTGCTTCAAATTCTTCTAAATCTCAAATTAATAAATTTTACGAATTAGGTGAAAAAATTGGGATAGCATTTCAATTAAAAGATGATTTATTTGATTATGGTAACAGGAAAATAGGCAAGCCAACCGGGATAGATATTAAAGAAAAAAAATTAACTCTTCCTCTTATTTATGCTTTAAATAATTCTTCAGAATCAAAAAAGAAATGGCTAATTAACTCTGTTAAAAACAGTAACGATTATGTTATAAAAGATATTATAAGTTACGTTACTGAGATGGGAGGTATTGATTATACTCAAAAAAAAATTAATGAATATTATAATTCTGCAGTTGAAGATCTAAAATATTTTGAGGATAATGAATTTAAAGAAAGTTTAAAAAAATTAATTAAATACGTAATTGAAAGAAATTACTAATTTATTTAAATAATTTTTTTTGATTAAATTAATGCTTTATTAAAAAAATTGATTTCTAAAACCACAATAGATAAAGTTTTTGAGCAATCTTTAGTTGAAGAGGTTGTAGGTGAATTCGTACAACTAAAAAAATCGGGTTCAAATTATAAAGGATTAAGTCCTTTTTCTAATGAAAAAACACCAAGTTTTGTGGTATCACCTGTTAAACAAATTTGGAAAGATTTTAGTAGTGGAAAAGGAGGTAACGCAGTTGCATTTTTAATGGAGCACGAACATTTTACTTATCCTGAAGCTATTAAATATTTAGCTAGAAAATATAATATCGAAATTGAAGAAACTCAAGTAAGTTCTTTGGATAAGGAAAAAGCTTCTGAAAAAGAAAGTTTATTTATAGTATCTGAATATGCAAAAGATTTTTTTAGTGACACTTTGTTTAACTCAAGTGAAGGTAAATCTATTGGTTTTTCTTACTTTAAAGAAAGAGGATTTAGTGATGAAACTATTAAAAAGTATGATTTAGGATATTTACCAGATAAATTAAACTATTTTTCTAAAGAAGCGATCGCAAATGGTTATGATCCAGTTTTTTTAGAGAAATCTGGATTATCAATTTTTCAAAATAAAAAATCAATTGACAGATTCAGAGGTAGAGTTATATTTCCAATTCATAGTATGTCAGGTCGGATACTTGGTTTTGGGGGGAGAATTCTAAACAATCAACTAAAAACAGCCAAATATTTAAATTCCCCAGAAAGTTTAATATATAATAAAAGTAAAATATTATATGGTATATTTTATGCAAAACAGGATATTGCAAAACTTGATAATTGTTTTATAGTTGAGGGTTATACTGACGTTATTCAGTTGCACCAAAAAGGAATTAAAAATGTGGTATCATCATCTGGAACTGCACTTACTATAGATCAGATCACATTGATTAGAAGATTGACATCAAATGTAACTATGCTTTTTGATGGTGATAAAGCTGGAGTTAATGCGACTTTGAGAGGGATTGACATTATTTTAACAGCAGGCCTTAATGTTAATGTCTGTTCCTTTCCTAATGGTGAGGATCCTGACAGTTATAGTCAGGACAAATCTTATGTAGAAATTGATGATTATTTAAAAAATAATTCAAAAGATTTCATACAATTTAAAGCATCGATTCTAGCTCAAAATTCAAAAAACGATCCTATTTCTAAAGCAAATACTATTAATGAAATTATAAATAGCATTTCTATTATACCTGATAGAATTAAACAAGAAATATATGTAAAGCATTGCTCATCAATTATGGACATTTCAGAAGAGGTTTTGTTCAATTCGTTAGCTCAGAAAACGAAAAATGAAATTCATTCTATTTCTAAAAAAAGAATTGCTAAGGTCCAAAAAGCAACAAAAAATAAAGATGTTGATTTACTATTTGAATTAGAAAAAAAAATAATTGAAATACTTTTGCTATATGGAAGTAAAGAAGAAAATTTTGAAGAATTGATATTAAAAAATGATGAGGACGGTAATGTTGTTTTAGAACCAACAACAGTAAATTCATTAGTTTATGAAAAAATCTTTCTTGATTTACAACAAGATGAAATTGAATTCACTAACGAATCTTTCAAAATTATTTATGAAAAAATTATTAATGAATTTCAGAAAAATCAAAAGTTAATTTTGGAAGTTTTTTTAAATAGTTTAAATCAAGATTTGGCAAATCATGTTACTGGAATTTTAATGAACGAAGATCAATATGAGCTGCATGATTGGTTAAGTAAAAATATATTTGTTAAGCATAAGGATAAAGTCATAAGTCAACTTGTTTCTGAAACTATCCTTAGTTTAAGAACATTTTTAATAAATAAAAAAGTTGAAGAATTAAAAGAAGAAACTAAAGATAGCTTAGAAAATAATAAAATTTTAGAGGAAATTGGAGAATATCACAAACTAAAAACAATATTGTCAAAAAAATTAAATAGAGTTTTGTAATTATTTTAGAATCTCTGGAACTTTATAAATTGGTATAGGATTCATCTTGTGAAGATTTTGTTTGTTAAATTTTTTCAAAATTTGAAAAACTTCTTTTTCTCGTCCTTTAAAATCAATCAATTTTTTGTTGAGATCTTTTTGTTGCATAGCCCACTCTAATTCTTTGTAGGTTGCTCCTATTTGATCTTCATCTGTTCTTCCGTCGTCCCATAAGCCATCTGTTGGTTTAGCTTTAATAATCTCGTCTAATACTCCAAGTATTTTTGAAATCTCAAAAACATCTGTTTTATTTAAATCTGCAATTGGGCTTATATCTACTCCTCCATCTCCATATTTTGTATAAAAACCAATTCCAAAATCCTCAACTTTATTTCCTGTGCCAGCCACCAAACATCTGTTTATACCAGCAAAATAATATAAAGTAGTCATTCTGAGTCTAGATCTTGAATTCGCTAATGACAAAAAATTATTATGATCATTTTTTTGCTCTACTGTGTTTTTAAATGAGTTGAAAACATCATTAAGATCAATAGACTTATGAACTACGTTATTAAATTTTTTTTGAAGCCATTTTATATGACTAGAAGCCCTATTCACTTCGTTTTTATTTTGCATAATAGGCATATCTATGCATATTGTTGGCAGGCCCGTGCTTGCACATAGGGTTGAAGTTAATGCTGAATCTATTCCTCCAGAAATCCCAATAACAAAGCCATCAGTTTTAGATTTTTTGGAATAAGCTTTTAGCCATTGAATTATATTATCTGCAATTATATCATATTTCATTTGTAAATGTTTATTGACTTTATGTTAAATTTGATAAATTATTACACAACAAAATTAATGGATTATAATAAGATATACATAGTTATTTTTATTGTTTTTTTTACAATAAGTTGTGATAATGAGAATTATTATGACATCGAAATAATAAGATTTGAAAAGAAATTTTATAATTCAGATGAAAATGAATTAGATAATTTGATACTCAAATATCCTTTTCTTTTTCCTAGTCAGTTCTCTAAATCAATATGGATTAATAAAATCAATGATTCAGTTGAAAATGATCTTTATAATTATTCTTTAATGGAATTTAAAGATTATGATTTTAACTCTAGTAAAGTAAAATCAATTTTTAATAATGCTACTAATATTTTAGAAAACTTTAAAACTCCAAAGTTAATTACACTTATTTCTAAAAGTGATTTTAATGATCGAATAATTTATACTGGACCTTATTTATTTGTTTCTTTGAATTTGTATTTTGGATCAAATTTTTATGAAAATACACCTAATTATCTTTCACAAAAAATGAATAAATTATTCATTCCTAATGATATTGCATTTAAGATTTCTGAAAAATATGTTAAGGTTAAAGATGATAGAACTTTACTTTCTAAAATAATACAATATGGTAAAATACTGTATTTAAATAAATTACTAAATAATGAAGAAGAAGATTGGGTTATTTTTAATACCAGTCCAAATAAAATGAAATGGACTAATGACAACGAGTTTGAAATTTGGTCTTATTTTGTAGAAAACGAATTCTTTTTTAACACTAATATTGATTTAAGATCTAGATTTATTTCATTATCTCCCTATTCAAAGTTCAATCTTGATATTGATAAAGAATCACCTGGAGCTATAGGGCGTTGGTTAGGCTATAAAATTGTAAATTCATATATGAATAATAATAAGGCAAGTCTTAACGAGTTATTAGATTTAGATCATTATACTATCTTTAAAAATTCAAAATATAAACCATTTAAATAATGAAAAAAACTCAAATCACTTTCAATGTGGAATTAGACGAAAATCAGATCCCTGAAAAGATTAATTGGTCAGCCACGGATGGAGGAGTCTCTAATAAAGAATCCAAAGCTGTATTTTTATCAGTTTGGGATCATAAGCCTCAAGAAACTTTAAAAATTGATTTATGGACAAAAGACATGCCGATAGATCAAATGAATGTATTTTTTCACCAGACATTAGTAAGTATGAGTGATACGTATTTTAGGTCAACAAACAACGAAAAAATGACAGATTCTTTTAAACAATTTTGTGATTATTTTGCTGAAAATTTGAATATTAAACTTTCCTAGAGTTAATTTGCAAGGAAATGCTATTAAGTATTTCTTCACGGCCTAATTTTGATTTTGAAGAACTTATAAAGTGCTCAGGATGAATACCTATTTCTTTAAATAAACTTTTGAGATATTGATCAGGATTTTGAATAAATTCTTTTTTATTTAGTTTGTCAGCTTTTGTAAAAATTATTTTGAATTGAATATTATTTTGATTTAGCCAAAGCATAAATTCTAAATCTATTTTTTGTGGCTTTAGTCTTATGTCAATAAGTACAAATGTTAAGTTTATATTATTTCTGTTCAAAAAATAATCTGTTATTATTTCTTCAATTATTCTTTTTTCTTTTTTAGATTTTCTAGCAAAACCGTAGCCTGGCAAATCTACTAAAAACCATTTTTTGTTAATTAAGAAATGATTAATTAGAAGTGTTTTTCCTGGTGTACCAGAAATTTTAGCTAATTTTTTACTATTTGTTAGTGAGTTTATTAGAGAAGACTTTCCAACGTTAGATCTTCCTATAAATGCATATTCATTAAATTTTTGATCTGGACAATCTTTTGATTTTGAGCTACTTTTAACAAAGCTAGATGACGTTATTCTCATTGATCATAGTTTTTTTTCTATGAGCCAATCATGCACAGTCGAATTAAATTTTTCTGGATGTTCCATCATTGGAGCATGACCACATTTTTCAAACCAAAAGAGTTTAGAATTCGGCAGTAATTTGTCAAATTCATTTGCAACATCTGGAGGTGTGACTTCATCATTTTTACCCCAAATTAGTGCTGTAGGTATACTAATATTAGGGAGATCTTTAGCCATATTGTGTCTTATTGCACTTTTTGCAACTGCTAAAATTTTTAAAACTTTTCTTCTATCATTAACCGCTTCAAATACTTCGTCAACTACTTCTTTAGTTGCTATTTCAGGCGAATAAAAAACATTTTGGGTTTTATTTTTTATAAATTCATAATCACCTCTTCTTGGATAAGTGTCACCCATTGCATTCTCATATAAACCAGAGCTACCCGTTAAAACTAAAGCTTTTGTGTTTGAAGGAAATAGTTTAGCATGTACTAATGCAACATGTCCACCTAAAGAATTACCAACTAGAATTACTTTATTTAAATTTAATTCTTGAACAAAATCATTAATAAATTTTGCGAAATATTTAACATTTGTATTTAGAAGTGAAGCAGAATAGATTGGTAATTCAGGCATAAATACTTGATAACCTAAAGTTTGAAATTTTTCTAGAAAATCTTTAAAGTTTCCTAAGCCTCCCATAAGCCCATGTAATACAATTATAGGATTTCCTTTGCCACCGACTGTATATTTAAATCCGTTTCTTTCAATGTGTTTTAGAGTACTCACTATTTTTTAACTAATAAAACTTGTTCACGCAAATATAGTTATTTAGGATTACAATAAATCTAGCTTTAGTTTTTTATCAACCCACTTTTTAACAAACATAATAGTCTGTAAATGAATTATTTATTGTCATGTTTTGATGTTTACGTTAAAATTATTAACAATGTGGTAAAATGTGGTAAAATGTGGTAAAATTTCGATATATTTGAGTTAAACCAAAATTATAGTGATTAACCTGATAGGAACATATGAATGCAAAATTGACGTCAAGGGACGATTGATGCTTCCAGTCAATTTAAAAAAGCAGTTAGGTGAACACTTAAATGATAGCTTTATTGTTAAAAGATCAGTATTTCAAAAATGTTTAGAAATTCATCCTTTTTCGGAATGGAAAAACACTATGCACAAGCTTAACAAACTCAACAGGTTTGTTAAAAAGAATAATGATTTCATAAGAAGATATAATGCAGGTGTTAGAATTATTGAATTGGATAACAGTGGAAGATTGTTAATTCCAAAAGATTTATCAAAATTATATTTCTCAAATAACGAGATTGTACTTACTTCTGCTATAAACATAATTGAAGTATGGAATAAAATTTCTTACGAGGAATTTATTAACGATCCAAATTTAAATTTTGCAGATTTATCTGAAAGTGTAATGGGTAATCAGTCAAGCGATGTATCATAGTCCAGTTATGCCTCAAGAATCGATTGATAGTTTGAATATTTTAAGTGATGGCATATACGTTGATTTAACTTTTGGTGGAGGAGGTCATTCAAAATTAATTTTAAACAATTTAAGCAGTAAAGGAAAATTGATAGCATTTGATCAAGATACAGATGCATTTCAAAATAAAATTGATGATTCAAGATTTATTTTGATTAATCAAAATTTTAAATTTTTACAACAAAATTTGAAATACAATAATGTATTAAATGTTGATGGGGTGTTTGCTGATTTAGGAGTTTCATCACATCAATTTGACAGCGCTGTAAGAGGATTTTCTATTCGTTATGATTCTGAAATAGATATGAGAATGAACACTAACTCCTCATTTGATGCTCAGGAAATATTAAATGAATATTCAGAAAGTCAACTCTCGAACATCTTATTTGAATATGCTGATTTAAGAAATTCAAAAGAGATTTCAAAAACTATTGTTGAAGCAAGGACTATTAAAAAAATAACAAGAACTAGCCAGTTAAATGAAATACTTAGTTCTTTTCTTCCAAAAGGATTTGAAAATAAAATTCTAGCTAAAATTTACCAAGCTTTAAGAATTGAGGTTAATCAAGAAATGCATGCATTAAAAGAAGTTTTGTTGCAACTTCCTAGTTTGGTCAATAAGGGAGGAATTATTTCTTTTATTACTTATCATTCCATTGAAGACAGAATAGTTAAAAGATTTATTCAAAATGGTTGTTTTGAATCTGAACCATTAAAAAATGAATTTGGAGTAGCTGATATTCCATTTAAAAAAACATTTAAATTTTTAGTTCCAACAAAAAAAGAAATCAAATTAAATAGTCGGGCTAGAAGTGCAAAATTAAGATCTGCAATAAAAATATGAGAGATAATCTAAAAAAAATATTGCTAGGTAATTTTTTAATTGATGAAGGATCAATTAAAAACTGGGGCTACATATTTTTTTTATTTACTATATGTTTAATAATGATCTATTCTTCTCATTTGGTCGATAGTAAGATTATAAAAATAGGTGAATTAAAAAACGAAGTTTCAGTTCTACAAAGCAATTTTATAAGCAAAAGAAAAGAAGTCATGAAATTAAAAATGGAATCAAATGTATCACTCCTTATGAGTAATAGAAATATTGAAAGTTCCATTACACCACCAAAAAAAATAATTATTGAATAATGGAGACAAACCAAAAACAATTTTTATACAGGCTTTATTTAGTATCTGCTGTATTGGTGTTTTTGGGATTTGGCATAGGATATAAAATATTTCATATTCAGTATGTTGATGGTAATAAATACAGAAAGTTAGCTAAAAATAAAACAATTCAAAATTTCACCATTTTTCCTGAAAGAGGTAATATTTTTTCAGATGATGGAAGTTTATTAGCAGCTTCAACTACAAGTTTTGATATATATTTTGATGCTGTGACT
This sequence comes from uncultured Flavobacteriaceae bacterium, assembly GCA_905479415.1. Lineage (GTDB taxonomy): Bacteria > Bacteroidota > Bacteroidia > Flavobacteriales > Flavobacteriaceae > MAG-121220-bin8. The sequence goes on along the minus strand of CAJQMK010000053.1, from coordinate 39,632 downwards.
GTTTCTGACGCTAATTTTTCAAAATATTCAAAAAAACTTTCAGAAGAACTTTCAAAAACTTTTAATAAATCTGATGAGATTTTTCTAAATAGACTCGTTTTTGCTAAAAAAAATAATAAGAGATACCATCTAATAAGTAGAGGAGTTTCAATAGAAAATATAAATAAAATTAAACAAATGCCACTTTTTAAAATGGGTGGGGTTAGAGGTGGTTTAATTATTGAAAAAAAGAATTCTAGAGATTATCCCTTAAATAAGATAGCAGAAAGAACTATTGGTTATGAAAGAATGACAAACGATGACAAATTTAGTGGAGTAGGGCTTGAGCACGCTTTTGGTTCAAAATTAAGAGGAAAAAATGGTTTACAATTAATGCAAAAAATTTCAAATGGTAAATGGAAACCTATTTCCTCAAATAATAAAATTGAACCAACACCAGGAACTGATATTATTTCAACAATAAATGTTGGTTTTCAAGATATTACACATCATTCTTTATTAAAACAGTTAGAGGATTTTGAAGCCGACCACGGTACTGCAGTTGTAATGGAAACTGCAACAGGCGAAATAAAAGCAATTTCAAATTTAGGAAGAACATCGGAGGGAAAGTATTATGAAAAGTTAAATTACGCAGTTGGAGAGCATTTTGAGCCTGGTTCTACTTTTAAATTAATGTCTGTAATTGCAGCACTTGAAGATGATAAAGTTGAACCAAATACAATTATAGATACAGAAAATGGAATACTTTCTTTTTATGGAAATAAAGTAAGAGACTCAAAACCGGGTGGGTATGGAGAAATTTCTCTTAACGATGCTTTTAAATTCTCATCAAATACGGGAATTGTAAAAGTTATTAGTGAATCATATGGTGATGAACCTCGAAAATTTTCAGATAGACTTTATAACATGGGTTTAAATAATAAGTTAGGAGTATCAATTCTGGGAGAGTCAAATCCAAGAATTCCACACCCAAATGATAAAAATTGGAATGGTTTATCTCTTCCGTGGATGGCTTACGGATATGGCGTATTATTATCACCATTACAAATTTTAACATTTTACAATTCAGTTGCTAATAACGGAGAAATGGTTAAGCCAGTTTTTACAAGACATAGTAGTTCAGCTAGAAATAAAACAATTTTAAATCCATCAATTTGTTCAGATGATACGCTGAACAAGGTTAAACTCATGCTAGAAAATGTTGTTAATGAAAAAGGTGGAACAGGAAACAATATAAAATCAAATATTTATAAAATTGCAGGAAAAACTGGAACTGGTCAAGTTGATTATAACACTGATGATATGCAATACATTTCAAGTTTTGTTGGATATTTTCCGGCCGATAAACCTAAATATTCATGTATTGTGGTAATCCATAAACCAAACAAGAAAAAAGGATATTATGGAGCCACAGTTGCTGCCCCAGTTTTTAAGAAAATTGCTGACAAAATATATTCATTAACTCCTAGGTCTGTTGATTTTAATAAATCAGAAAAATTTAATCTTTCTAAAATTTACAACGATGACGATTACCGTTTAATCGACATTAATAATTTATCAATTATTAAAGGAAAAAACTTCAAAAATATTTTACCTGCTTTGGAAAATAACGGTTTTAAAGTTTCTTTTAAAGGAAGTGGTTTGATCATTAAAAATTTCAAATTAATTAATAAATCTAAAAAACAAATAGTTATAAGTCTTACATGAAGTTACTTAAAGACATATTATACGGAGTAGAAATACAATCTGTTATTGGAAATACAGATATTGGTATTAATAAAATAGAATTTAACTCTAAAAAAATTATACAAAATGATTTATTCATAGCTATTAAGGGTTATAAATCAGATGGAAATAGTTTTATAAGTAATTCTATTTCTAAAGGAGCAAAAGCTATTATATGCAATTCAGTTCCTAGTCAAATCACAAAAGATGTAACCTATATAATTGTTTTTGATTCAAGAAAAACTTTATCCTTAATATCTTCAAATTATTATGATAATCCCTCAAAAAAAATAAAGCTTGTAGGAGTTACTGGAACTAATGGTAAAACATCTAGCACTACATTAATGTATCAGCTTTTCAAAAGTTTTAATAAAAAGGTGGGATTAATATCAACTAATATAATTCTGGTTAATGATATTGAATTTAATACTAGCCAAACTACTCCTGACTCATTATTTCTGAACTATATTTTAAACGAAATGGTTAATTCGAAAGTCGAATATTGTTTTATGGAAGTTTCATCTCATGCAATATCTCAAATGAGAACTTATAATTTAAATTTTAATGTAGGTGTTTTTACAAATTTGACTCATGACCATTTAGATTATCATAAGTCTTTTAAAGATTATCGAGATGTTAAAAAAATATTTTTTGATTGTTTGCCAAAATCAAGTTTTGCAATAACCAATGTTGATGATAAGAATGGTAATTATATGGTTCAAAATGCAGTTTGTAAAATCTTTTCATATTCTTTAAAATCAAATTCAGATTTTTCTTTGAAAATATTAGAAAAAGATTTTAATGGAATGAAATTATTAATAGATGATACCGAATTATGGACTAAGCTAACAGGAACTTTTAATGCATATAATATATTAACAGTTTTTTGTGTTGCTAAAGTTTTTAATATTTCAAATGAATTAATCTTACAGAAAATCAGCTCATTAAACTCTCCTGAGGGAAGATTCGAGTTAGTTAATTTGAATAGTGATAAAATTGGAATAATCGATTATGCTCATAGTCCAGATTCTTTAAAAAATGTTTTGAACACTATTAATGATATAAAGAAGCTAAGCGAATCATTAATAACTGTTGTGGGTTGTGGTGGTGAAAGAGATAAAGAAAAAAGACCTCTAATGGGAAAAATAGCATGCTCTCTTAGTGACAAAGTTATTTTTACATCTGATAATCCAAGATCTGAGGATCCTATTTTGATTATAGATCAAATGAAAAATGGAGTAGAAAAGAAAGACAAACATAAATTTATTTTAGAAATAAATAGGAGGAAAGCCATTCAAGATGCATGTGAAATAGCAAGGAAAAACGATATTATTTTGATAGCTGGTAAGGGGCACGAGAAATACCAAATTAAAGGACAAGAAAAAATTGAGTTTAATGACAAAAATTTTTTAATAGAATCACTAAAAACTACTAATTAAAATGTTTTATTTTTTATTTGAATATTTAGAAAATCAATTCCAGTTAACAGGTGCTAGTTTATTTCAATACATTTCTTTTAGATCATCTTTAGCATTTATTTTTTCATTGTTTTTTTCTATTACTTTTGGTAAAAAAATAATTAATTTTTTAAATAAAAAACAAATTGGTGAGTCAATTAGAGACTTAGGTTTGATAGGTCAAAAAGAAAAAAATGGTACACCTACTATGGGTGGACTAATCATTATTTTTTCTACTATTATACCAGTTTTACTTTTTTCAAACTTCACCAACGTTTATATTCTTCTTCTTCTTTTTACAACTATCTGGCTTGGTATTATAGGTTTTTTAGATGATTATATTAAAGTATTTAAAAAAAACAAGAAAGGACTTAAAGGTAGATTTAAAATTATCGGACAGATTAGTCTTGGTTTGATTGTTGGTTTAACTTTATTTTTTCATCCTCAGGTAACTTTAAAAAATCAAAATAATATAGATTCAAATGATATTGTACAAGTTGTTGAAAATTCTGAATATAAGTCTACTAAAACAACCGTTCCATTTTTAAAAAACAATGAATTTGATTATTCATTTTTCAGTTCATTAACAAATAATGAAAGTAAAACTATAAGTGTAATTATTTTTGTATTCTTTGTTATCTTAATAATAACATCAGTTTCTAATGCTGCTAATTTAACTGATGGAATCGATGGCTTAGCAGCTGGCTCTTCGGTGATTATCACTTTAACATTAGGAGTGTTTGCTTGGGTTTCTGGAAATATAATTTTTTCAGAATATTTGAACATAATGTATATACCTAGAGTAGGTGAGGTAGTTATTTTTATTTCATCTTTTATAGGGGGACTAATAGGGTTTTTATGGTATAATACTTATCCTGCTCAAGTCTTTATGGGAGACACAGGTAGTTTAACTATTGGAGGTGTTATTGCGGTAATAGCCATAATTGTAAGAAAGGAGTTATTACTTCCACTTATTTGTGGTGTTTTTTTAATCGAAACTTTATCTGTAATAATTCAAGTTACTTTCTTTAAATATACTAAGAGTAAGAAAGGTGTTGGACAAAGAATTTTTCTTATGTCACCCATACATCATCACTTTCAAAAAACTGGATTACATGAAAGTAAAATTGTTGTTAGATTTTGGATAATTGGAATTTTATTAGCGATTTTATCATTAATAACATTGAAAATTAGATAATAATGAAAAATAGTATTGTTGTTATTGGAGGTGGAGAAAGTGGTGTTGGAGCTGCCTTTCTTGCTAATAAGAATGGATATGATGTTTTCCTTTCAGAGTTTAACACAATACAAAAAAAATATAAAAAAATATTAGAAAACAATCAAATTAATTACGAAGAGGGTGGACATACTCTAGCTAAGTTTTTCAATGCCAAAGAGGTTGTTAAAAGTCCCGGAATTTCTAATAACTCAGAAATAATTATCAAAATTAAATCTAAAAATATACCAATAATTTCAGAAATTGAATTTGCCTATAGATTTACAAATTCTATTTTAATTGGAGTTACTGGATCTAATGGTAAAACAACTACATGTTCTCTTATTTATCACATTCTTAAAAACTCAGGAAAAAGTGTTGGACTGGCTGGTAATATTGGTAATAGTTTTTCTTTTTTAACGGCCGAAAATAACTTTGAATATGTTGTATTAGAACTAAGTAGTTTTCAATTAGAGGATATAATAAATTTTCATCCGTTTATCTCAATTATCACCAATTTAACGCCTGATCATTTAGAGAGATATAATTATGATTTTCAGAATTATGTTAACTCAAAATTCAAAATCATTTCTAATCAGACATCATCAGATTATTTAATTTACAATTATGACGATGACAAAATCATTTCTGAACTAGGCAATAGAAATATTAATTCTATAAAAATTCCATTTTCACTCGAAAACTCTAATGGGAATAATCTTACTTATTTTAAAAACGAAAATATTAATTCTAATATAAATAACTCAAATTTTATGATACCAATCGAAAATTTATCTATTAAAGGAAAGCATAATGTTCAAAATAATATGGCTGCAGCAACTGTTGCAAAAATTTTAAATATTAGCAATGAAAATATCAGAGAGTCATTAGGAAATTTTCAATCTATAAATCATAGACTTGAACATGTGTTAACAATCCAAAAAGTAAAATATATAAATGATTCAAAAGCCACAAATGTAAACGCGGTTTATTACGCTTTAGATTCTATGAAATCTTCAACTGTTTGGATTGTTGGAGGTGTAGATAAGGGAAATAATTACGATGATTTAATTCCTTTGGTAAGAGAAAAGGTTAAAGCAATTATTTGTATTGGAATTGATAATTCAAAAATTATAGAATCATTTTCTCCATTTGTTGAGACAATTATAGAAAACGACAATATGGTTCAAGCTGTAAAAAATGCATATAAAATTGCTGAACCTAAAGATAGTGTGTTATTGTCACCAGCCTGTTCAAGTTTTGACTTATTCAAAAATTACGAAGACAGAGGAAATCAATTTAAAGATGCGGTTAGAAAATTGTAATGAATTTATTAATAAAAAAAATCAGAGGAGATAAGATAATTTGGTCAATAGTTCTATTATTGGCAGTTTTTTCTTTTTTACCTGTTTACAGTGCAAGCTCTAATTTTGGAAACAGCTTTGTTTTATCGAATGTCATAAAACATTTTGCAATTATAACAGTTGGTGTTTTAATAATGTACGGTACACATTTAATTCCTTATAAATATTTTAAGGGATTGTCAAAATTGGCATTACCTTTAATAATAACTGTTTTACTTATTACTTCTTTACAGGGAAATGTAATAGATGGAGCTAACGCAAGTAGATGGATTAAGTTACCAATAATTGGTTTATCTTTTCAGCCGTCGTCGATGGCTATAGTTGTGTTGATGGTTTATGTTTCATTTTATTTGTCTAAAAATTATAATAAAAACATAAGTTTTTCTAAATCTATAATTCCTTTATGGATTCCAATTATATTAATAGTGTTTTTAATCTTACCATCAAACTTTTCGACTGCTGCTATGATATTTTTGATGATAATTACTTTAATTTTCATTGGAGGATATCCTTTTAAATATTTACTAGGAATAGGGATTTCTGGAATAATACTTTTTTCACTTTTCTTTTTAACTGTGAAAAATTATCCAGATTTAATGCCTAATAGAATAGATACATGGGTAAGTAGAATCGAAAATTTTTCATCATCTGAGAATTCTGAAAATAATTATCAAATTTTGAGAGCTAAATCTGCAATAGCATCTGGAATGGTTTTCGGAGTTGGGGCAGGAAAAAGTTCAATGAAAAATATTCTTCCCCAAAGTACATCTGATTTTATTTATGCAATAATTACTGAAGAATATGGAACTGTAGGAGCAATTAGTATATTGTTTCTGTACCTTTTATTATTTTTTAGAGTAATAATAGTGTCGTATAAGTCTAATACTGTTTTTGGACAATTATTGGCATTAGGTGCAGGGTTACCTATAATTTTTCAAGCATTCATTAATATGGGAGTTGCAGTTCAGCTTTTCCCTGTTACTGGCCAGCCCCTACCTTTAATAAGTACTGGTGGGACATCTATTTGGATGACTTTTCTAGCACTTGGTATAGTTTTAAGTGTAAGTTCTAAAGATTCAATAGAAAATTTAAATACTGATAATCCCTTAAATATATTAAGTGAAACAGAATAGATTTTTAATTTCAGGTGGAGGAACAGGAGGGCATATTTACCCTGCAATTTCTATTGCTGAAGAATTATCTACAAAATTTGATAACAATAAAATACTGTTTGTTGGTTCATGTGATCGAATGGAGATGCAAAAAGTTCCAGAATACGGATACGATATTAAAGGATTATGGATTAGTGGAATTAATAGAAAATTACATTTTTCAAATTTATTAGTTCCATTAAAGGTTCTTTTAAGTATTATAAAATCTTATTTTATAATTAAAAACTTTAAACCTGATTTTGTAGTAGGAACCGGAGGTTTTGCCAGTGGACCGGTTTTATATGTTGCTTCAAAATTAAAAATACCAACTCTAATTCAAGAGCAAAACTCCTATCCTGGAATTACTAATAGAATTCTATCAAAATCAGTCAATTATATTTGTGTTTCTTATCCAAAAATGGACAGGTATTTTCCTAAATCTAAATTATTGTTTACTGGAAATCCCGTAAGAAAGGATATTTATGTTTCAACAATCTCTAAAGAAGTTTCATTGGAGTTTTTTAGTCTAAATAAAAATAAAAAAACCTTATTAGTTTTGGGAGGAAGTTTAGGTGCATTAAAAATTAATGAATTTATTAAATCCAATTTAAATTATTTCAAAAAGTTAGGTATTCAAGTTTTATGGCAATGTGGAAAAAATTATTTTCAACAATACCAATCTTTTGATTCGGACATAGTAAAAGTTAAGCCGTTCATAAAAAGAATGAACTATGCATATAAAGTAGCTGATTATATTGTATCGAGATCTGGTGCAAGCGTGATTTCTGAATTATGCATTGTTGGTAAGCCAGTGATTTTCATTCCTTCTCCGAACGTTGCAGAAGACCATCAAACTAAAAATGCAATGTCAATTGTTAATTTAAATTCTGCAGAAATTGTAAAAGAAAAAGATTTAGATACTGAGTTTAATCGAGTTTTTGAAAAAATATTTACTAATGAAGAATATTCTTTAAAATTATCAAATTCAATTAAAAAAATTGAAAGGCCTAATGCTACGGTTGATATCGTTAATAAAATTAATAGTTTTTTGAAATGATTAATAATTACAAAAACATTTATTTTTTAGGAATTGGTGGTATAGGCATGTCTTCCTTAGCTTTTTATTTTATCAATGAAAAAAAATATGTTGCTGGATATGATAAAGTAAATTCTAATATAACTAAACTACTCTCAAATAAAGGCGCTAAAGTTCACTACAAAGATGATGTTATAAATATTCCATCTGAGTTTTTAAATCATTTAGAAACTTTGATAGTGTATACTCCTGCTATTTCTAAATCTAATAAAGAGTTTAAGTTTTTTAAAGAAAATGGATTTAGAATTTTAAAAAGGTCAGAACTTCTTGGACTGATTTCTCAAAATAAATTTTGTATTGCTGTTGCAGGAACTCACGGTAAAACAACAACTTCATCAATTTTATCTCATATTCTTTATGAAAACAATATTAGCTTTACTTCTTTTATTGGAGGAATCTCTGAGAATTATGACTCAAACTTATTACAAAATGGAAATGATATTGTATTAGTTGAAGCCGACGAATTTGATAGATCATTCCATACTTTATTTCCAAATATAGCTTGTGTAACCTCAGTTGATCCTGATCATTTAGATATTTATAATTCTAAAGAGAAATTAGATAGTGCATTTACCCAATTTGTCGACAACATTAAATCCAAAGGAGTATTATTTTCTAATGAAAAAACTTTTCTAGGAGGTATTTCATATGGATTTAGTTCTAAATGTGAATATTTCATATCGAATTATTCTAATTCAAAATCTTCTTCCTTTTTTAATATAAATTATAATGGAATTTCAGTCGATTCTGTAAAGTTTAATATGCCAGGAAAGCATAACGCATTAAATGCACTTGCTGCATTTGCAATTGGAAAAGAATTAAATATTGATGACAAATCAATCATAAACTCTTTGTCTACATTTTTGGGTGTTAAAAGAAGATTTAGCTACGCATTACGATCGCCTAAAATTATTATAGACGATTATGCTCACCATCCAAGTGAGATTAAAGCTGTTTATGAAACTGTTAAAGATTTATATCCTAACAAAACAAATACTGCTATTTTTCAACCGCATTTATACTCAAGGACAAGAGATTTTATTGATGAATTTGCAGAAATATTATCAAAGTTTGATAATATCATTTTAACAGAAATATATCCTGCAAGAGAAAAACCTATAACAAATATTAGTTCTGAAAAATTATTAGAATTAATTGATAATAAAAATAAATCATTATTAAATAAATCTGATTTATCAAATTCTTTAAAAGAATCTGATTCTGAAGTTTTTATAATAATGGGCGCTGGAGATATTGCTGATGAAGTTGAAATAATTAAAAATAATATTCTTTTCTGATATGAATTTAAATATGTTAAAAATGACTTTTTTAGTGCTATCTGTTAGTTTATTGACATTGTTTAGTTTTAATAAAAATCAGAACAGAAGTATTAAGTTTTCTGACTTAAGTTATTTGGATACTGATTTTAAATTTATATCTAAAGATTCGGTTAATAAATTGTTAATACAAAGTAAATTAATTTCTAATGAAATTTTGAAAAGTAATTTAAATTTGAAAGAAATTGAACGTGTAATTTTATCAAACGAATATGTAAGTTCAGTTGAAGTATCACTAAGTATTGAAGGAAAAGTGGGAGTGAATATTATAGAAAAAAATCCAGTGTTTAGAGTTTTGAATGAAGAATATTATATAGATTCTAACGGAAAAAAAATGCCATTATCTAAAAATTTTTCAGAAATATGTCCAATGATATTAAGTGATGTAGATTCGATTGATTTTATAATGTTTGGTGATTTAGGTCTCTTCTTAAAAAATGATAAATTTTTATCAAATCATATAGCTGGATTAACAAAGTCAAATAATAAATTAATATTTAACGTAGATGGGTTTAAATATAATTTGAATTTAATCGGTGATACAAACTATGTCTCAAAACTTAAAAAATATGAAGTATTTTTTAATACTGTTTATTCTTCTGGTTTGTTAGATAGTTTGAAATCCGTGAATCTTGATTTTAAAAATCAGGTTATAATACAAAGAAAATAATTATGGGAACAAAAAATTTATTTGTCGGATTAGATATAGGCACAACAAAAATTGTTGCTTTAATTGGATCTTTAAATGAATATGGAAAATTAAAAATAATTGGAATAGGTAAATCAAAAAGTTTAGGCGTTCATCGTGGAGTAGTAAATAATATTACTCAAACAATTCAATCTATTCAGGCAGCTGTAAATGAAGCAGAATTAAATTCATCAGAAAAAATTGATAAAGTTATTGTTGGTATTGCTGGTCAACATATCAGAAGCCTTCAACATAGTGACTACATAACCAGAATTAATTCTGATACCGTTATTAATACAGATGACTTAGACAAATTAATTAATCAGGTTTATAAATTAGTTATGTTGCCTGGAGAAGAAATAATTCATGTATTGCCTCAAGATTATAAGGTTGATGGTCAGGCTGAAATTAAAGAGCCAATAGGAATGTTTGGTGGAAGACTAGAAGCAAATTTCCATGTAGTTGTTGGTCAAGTATCTTCAATTAAAAATATAGCTAGATGCATCAAAAGTGCAGGCATTGATTTTGAAGGAATTACATTAGAGCCTATAGCATCCTCTGATGCTGTGTTAAGTCAAGAAGAAAAAGAAGCAGGTGTTGCTTTAATTGACATTGGAGGCGGAACTACAGACTTAGCAATTTTTAAAGATGGAATTATTCGTCATACATCTGTGATCCCTTTTGGAGGTAATATTATTACTGAAGACATAAAAGAAGGATGTTCAATTATAGAAAAACAGGCAGAACTATTGAAAATTAAATTTGGTTCCGCTTGGCCTGGAGAGAATAAAGAAAATGAAATTGTTTCAATTCCAGGTTTAAGAGGAAGAGACCCAAAAGAAATTACTCTAAAAAATTTATCAAAAATTATTCATGCAAGAGTTGTTGAAATAGTCGAACAGGTTTATATAGAAATTAAAAATTATGGACATGAAGAACAGAAAAAGAAATTGATTGCTGGTATTGTTTTAACTGGAGGTGGTAGTCAATTAAAACATTTAAAACAACTCGTTGAATATATAACAGGAATGGATACTAGATTGGGTCACCCTAGCGAACACTTAGCAGGAAATAATTCAATTGATATTTCAAGTCCTATGTATGCTACAGCTGTTGGTTTGGTTATGAACTCAACAAAAATTAATAAAAAAAGTAATATAAAAGAAGATACAGACAATAATGAACTTGAAGAAATTGATGATACTATTCAAAGTGAAAGGTTAACAATTTTTGAAAAGTTTACAGAAAAAATAAAAACATTTTTAGATAACGCCGAATAAATTAAAGATTATGCACTTAAACCCAGAAATAAATAATTTACCATTTGATTTACCTAAAAATCAAAGTAATGTAATAAAAGTCATCGGAGTTGGTGGTGGAGGAAGTAATGCAATTAATTACATGCACTCTAAAGGAATAAAAGGAGTCGATTTTGTTGTATGCAATACCGATTCACAAGCTTTAGAAAATAGTAGAGTAGAGAATAAAATTCAGCTTGGTATTTCATTAACAGAAGGTTTAGGAGCTGGTGCTAACCCCGAAATTGGTGAAAAAGCAGCAATGGAAAGCTTTGATGATTTAAAGAAAATGCTTGAAACAAATACTAAAATGGTTTTTATAACTGCTGGAATGGGAGGAGGAACCGGAACTGGAGCTGCTCCGGTTATTTCTAAATTAGCTAAAGAGTTGGATATTTTAACTGTAGGAATTGTCACTATGCCATTTCAATTTGAAGGTAAAATAAGAGAACAACAAGCCAAAACAGGGATAGAAAAATTAAGAAAAGAAGTAGATGCTTTAATTGTAATTAATAATAATAACTTGAGAGATATCTACGGAAATTTAGGATTTAAAGAAGGATTTGCAAAAGCTGATGAAGTGTTAGCTACAGCTTCAAGAGGAATAGCTGAAGTTATAACTCATCATTATACTCAAAATATTGATTTAAAAGATGCTAAAACAGTCTTATCTAATAGCGGAAATGCTATAATGGGTTCTTCTACTGCTACTGGTACTAAAAGGTCAATTGAAGCTATTTCATCTGCTCTTGATTCCCCACTTTTAAATGATAATAGAATTACAGGAGCTAAAAATGTTTTATTATTAATTGTTTCAGGTAAAGAAGAAATAACAATTGATGAAATCGGGCTTATAAATGATTATATTCAAGAAAAAGCCGGTCACGGAGCTAATATTATAATGGGAGTAGGTGAGGATTTGAATTTAGAAAACTCTATTTCTGTTACTGTAATTGCCACAGGTTTTGCACCCAATCAACAAGATGAAATTATACATTCTGATCCAAAAAAAATAATTCATAATCTTGATGAAAATAGTGGATATGTTCACAATCTAAGTTCTAATAATCAGATTGATAAAAATGATTCTTTACAATTTGATTTTGCTTCAAATTCAATTGATTTTAAGAATACTAACCCTGAAATTGAAAATTTAGAAAAAGAAAGGATTATAAATGACATTAATGTTGATTATAAGGAGATGAATTCAAATTTAATAATTAATGAAGATGAAATTGAAATCAATGATGTTTCACTTAATATTAATGAAATTGAAGTTACTTCACCTGAGGAACTTAAACCTATTGATCAAGTTTCATTTGATTTTGATATGCCATTAAAAAAACAAATAATTGAGTCAGATAAAATTGTTCATGAACTAATTGAAGATATAAATGAAATAGAAGTTGTAAATCCTGTTCATATCATTCCTGTAACCGAAGTTAACGGGATAAACGCTAATAAATCAGGTATTGATGATTATGAGATTATTAACAAGACAGTTGAGCCCTTGGCTTCTGAATTTAAAAATGATAATAATGAAGTAGTTTTAAATCCTTTAAATAGTTCAATTGCCGATGGATTATCTAAAAGAACCGAAGAGCGAAAAATAAAATTAAAGCAATATAATTACAATTTTACTAAAGCTAATAATATTAATTCTATGGAGAATGAACCTGCTTTTAAAAGAGCCGGAGTTAGTCTAGATAGTATTGATCAATTTAAATCTTCTAGAACTGTTATTAGTGAAGATTCAAACGGAGAGATTAATTTGCGAACTAGCAATTCGTTTTTACATGATAACGTGGATTAAAATAAAATCATATGAAATTAATAAATAAAATATCAAGTTCAATTATTTCAGCAATGAAAGAAAAAAATGTTGATGAATTAGAATCTTTAAGAGCAATTAAGTCTGCACTCTTATTAGCTCAAACTCAAAAGGGTTCAGACGGCAATATTCAAGAATCAGATGAAATTAAAATTCTTCAAAAACTTGTTAAACAAAGAAAAGAAAGTGCAGAGATTTATAAAAAACAAAGTAGATTAGAATTAGCAAATATTGAAATTAACCAATCCAGGATAATTGAAAGATTTTTACCAGATCAAATTAGTACAGAAGACTTAGATAAATTAATTACTGAAATTATTAATCAGACTGGTGCTCATGGTATGAAAGATATGGGTAAAGTAATGGGTATTGCATCAAGTAAACTTTCTGGAAAAGCTGATGGCAAAACTATATCTAATATTGTGCGTTCAAAACTTATATAATAAATAGGGCCCAGTAGTTCAACTGGATAGAATATCAGATTTCGGCTCTGACGGTTGGGGGTTCGAATCCTCCCTGGGTCACTTAAAAATATGTTATGAATAAATTTTTATTGATACTTATTTTATGTTTAAATATGGAATTAATTTCTCAAAATAATCCAGAATTATTTGAGTTGAAATTAAACGTATCTAATATAGAATCAAATGGAAATTTAGTCATTGCGGTTTGGTCAAATCCAGATTCATGGAATAGCAACGCTACTAATAGCTCAGGTCAAAAAGAGGGTTTTGATTATGGCTTTAAAGAATGGGTGGAAAAAGATAAATTTTCGACAACAATTAATCTTCCTAGAGGAGTTTACCTTATTTCAATTTTATTGGACAAAAACTTAAATAGTATTCTAGATAAAAACTTTATTGGCATGCCTATTGAACAATATGGTTTTTCTTCAAAAGAAAAAATCAGATTTAGAAAACCAAAATTTAATGAAAGTTCAATAGAATTTTTTAAAAATACTATTTTGAATATTGAGTTACAGTAACTAAAGATTATATAACCACGCCAGTTTAATCTACAGTTATGGTTTTTATTGTTTTAAGGTTTGTCTTTGGTGCAATTACATAATTTAAAATTTCGAACTCTAAGGAAACTGTTTTTTTAACTTTTTTAGTTTTGACATATATTGTTTTACTTGATTTTGGTGCAAGTTCAATAAATTTATAGTCATTATGAAATGTATATTCTCCAATATAGTTCAGACTAATTGGAGCCACAGATTTATTTATTAGTTCCACTTGTAAAATCTCTACTTTCCTTCCTTTAAATCCATATCCTTTGGAAACAACTTTTAAATTATTTTCGATAACTTGTTTTAAATTGTTTGACTTACCAATAATTAAATCTCTGTACCAAATAAACGTATTGCCATTAAATAATGCATCTCTAATAGATTTTATTGTTCTATTTTTTGACATAATAAATGTTATCGGTCTGTGAAAACTTTCTTCTTCTTTATTAAAATCCCAATCAATTAATACATGAACATCACTCGTGCCCATCATAGTTAATTCGTTGTCAAGTGCAATTTGCATTGCCTCTTCAGAGAATGTGTCAAAATTTACAACCTCAATTCCATGTAATAATTTTTTATCAATTACTTCTTTGTGAATTGGGTCAAGCTTTGCTATTCCATCACTTCTGTTTGCTTCCCACATTGGATGATTCCAAAAAACAAATGCTCCTTGTTTATTAGCTTCCTTAATCCCTTTTATAAAAATTAAAGGTTCTTTATTCTTATCAAAAAACTTATTGGCATCCTTAATAAAAATAGCATTAAAGTGACCTGGTGGCATTGGTTTTGTTATTTCAGTTCCGTGTACAACTGCCAGAGGTTTTTTCTGTACATAACCACCTGCAATTTGAAATGATCTATTTCTATTTGTATGAGGAATGTCAGAAATATGCGATTGATATTCTAAATGTTCAGTAAGAGATATTAAATCTATACTATCTCTTACAGCCTCATCTACTCTAATAGTAGGCCAAACTGAACCATCAGAAAAAACACTATGTATATGTAAATCCGAAGAAATGTAAAAAACTCCTTTAGGACTTTTAAAAAATTCTTTTCTTTTTTGTGCGTTAATACTAAATACAATTAATATTAGTATAAAAGTGGTTAAAGTTTTTTTCATAATACTATATTGATTTAAGTAGTTTTTTTCTTATTCTCTGGTATTTATTAATTGATAATGAGTAATTAGTATAATTTAAGAATAATTTTTTGATTAATCTTTTGTGTTTATTAGAGTTTTTTAATTTTAATTTTTCAAGCAATTCATAGTCTTCAATTCCTTTCCTGTGTGCTTCAAAGCGCAGTGAAGAAAGTGGTCCATCTTTTCCAGGATAAATTACATGTGTATCTCCAGCTGGAAGATAATTATTGCTTGATGCTTGAGGAGATGGATGTTTTACTACACTTTGTTTAAAAGGGTTAGCCTTATATTGATTTAATCCCCAATGTAAGTATCCAAAGGTATTATATTTTGAGCCTGCCCATCCAAAATAAACTTGTCTAATTCTTTCCATATCTAATGTCCTGTTTAACCATTTTCCACCAGGAACTAAGCAGGTATATACTAAAATTTTCTCTCCTTCTTTCACTCTTTTTTTGAAAAAATCTTGATTTTCTTGAAAATCATTTATAAGTGGACACCATAAATCAATCGAACCAGTCAATGATTCTTTTGCATTAGTTGCTTCCATTATCGTAATTTTTGGATATATCGATTTTATTTGTTTTGAAACATCTTTGTAACATTGAGCATTAACATCTGTAGGTTCATCTGCAATATGTTGAAGCCACTGGTTTTCTAATTTATATTTTTTTGTAAATGATTTTATTTTTCTAATTATAGTATCTATTTCCTTTTTTCCATCCTCGGAATAATAACCTCTTTTACGTAGTTTTGTTTTTAGTTCTGGATTCCCCCAATCGTCATTAGATCCTCTGTTGAGCAAGTGTGGAGATTCAAAATATTTAAATCCATATTTTTTAAAAATATTTATAAATGAAATCATTTTTTTTTCATCTAAAGAAATTTTATTGCTTTTTAAATTAATAAGTTCATGTGGAATTCTTATACAATTTTGACGCCCCTCTGCCATCAGCTTAGCATATTTATCAAGCATAACAAACCATTCTTTGTTCCATCTCTTTAAATCATGCATTTCTTCCATTTTACTTAAATTGAACCAATTTGTATAAAAGAATTTACTTTCTTGAAGTTTTGGAATGGAAGCATCATGAATTTTAATTTTAAATTTCAATTCTTCATTTTTAAAACCATCATTTAAAACTATATTCAATTTAAAATTGCCAGTCCTTTTAAACTCAATAGATTTTACAGAAATTCTTAATAAAGAAAAATTACTAACGGTTTTAATTTCATTAATAGTTAAAGGTTCAATAACTTCAAAAACTTCAAAAGGAGCTCTTCTAATTACATCAGGATTAATTTGCCCTAAAAACTGTTCAGTTCTACTGTCGACTCCGGTATTTTCCTCAACTGGAACAGGTTTTATTATTGAATAGTTAATGTTATTTAAGTTTTTTGATATTGATTTAAAAGTAAATGTTTTGTTAGATTTGGATTTTATTAATATCAATGCTTCAAAATCAGAGTTTTGTGGAATATTATAAGAAAAATTTTGTTTAAATTTTATATTATTATTATCTGGGTAAGCAGCTTCAAGTGTAGAGATTATACCGGCTTCGAATTGACAAAATAAATTTTTAGAATTGAAAAAAATAAGTACAAATAAAATAATTAGTGATCTTAAGTTATTTCTTTTCATTTAAATTATATTTACGTATTACATTAAAATTACAATATAAATCAATATCAAATGAAACACACAACTTACCTTTTGTTATTTCTAATAGCTATTTTTTCTTATTCTTGTGCCTCTCTCTCTTTATTTTCACCTGAAACACATAATCATTATACTAACAGTAATGATAGTTCTAGTAACAGTGAACCAGTTGTAAACAAAGCAAATACCATAAATTTATTTAACGGTACTGATTTAAGTGGTTGGATTACATATGGAACTGAAAAATGGTATGTTGAGGACGGATTATTGATTTGTGAAAGTGGACCAAACGCTGAATACGGATATTTAGGCACAGATGATTATTATAAAAATTTTGTTTTGAATCTTGAGTTTATGCAAGAGGCAAATGGAAATAGTGGTGTTTTTTTTAGATCAACTGTTGATGGTACTGCTGTAAGCGGTTGGCAGGTTGAAGTAGCTCCACCTGGTTCATATACTGGGGGAATTTACGAATCATATGGAAGAGGTTGGCTTGTAAAGCCTAGTATGGGTAAAGATTCATCTTTAATTATGGGCGATTGGAACAAACTTACTGTGAAAGTTCAAGATGAAACAGTTACTACTTGGCTAAATGGTAACAAAATGATTTCTTATACTGACAAAAAAATTGGAGAAGCAAATGGTAGAATTGCTTTACAAATTCATGATGGTGGTGGTATTAAGGTTAAATGGAGAAATATTAAACTTCAAAAATTAGATAGTTCAGATTTAGATATTAATTTTTAAAAACTAGTCCAGAAGAATGATTTTTTTTAGCACCTGTAACTGTTTTTAAACAGTTTACTTTATTGTTATAACGTAGTAGCCCCAAATAAGCAAATATTAAAGCTTCCTTATTATCAACAATTTCTTTTTTAGGAATTATAACTTTACAATTTAACTTGTTTTTTAATTTTTTAATAATAGTTTGATTGTACGCTCCTCCCCCAGTAACTAGTATGCTTTCATTTTCTTTATTATTCTTTATCGAAATCTTTATTTGTTGTGTTATATGCTCAATATATGTATTTAAAACATCATTATTATTTATCGAAAGGGAATCTATTAATGGTATTACCTTTTCATTTACATATTCAATTCCTAATGATTTTGGACCTTCATTTTTATAATACTCTAACGAATTTAGTTTGTTTAATAATTTATAATTTATATTTCCTTTTTCAGATATTTTCCCATTTTTATCATACGGGTGCCCCAATTTTTTAGAATAATAATTTAGAACTGTGTTAACAGGACAAATATCGAAAGCCTTTATTGTTTTGTTTTTTTTTATTGAAATATTTCCAAAACCCCCAAGGTTTAAACAATATTTATAGTTTTCAAATAGATTTAAGTCTCCAATAGGTACTAACGGAGCACCTTGTCCACCAAGTTCAACATCTTGAGTTCTAAAGTCGCAAATTAAATTAATGTTTGTTTTATTAAATATTATTTCACCATTGCCAATTTGTTTGGTTATTCCTTTTTCTGGATCATGAAAAACTGTATGACCATGGGACGAAACTAAATCTACTTTTGGACTTCCAATTTTTATAAGAAATTTGTTAATGTAAGTACTAATCAGTTTCCCAACTTCATCATCTAAAATATTAAGATCTTTTTCCCTTAAATTTATGGCATTAGAAAGTTTATTGACCCAATCAGATGAATAATTATAAGTTTGACTATTTAAGATTTTAAAATTTGAATAATTATTACTGTCAAATGAAACTAAACATAAGTCAAGGCCATCTAGTGATGTTCCACTCATTATACCAATAACGTTAATGGATTTTGAATACATATTTATAAATATGTATTAAATTAATTAAAATCTTTGTATTTAATTAATAATTGATGATAACTCAGAAATTGTCTGAGTTGGATTTTCTGATTTAAACACAAAACTTCCAGCTACCAGAGCATTTGCACCACAATCAATTAATTTTTTTGCATTTAGCGAGTTAACGCCACCATCAATTTCAATAATGGCTTTTGAGTTATGTTTTTTGATCAATGAATTAAGTTCTAAAACCTTTTCATATGTTTCTTCAATAAATGATTGACCACCAAAACCAGGATTTACACTCATGACACAAACTAAATCAAGATCCTTAATAATAGATTTTAATGATGCAATCGGTGTATGAGGGTTTATTGCCACACCAGCTTTCATTTTTAAATCTTTAATTCTTTGTATAGTTCTGTGTAAATGTGTACATGCTTCGTAATGAACAGTAAGTATATCAGCACCAAGTTCAGCAAAGTTTTCTAAATAATTATCTGGATTGACAATCATTAAATGTACATCTAAAGTTTTTTTTGCATTTTCTTTTAAAACCTTCATTATAGGTGTTCCAAATGAAATATTAGGAACAAAAACTCCGTCCATTACATCAATATGAAACCAATTAGCTTCACTATTGTTAACCATTTCAATCTCACTAAGAAGATTTCCAAAATCGCAAGCAAGCATTGATGGTGCAATAATATTCATTATTAACCTAAATAAGTTTTTAATATTCTACTTCTAGAAGTATGTTTAAGTCTTCTAATTGCTTTTTCTTTAATTTGTCTAACTCTTTCTCTTGTTAGATCAAATGTTTCTCCAATTTCTTCAAGTGTCATGGCATGTTTCTCTCCTAAGCCAAAGTATAGTCTTACAACGTCAGCTTCTCTTGGTGTTAGGGTTTCAAGAGCTCTTTCAATTTCGGTTCTTAACGATTCGTGAAGTAAATTCCTATCAGGATTTGGCGATTCTCCACTACGAAGGACGTCATAAAGGTTAGAATCTTCTCCCTCAACTAATGGAGCATCCATTGATACATGTCTTCCTGAATTTTTCATTGATTCTTTGACATCAGAAACTGTCATGTCTAATTCTTTTGCAATTTCTTCTGCAGACGGAACACGTTCGTTAGCCTGCTCCAAAAAAGCATACATTTTATTAATTTTATTTATAGATCCAATTTTATTTAATGGAAGTCTAACAATTCTTGATTGTTCTGCAAGTGCTTGTAATATTGATTGACGAATCCACCATACTGCATATGAAATAAATTTAAATCCTCTTGTTTCATCAAATCTTCTTGCCGCTTTTATCAATCCTAGGTTTCCTTCATTAATTAAATCAGGAAGTGTTAGACCTTGATTTTGATACTGCTTTGCTACAGAGACAACAAACCTTAAGTTTGCTTTTGTAAGTTTATCTAAAGCATTTTCATCCCCAGCTCTAATTTTTTGTGCTAATTCAACCTCTTCTTCAGCAGTAATTAAGTCAACTTTTCCTATTTCTTGTAAATATTTATCTAAGGACGCAGTTTCTCTATTGGTTACCTGCTTGGTGATTTTTAATTGTCTCATTATTCTGTATTAGAATTATTATACGTTAAAAGTTGTAAAAAGGTTACAATAACTAGTTATTATCTTTTCCCTCTATTGTCTCTGCCTCTGTTGTCTCTTCCTCTATTATCAGATCTAGGAGCTCTAGGTGGTCTTTCTACATAGCCTTCTGGTTTTTCTAATAATGCTTTTCTAGAAACTTTTTCTTTTCTAGTTCTAGGATCTGTACCAAAATATTTAACTTCTAATTCATCCCCAAGTTTAAGCACATCACTAACATTTTCTGTTCTTTCCCATGCAATTTCACTAACGTGTAATAAAACTTCGTTTCCTGGTGCATCTAGATATTCAACTACAGCTCCAAAGTCTAACAATTTTATTACTTTAACATTATAAGTGTTTCCTTTTTCTGGTTTAAATAAAAGTGAATCTATTTTAGCAAGAACAGAGTCAATTCCCTCTTGATCAGTACCAAGAATTTCTACAATTCCTTCTTCAGTTTCTGGATCCTCATTTATAACTATTGTACAACCAGTTGTTTTTTGTAACTCTTGAATTACTTTTCCACCGGGTCCAATAAATGGTCCTATGAATTCATTAGGAATTCTACTAGTTACCATTTTTGGCGAATGAGACTTGACATCTGCATTTGGTCTTTCAATAGTTTCAGTTATTTTATTTAAAATATGGAGCCTTCCGTCTCTAGCTTGTTTTAATGCATTTACTAAAATTTCATATGAAAGGCCTTTAATCTTTATATCCATTTGGCAAGCTGTTATACCTTCAGATGTTCCAGTAACTTTAAAGTCCATATCTCCAAGATGATCTTCATCACCTAAAATATCACTTAAAACTGCATATCTATCTCCATCAGAAATTAACCCCATTGCTATTCCAGAAACAGGTCTAGTTATCTGAACTCCAGCATCCATAAGAGCCATAGTTCCTGAACATACAGTAGCCATTGAAGATGAGCCGTTAGACTCAAGTACTTCACTAACAACTCTTACAGTATAAGGACAATCATCAGGAATCATTCCTTTTAAACCTCTTTGCGCAAGATTACCATGTCCTACTTCTCTTCTTGAAGTTCCTCTTAGTGGTCTAGCTTCTCCTGTACAAAATGGTGGGAAATTATAATGAAGATAAAAAGTTTCTTCACCTTCATAAGATGGCATATCAATTTTGTTAGCTTCTCTTGAAGTTCCTAAAGTAACTGTGGCTAAAGCTTGAGTTTCTCCCCTTGTGAAAATAGCAGATCCGTGAGTAGATGGCAGGTAATCAACTTCACACCAAATGTCTCTAATTTCATCAGTTTTTCTACCGTCTAACCTTATTCCTTCACTTAATGTAAGTTCTCTAATAGCTTCTTTTTGTGATTTGTTAAAATATTTGCTGATTAATTTTCCGTGTTCTTCGATTTCTTCTTCACTAAATGAACCTTTCACCTCTTCTTTAACATTAGAAAAAGCTAAACTACGTTCAGCTTTAGAAGTACCTTTTTTCGCAATTTCGTAACATTTGTCGTAAGAAGCATCATGTATTTTTTGAGCAAGTTCTTCGTTTTCAACACTAGTTTCGTATTCTCTAACTTCTTTTTTTCCAACTGCTTTAGCTAATCTTTCTTGAGCTTGGATTTGGATTTTTATAGACTCGTGAGCAAATTTTATTGCATCAGCCATTTCTTCTTCACTACATTCATCCATTTCACCTTCAACCATCATTACTGAGTCAGCAGAAGCTCCAACCATCATTTCTATATCAGCATTAGCCAATTGAGTTCTACTCGGGTTAATAACAAATTTGCCATCAATTCTAGCTACACGAGCTTCTGAAATTGCACATTCAAATGGAAAGTCACTTAACTGAATTGCAGCAGATGCTGCAAGTCCTGCAAGAGCATCAGGCATTACATCTTCGTCGTGGGACATTAATTGAATCATGACCTGAACTTCGGAATGATAATCTTTTGGAAATAGTGGACGTAAAACTCTGTCTACTAATCTCATAGTTAATACTTCACCGTCACTAGGTCTAGCTTCTCTTTTGAAAAAACCTCCAGGATATCTTCCAGCAGCTGCGAATTTTTCTCTATAGTCAACTGTTAGAGGAAGGAAGTCAACTTTACTTGCTTCATAGTTGGATACAACAGTACATAAAAGCATTGCTTTACCCATTTGAACAACTACTGAACCATGTGCTTGCTTTGCAAGTTTACCAGTTTCTATTGTTATTGTTCTTCCATCACCTAAATCGATGGATTCATTATAAGTTTTGATTTTCATATTTTTCATTAAATTAATTAAGTTGTGTTGTGTCTTAAGTAGAATACCAATGAAAAACTGTGTAAAAAACTATTTACGTAAGTTTAATTTTTTGATTATTTCACGATATCTGTTAATATCTTTTTTCTTAAGATAACTCAACAAACTTTTTCTTTTACCAACCATCATCACTAAAGATCTTTCAGTGTTAAAATCTTTTCTGTTATTTTTAAGATGTTCAGTTAAGTGATTAATTCGTTTTGTGAATAATGCAATTTGACCTTCAGCCGAACCTGTATCAGTTTCTGATTTACCGTGCTCTTTGAAGATTTCTTTTTTGTTTTCTTTTGTTAAATACATGCCAATATTATTTTAAATGATTTTTATGTAGCTAACTAATTTTTAATTAGCGCGGCAAATATAAGATTATATTTTGATAAATATGTAATTTTAAATTGACCTTATTGGTCTATTGAGGACTAAATCAAAATAAAGATTAATTTTTTTCTTAATTTCAGTTCTAGAACTGATAAAGTCAAGAAATCCGT
This sequence comes from uncultured Flavobacteriaceae bacterium, assembly GCA_905479415.1. Taxonomy (GTDB): domain Bacteria; phylum Bacteroidota; class Bacteroidia; order Flavobacteriales; family Flavobacteriaceae; genus MAG-121220-bin8. The sequence continues at coordinate 16,496 of CAJQMK010000053.1, read as the reverse complement.
GTTCTAATAAAAATTCAGAAGTTTGGAAGCCTTCAGGCAGATCTTTTCCTGTTGTGTCTTTTACTACTCTAGGACCAGCAAAGGCTATTAACGCTCCAGGCTCGGAAATATTAATGTCTCCAAGCATTGCGAAAGATGCAGTAGTTCCACCAGTGGTTGGATCAGTGCATAAGGAGACGTAGGGTAATTTATTATTTGCTAATTGAGCTAATTTAGCAGAGGTTTTAGCCATTTGCATTAAAGATATTGCTCCTTCCATCATTCTTGCTCCACCTGATTTTGAAATTATAATTAAAGGGATTTTTTTTCTAATAGCTAGGTCAACTGCTCTGCTTATTTTTTCACCAACAACTGATCCCATGGATCCTCCAATGAATCTAAAGTCCATACAAGCTATAACAACATCTTCTCCAAAAGATTTGCCTACTGCAACTTTAATTGCATCTTTTAAGCCTGTCTTTTTTCTGGCGTCTTTAGCTCTTTGTTTATATGATTTATTGTCACTGAATTTTAAAGGGTCCTTGGCTTTAATATCTTTATCTACTTCTTTAAACTTATCATCAAATAAAATATTAAAATATTCTTGACTACCTATTCTAATATGAAAACCATCCTCAGGTGAAACAAATGAATTATTCTCTAATTCTTCAGTGTCGATAATTTTTCCTGTAGGGGTTTTATGCCATAAACCCTCTGGAGTATCCTTTTTTTCTTCGGTAGAAGTTTGTATTCCTTTTGTTTTTCTTTTAAACCAAGCCATATAATGGATGTTTATTCAAATATACTAAACCAAATTTAGTTCAAGGTGTTAACGTTATTTAGATCTTCAAATGCTTGAGTAAGTCTTGATATAAAACTTTCTTCAGCCTTTCTTAACCAAACTCTAGGGTCATAATATTTTTTATTTGGAATATCATTACCTTCAGAATTCCCAATTTGAGATTTTAAGTAATCCTTATTTGTATTAAAATAATCTCTAATACCACACATAAATGCATATTGCATATCAGTATCAATATTCATTTTTATAGCTCCATAATCAATTGCTTCTCTAATTTCTTCGACTGATGAACCTGATCCTCCATGAAAAACAAAATTTATAGTATTATGTTCTACGTTATATTTTTTTGAAATAAAATCTTGTGAATTTTTTAAAATTTTTGGAGTTAATTTTACATTTCCAGGTTTATAAACTCCATGAACATTCCCAAATGCAGCTGCAATAGTAAATTTATCACTGACTTTTGATAGCTCTTCATAGGCATATGCAACCTCCTCTGGTTGAGTGTACAATTTTGAATCATCAATGTCAGTATTATCTACACCATCTTCCTCACCACCTGTAATACCTAATTCTATTTCTAATGTCATTCCAATTTTACTCATTCTTTTTAAATATTCTTTGCATATAGAAATATTTTCTTCAATTGGTTCTTCGGAAAGATCAATCATATGTGAACTGAACAAAGATTTTCCTGTTTTTTCAAAGTGATCTTCACTGGCTAAAAGTAATCCATCAATCCAAGGTAAAAGTTTTTTAGCTGCGTGATCTGTATGTAAAATTACAGGTACATTATAAGCTTTTGAAAGTTCATGGACATGTTTAGCTCCAGCAATTGCACCTTTAATTGCAGCATTTTGATTTTCATTTGAGAGTCCTTTTCCAGCGTTAAAAACAGCTCCACCATTTGAAAATTGAATTATTACAGGAGCATTCAATTTAGATGCTGTTTCCAAAACTCCGTTAATTGAATTAGATCCAATTACATTTACAGCTGGTAATGCAAATTTTTTTGCTTTTGCTAGGTTAAAAATTTCTTGAACTTGGTCACCTGTGGCAACACCTCCTTTAATTTGATTACTCATTTTTTGATTTAGTTAGTGCGCTAAATTAAAAAGAATTATTGGTCCTAAAAAGGATAATTTAAACCAATGTTAAACACAGCTTTCTTTAAATTAAAATCAGTTAGCCATCTTTTGTTAGTTTCAAGTACAGGATTATAAGTTTTGAGTCCCATGTCTAATCTTAAAACAAAATAACCAATGTTGTATCTTAAACCAATTCCGCTACCAATTGCAATTTCATCTAAATCTCTAAGGCTACTAAATGTTCTTTTAGAATCTTTTGTGTCATCAAATACGTTCCATATGTTGCCGATATCTGTGAATAAAGCACCGTCTAGTTTTCCAAGAATTTTAAACCTGTATTCAATGTTCATAGCTATTTTCATATTTGCCTCATTGAATTCGCTCAAAGCTTCACTACTTCCAGGACCAAGTCTGTAAACTTCCCATGCTCTGTTATCGTTTGATCCACCTGCAAAAAAAGATTTTGAAAAAGGAATATTATTTGAATTTCCAAATGGGATTGCTATTCCAAAAAATGATCTAAAAGCTATAATAGAATTTAATCCAATTGGCCAGTGTTTAATATACCCAGTCTCGGTTTTTAAAAATTGTGAGTATGTTAATCCTAAAACTTTATTTTTACCAAACTCATCTTTAGAAACATTTAAAAGATTACTTGTGAGATTTGTTAAATTTCCTGCAAGTTCAATTTTTAATTTAAATTCGGAAAACTCGTTATCGTACATGTTTTTTCTCGATTTATTTGAAAAAGAAAAACTTGAACCTATTATTAAATTATTTGATGTCAATCTATTTTTTCTATCATTCAAATAATTGATTGAATTAAAATCTTGGTTTGATACTGCAAATTGTTTTGAAACAACTTCCCTAATAAATGAATCTATTCCACTAGGAATAATTAAATTATTATTAATGTCTAAATAACTTGAGGGTGTATTATACCTATTTGCAATAATATTAACAGATTTAAACGAATTAGAATAAATATTGAAATAATTGACAATATTTTTATTATTAACTAATTCAATATTAATTAAACTAAGGTTGTTTTTTCTGTTTTTTTTATCAAACCAGTCATAATTTAAATCAAACTTAAAATTTTGTCTATCTAATCCAATATTAGTTTGGTTAGACGTTCCAATATTTAAATATGTGACAGGCTTGTTTTTGAACTTAACTAAGTTCTTAAAATTAAAAGATGGAAAAAGTTTAGGAAACTTAAATCTAATATCAAATCCGTACTCAGAAATGGTAGTATTTGCAGACTTACCTATAGTTCCTCTAGTTGTAAATTCTAATTTTTCACCAGATTTAAAGACATTTCGATTAGTTAAAGATGATTCAAATGCTATTCCAATATCTTCAATATTTGAGTGTTTAAGATCTAAGCCAAATCTGAATGAATATTTTTTTTTGGGTACTAAATATATATTAGCCTCTAATTGTTTATTAGTTTCAGATATAAAATTATAGTTAATAGATGGATATTGAAAATTATCAAATTTATTTAAAAGTTTAATTGTCTCGTTCCTTTTGGAATCACTGTAAAATTCATTTTTTTTTACATGAATTAAATTTGACAGTACATTAGGCTTATAGTCTAAAGAAAAATTAGAATAAAAATTAATAGAGTCATGACTAAATATTTTTTTTATTTCAGTATTTAAATCTTCTTTCTCTATAAATAAATTTACTTTTTCTATTTTATGTTTTTTATATTTATTACTAAGCGAATTTTCTTTAATTACTATTTCAACCGGAATTTTGAAACTTAAATTTGTAGTGTCTAAATTTATCTTAAAGGAAATGGAATTTATTTGAAAATTGTAAACCCCGGAATTTTTAAATAGTTTATCGATTCTGTTTCTCTCTGATTCAAATTTCTTTGTATTAAAAGATGTGTTTGGTTTTAAAATTGATTTTTCCTTTCCTGAATTAAATATGGATCTTAAAACTTCAGACTCAATGTTTGTTGCTATACTGTCTAAAGTGTATTGATTTCCTGTTTTTATATTATAAATAACTTTTCCATATTTATTATTGTTTTGGTCTATAATTGTATTTGAAGATATTTGAGAATTAAAATAACCATTATTCTTGAAATATGATTTTAAATTATCAATTGAAATATTTGTTTTTACAGAATCAATAATTTCCATTTTTTCTCCATTCTTTTTTTTCCAAATATTAAAATTCTTGAAATAACTGTTCAGTTGTATAACTTGTTTTTTTGAAAGTATTGAATTAAGTCTTTTATTTCTATTAACTCTTTTATTAATCCATTCGTTAAATATTGAATCACTATTTTTTTTTGACGATTGGTATAGTTTTCCAGCTAAAGGATATCCGATTATATAATTGTTTTTTTTTTGAGTTATAAGAGGAGATAGGGAATCAGTTTTAACCTTTGATCCATTTACAAAAATCTCATTTGATCTAAGTATTAAATCATCCTTATTTAGATCTTTAGTTACACTACAACTAATTACAGTAATACAAGTAATTACAAATAATGCTATTTTTGATATAAATTTTTTCACTTTACAATTATAACTCAAAAATACATCATTATTAATGCTTAGCAAAAACGAGATAAAACTGATTAAAAGTTTAAAATATAAAAAACAACGTTATTTAAATAAAATGTTTGTTGTCGAAGGTAAAAAATCGATTTACGAATTTATTAATTCAAAATTTGTTCTTCACAAATTATTTTCAATAGATATTTCAGAGTTTAGTGTAAATAATGTAGTTCGACTTTCTAAATCTGAGCTTGAAAAGATTAGTTTTTTAAGTAATCCCAATGATCATTTAGCAATTTTTAAAATCCCAAATGAAAAACCTGTAAATAAAAACAATTTACTTGTTGGTTTAGAATCAATAAACGATCCTGGCAATCTTGGAACAATAATAAGGACATGTGAATGGTTTGGAGTTGAAGATATAGTTTGTTCTTTAGATTCAGTTGATTGTTATAATCCTAAAGTAGTACAATCCGCAATGGGCTCTTTGTCTCGAGTTAATATTACATACTTAGATTTGGAAAATTTTTTGAATTCCGAGTCATTAAATAGGTTTGGAACATTTATTAATGGAGAATCAGTTTATGAAAATAAAATTAGCACAGATAATGGAATTGTTGTTTTTGGAAACGAAGCTAATGGTATTTCTAGCAATCTAAGATCGTTAATTGATGTTGAGTTAACAATACCTAGATTTAACAATAAAAGTTATCCTGAAAGTTTAAATCTTTCAAACTCATTAGGAATTATTTTATCTGAGTTCTCTAGAAAATCTAATGAAAAGAAAAATTGATAAAAATTGCTCTAGTAGACATTTTATCAATATTACCAGTCCAGGGACTGTTTGGATCTAAATCAGGAACTATTTCGTTTTTTAATGAAAACACACCTCTTATTGATGGAGAAAATTTAAAATATCGTAAGTAAAAGTCAATTCCAAATCCCAGTTCGTAATAAAATGTATTTGTTTTTAATCTAAATACGCCGTTATTATTATCCTCAGGACTATTTTGATTTCCTGAAAGATTAAATGATGTTGATAATCCGCCTAATAAATAAGGTTTTATATTATTATATCTTTTAGCACTATATTTTATAAGTAGAGGAAAATGAATATATGTTGATTTTATTGATCTTAGTGTATCACTATTTTTGGTAAATTTTTCTCTATTGTAAAAAACTATTTCAGATTTATTTGTGTATAAACCAGGCTCAAACCTTAAATTTAGATTTTTACTTAATTTCAAATCTCCAATTAAGCCTACATTAATACCTATTTGATCACCAATAAGAGTTCTTTTTTCTGGATTTATTTTATAATCTAACTTATAATTATAGTTATTAAATCCAATATAATATCCAAAGTGGATTTTTTTTTGATCAAAATTTTGAAGATTTTCTATTTTTAAATTATTTCTCTGCGCGGAGCTATTTATTGTTAGAAAAAAAAGTGATAAAAAAATTAAATATACTCTCATACATTTTCAAATGTAATAAAGAAAATTATGTTTAAGAATGATAATAATTAAAAAAATATACATGATTTTTTAAAATCAAGTATATTTGTAATATAATACAACTATGTATTTATGAAAATTATAATTGCGGGAGCTGGTGAAGTTGGCTTTCATTTAGCAAAGCTACTTTCTTTTGAATCTCATGATATTACCTTAATTGATAATAAAAAATCAAGTTTAAATATTGCGGAAAATAAACTAGACATTAAAACTATTGAAGGCAATTCTGCTTCAATTTCGGTTTTAAAGAATGCTGACGTTGAGAATTCTGATTTAGTAGTTTCTTTAACTACATCTGAAACAACTAATTTCACTACTTGTTTCTTATCCAAACAACTTGGCGCTAAAAGAACTATTGCTAGAATCTCTAATACTGAATTTATTAAGGACTGCAATGAAATTGATTTTGATTTAATCGGCATAGATGAGCTTATTTCACCTGAAAACTTGGCTGCTGCTGAAATTAAATTAATAATTAGCGAATCTGCCTTTACAAATAGTCATGATTTTGACGATGGTATATTAAAAATGATGGCGGTTAGACTAGAAAAAAACGCACCTTTTGTTGGTAAGACTGTCATGGAAGCTGCATCAGTCTTCCCAGGTGTTCATTTTATGCCAATTGCTCTTAAAAGAGAGGATAGTGATTCTACTATAATACCCAGAGGAAATACTATTTTTTGTGAATGTGATCATGTTTATTTTATAACTAATAAAAAAGGTCTTAAAGAACTTTATAATTTAATGGGTACTGAGAAGCAAAAGGTTAAAAATGTAATGATACTTGGCGCAGGAAGAGTTGGTTCAAAGCTATCCAAGGACTTGAGTTTAGAGGGTTTAAACATTAAGCTAATTGAAATCAATGAGCAAAAAGCAAATGATATCGCTGAAGAACTACCTAATCTTATGGTTTTAAACGTGGATGGCAGAAATTTAGATCTTCTTGTTGAAGAAAATTTAGAAAGTATGGATGCTTTTATTGCAACTAGTGGGGATTCTGAAACAAACATAATGTCATGTATGATGGCTAAGTCAAAAAAAGTAAAAAAAACTATTGCCTTAGTTGAAAATATGGATTATTTCAATCTTTCTCAGTCAATCGGAATAGATAGTTTAATTAATAAAAAATTACTTGCAGCAAATGATATTTTTAAGTTTGTTCGAAACGGAGATATAGTTGAACTTGCTATGTTGAACGATATGGATGCTGAAATTGTTGAATTTATAGTTAATGAAAACTCTAAGGTTCTTGATAAAAAAATCATGGATCTAGATTTTCCATTAGCTGGGATTATTGGTGGAGTTATAAGAAATAACGAAGGAATTATAGCTCTAGGAGATTTTGAAATTAAATTGGGCGACAGAGTTCTAGTTTGTTCTAAACCCGAAAGTATTAAAAAAGTAGAAAGTTTGTTTTTATAAATAGATAATGTCTAAACTGAATAGAAAATTAATTTTTCACATTTTAGGATTACTGTTAATGTTCAATGGTTTTGCAATGCTTATTTCTGCATTCGTAAGTTATTTAACTAATGATGGTGTTTTAAATGAAATGACAATAGTATCATTATTAGTTATTTTTTTTGGTTGGTTATTTATGATTGTATCAAAAAAAAATGAAAGAAAAATAAATAAAAGAGACGCTTATTTTGTAGTTGTTTTGGGCTGGCTTGTAATGATCTTTTCAGGAATGCTTCCTTATGTTGTGACTGATTCAATTTCTTCATTTTCAAACATCTTTTTTGAAACAATGTCTGGATATACCACAACTGGTTCAACAATAATTAATGATATAGACGCTTTGCCCAAAAGCATAATTTTTTGGAGGAGTATGACTCACTGGTTAGGAGGTATGGGTATTATTGTTCTTGCTATTGCTATTTTACCTTTGTTAGGAATAGGTGGAATGCAGCTTTTTACAGCTGAAGCGCCTGGGCTTACTGGCGATAAGATTCATCCTAGAATTAGTGATACTGCAAAAAGACTATGGTTGATTTATGTTGGTTTAACTTTTTTAGAAACAATATTATTAACTTTTGCTGGAATGAGTTTTTTTGATGCAATAAATAATTCAATGAGTAATATCGCTTCTGGTGGTTTTTCATCAAAAAACGAGAGTATTGGATTTTGGAATGACAATCCTTTGATACAGTATATTGTAATTTTCTTTATGTTTTTGGCTGGAACAAATTTTATTTTAATTTATTTTGGATTAACTGGAAAATTTAAAAAAATATTTCAAGACACTGAATTTAAATGGTATGTTTCATTTATATGCGCATTTGTTTTTATTTCTACTTTAATTTTATTTTTTCAAGTCAATTTATCTTCAACTGAAGTTTATCACCCTGAAGTTTTAGGAAAATTTGAGAGTAGTTTTAGACATTCTTTGTTTCAAGTTGTTGCAATTGTAACTACTACAGGTTTTGTTACTGGTGATTTTATTTCATGGACACCTTTTTTAACAATGTTGTTTTTTGGTATAATGTTTCTGGGAGGATCTTCTGGTTCTACATCCGGGGGGGTAAAAGTGTTACGTCATTTGATATTAATAAAAAATGGATTTTTAGAATTCAAAAGATCTCTGCATCCAAATGCAATTTTTCCATTGAGACATAATAATCATGTTGTAGAAAAACCAATAATAATTCATGTTCTTGCCTTCTTTATTTTATACTTAATATTATTTATAATTGGAGCAGGAGTTTTAAGTGCATTAGGTCTTGATTTTGTTTCAGCTATTGGTGGAGCTGCATCTTCCTTAGGGAATGTAGGGCCTGCGTTAGGAACATTAGGTCCAATTAGCAATTTTGACAGCTTACCTGAAATTGGTAAATATTGGTGTGCTTTTTTAATGTTAGTAGGTAGATTAGAACTATTTACTGTATTGATATTTTTTACTCCATATTTTTGGAAAAGCTAATCCGTCAATAAAGCTTTTTTGATTCTATTTACAGCATTTATAATGTTTTCGTTTGAGGCAGCATAAGATATTCTAATATTATTTGGAGATCCAAATGCCTCACCTGTTACTGTTGCTACGTGAGCTTCTTCAAGTAAGTATATAGCAAAGTCAGATGCATTATTTATTTTTTTGTCCTTAATAGTTGTTCCAAAAAATGATGAAATATCGGGAAAAACATAAAATGCACCTTTAGGTTCATTTAATTTAAATCCTTTAATATCTTTAAGTAGATTGATTATCAATTCTCTTCTTAATTTAAACTCATCTACCATGTACTTAATTTTATTCACGGGTGATTCAAGAGCAGATATACAAGCGCGTTGAGCTATACAGTTTGTTCCACTTGTAATTTGTCCTTGCATTTTAGTACAGGCTTTTGCTATCCAATTAGGAGCGCCAATGTAGCCAATTCTCCATCCTGTCATAGCAAAAGCTTTTGCTAGTCCGTTTACTGTAATTGTTCTGTTAAACATTGATGGTATTTTTGCAAAACTAAAATGTGGAATACCATAATTTATATGTTCATAAATTTCATCAGAAAGAATGAATATTCCAGGATATTTATCTAAAACTTTAGCAAGAGCTTTATACTCCAGTTCTGTATATACTGAACCACTCGGATTATTTGGTGAATTTATTATTACCAATTTAGTTTTTTTAGTAATTGCATTTTCTAGCTGCGAAGGAGTAATTTTAAAATCATTAGAAATATCTGATCTGATTTCAATTGGATTTCCTTCCGCTAGTGTAACAATTGCGGAATAACTTACCCAATATGGGGCTACAAGTAACACATCATCACCAGGGTTTACTAATACTTGAACAGTGTTTGCTATTGATTGTTTAGCTCCCGTTGAAACAACAATTTGATCGAGTTGATAATCTAAGTCATTATCTCTTTTAAATTTTTTACAAATTGACTTTTTTAAATCAACGTATCCGTCAACTGGACTATATGAATTATAATTTTCTTCAATTGCTTTAATAGCAGCATCTTTTATAAAATCAGGTGTGTTAAAATCAGGTTCACCAAGACTTAGTCCAATAATATCAATACCATTTTCTTTTAATTCTCTTGCTTTTGCAGCCATTGCAAGTGTTGCTGAAACAGGTAAATTATTAATTCTTTTAGAAAGTTTATTAGTCATTTTGAATTTAAATTAAGCGTTTTGAGGTTTTAAGCCCATAGTTTTAAGAAATCGAAAATGTGCTCTTATTGCATCAAAAAAAGTATTAAATTCATTATAAGGAAGATTAAATTCAATTGAGGTTTTTTTAACAATTTTAGCAATTTGATCATAATGTACGTGTGAAATATTTGGAAAAATATGATGCTCTACCTGGTGATTTAAACCACCAGTAAACCAATTAACCAATTTATTATTTGCTGCAAAATTAACAGTTGTATTTAGTTGATGAATTGCCCAGCTATTTTTTATGTTTCCATTCAAATCAGGAAGTGGCATTTCAGCTTCATCCATAATATGAGCTAATTGAAACACTAAACTCAATATTAGACCTGCAGTGTAATGCATTACAATAAATGATATTAAAACTTTCCACCATAACACATTAAAAACTAAAATTGGAATAAATATCCAGAACAAAAAATATAATACTTTAGATACAATTAATTTAGTCCAGTTTACAAATGGATTTGGGAATCTTCCATGTGATAATTTTTTTTTCATATACCTTTTCATTTGAAAAAAATCTGTGGTAATTGACCAATTTAATGTCAATAAACCATAAAGTAAAACAGAATAATAATGTTGAAATTTATGAAACCATCTCCATTTAGAGTGTTTTGAAAATCTTATAATTCGTCCTGCTTCTAAATCTTCATCATGACCATGAATATTTGTGTAAGTATGATGTAAAACATTATGTTGGACTTGCCAGTTATATCTATTTCCAGCTAACAAATAAATGCTTCCACCCATTAATCTGTTTATCCATTTTTTATTGGAAAAAGAACCATGATTACCATCATGCATTACGTTCATTCCAATACCCGCTAAGCCAATACCCATTACTATTGATAATAGAACTTGAATCCAACTTGGGATTGAAATTAAAGAAATTAGAATGTAAGGAGTTAAAAGGAGGCTAAACATTGTAATTGTTTTGACCCAAATTTTCCAGTTACCATTTTTTGAAATATTTTTTTCTTTAAAATATTTATTAACCCTTTTATTTAAAGTTTTAAAAAACTCTTTAGAATCATTTCTAGAGAATTTTATTGCATTTATTTTTTTTATCATGATTAAATAAAGTATACTAATAAAGATATTTATTTTGCTAAAAATATTGATGTAATTTTGAATAAATTAATAAAAGTTTTGAACATCATTAAATCTAATTTTTCAGACCTTACGAATTCTCAAATTAAACAGTTTAATAGTCTAACTAAACTTTACAAAGACTGGAATAGTAAAATAAATGTAATTTCTAGAAAAGATATTTCAGAGTTAAATATAAGGCACGTTTTACATTCTTTAAGTATATCTAAAGTCATAAAGTTTTTACCTAAAACAAAAATTCTTGATGTTGGTACTGGAGGAGGATTTCCTGGAATACCTTTAGCAATTATGTTTCCAGAAGTTTCATTTCATCTTACTGATTCAATTGGAAAGAAAATCAAAGTAGTTCAAGCTATTGCTAATGATCTTGGTCTGAAAAATGTTATTGCCGATCAAATCAGATCAGAAAATGTAAATCAACAGTATGATTTTATTATTAGTAGAGCTGTAACTAACATGTCAAGTTTTGTTAAAATAGTTGATGGTAAATTTTTAACTAAAAACAAGCACCAATTAAAAAATGGAATTTTTTATTTAAAAGGTGGTGACTTAACAAAAGAGTTAGAGAGTTTTGAAACTGCCAGAATCTATAAAATCAATAGTTATTTCAGTAATACTTTTTTTGAAACCAAGAAAATAGTTTACTTACCTATGCCATATACGGATAAGGGTAATCAGTAGGTGGATTAAAATTTTCTTTAATTAATCTAGGAGAAACCCATCTTAAAAGATTTAATTTTGAACCAGCTTTGTCGTTTGTGCCTGAGGCTCTTGATCCGCCAAAAGGCTGTTGTCCAACAACAGCTCCTGATGGTTTGTCATTAATGTAAAAATTACCTGCACTATATCTCAGAGTTTTTAATGCGTGATCTATTGTATCTCTGTCATTTGAAATAAAGGCTCCAGTAAGAGCGTACATCGACGTCTTATCTACTAAAGAAAGGGTGTCTTTCCAATTATTGTCTTCGTAAATATAAATTGTTACAACAGGCCCAAATATTTCTTTTTCCATAGTAATGAAATTTGGATTTGTTGTTAAAATTATTGTTGGAGAAACAAAATATCCTTTAGACTTATCATAATTTCCACCAATAATAATTTCAGCTTCATTAGATTTCTTAGCTGTTTCGATATAATGAACTATCTTATCAAAAGAATTTTCGTGAATGACTGCAGTCATAAAATGTTTAAAATCTATTGGAGATCCCATAGTAATTGTGCTGATTTGTTGTTCTAAATTTTGAATAATTTCTTCTGATTTAGATTTAGGAATATAAACTCTTGATGCAGCTGAACATTTTTGACCTTGATATTCGAAACCTCCTCTAACAATTGCTGTTGAAACTATTTTTGAATCGGCAGATGGATGTGAAAAAATAAAATCCTTTCCACCCGTTTCACCAACAATTCTAGGGTAGTCTCTGTAAATGTTAATATTAGACCCAACTTTGGACCAAAGAGATTTAAATACATCAGTTGATCCAGTAAAATGAATTCCTGAAAGATTAGTGTTTTTTAATGCTATATCAGTAATCATTACAGGATCTCCGGTTACAAGATTTATTACGCCTTTAGGAAGACCGGCTTCATTAAATACATCCATAATTACTTTTGCACTATACACTTGATGATCACTAGGTTTCCATAAAACAACATTTCCCATTAGAGCAGCGCTTGCACATAGATTTCCTCCAATAGCTGTAAAGTTAAACGGAGTTATAGCGTAAACGAATCCCTCTAAAGGTCTGTATTCTAGTTTGTTTGAAACTTCACCAACTGTAATAGGCTGTTCTTGATAAATTTCGTTCATGTAAACTATGTTAAGTTTAAGAAAATCTACAAGTTCACATGCAGCATCTATTTCAGCTTGAAATATAGTTTTTGATTGACCAATCATAGTAGCAGCATTTATTTTTGCTCTGTAAGGCCCAGCTATTAGCTCTGCAGCTTTTAAAAATATTGATGCTCTTTCTTGCCATGATGTTTCTGTCCATTTATTTTTAACACTCAATGAATTATTTATGGCATCGTGAACATGTTGTTCATTACAAACAGAAAAATTTCCAACTATTTTTCTGTGATCGTGAGGTGGTTTTATATTTTTTCTTTCATCAGTATAAATCTCATCTTCACCAATGTATAATGGGATTTTTATATTTTGACTATACATTGAATTATAAGTATTTTGAACTTCAATTCTTTCGTCTGAATTTTTTAAGTAATCTTTAATATCTTCGTTTTTTAACTGTGGAACTTTAAACATAGAAATTTATTTATATTAAATTATTAATTAAGTGCTTGCGGAGAGTTTAATTTAAAAGTTGGAATATACGCTCTAAATTTTTTACCAGTATTTATATCTATCATATTGTAAAATCCTCTCATTGCACCAACAGTGGATGTTATTAAACACCCTGATGAATAAATGTGGGAATCTCCCGGCTTAATAATTGGTTTTTCTCCAACCACACCTTCACCATCTATAATGATATCACTATTTAAGGAATCAAAAATTCTCCAATGTCTAGATTTAAGTTGGACAGAATTTTTGCTTTGATTTATTATTGAAATTGTATAGTTAAAAGAGTAATTCAAAATGTAATTTTTGAAATATGATCCATCAAACAAAACTTTGACAGAAATTTTAATTCCTCTTGTAACGTGGTTAATCATCGAGCTAAGTTATATATTTAAATTAAGAATTTAATTAGCTTTTTTAATTTTTAATGTTAACACTAGATGTCTCGCTAATTGAAATTAGTTTGTAATATTTTTCCGTTAATTTTTTGTGGTATAATAATGCAATGTAGATATTTTGTGTTTCCCAAAAATTTCCAGAATATTTTTTTATTCTTCCATCTGTTTCTAATGATAAATATTTGTAATTGTAAAAGCCTTGTTTAAATTTAAATTCCCCTTTATATATGTTGTTATTTAATTTAAGTTCGTACTTATTTGTTATTTTATAATCATTAAACTCTCCAATTATAAAAACTCTATTTTTTTTATCTATTCTGTCTGGTTTAAAACTAAATTTTACTAAACTATAATCGTTTTCAATTTCTGGATTATTAAAATTTTTATTGATTACAAATGATCCATTAACATCAGGGTTGTATTGATAAAAACTATCAGTTCTGTCAATGTCAGTTCTTAAATATATTTCATAAAAATCATTAAGTTCGGTTTTGTAAACCTTGACATTAGTTGAGTTTATTTTTGAACTATCAAAATTTAAAAATTCATTTCCTCCCTTAAATGAGATGTCTCTATAAATTAGAGTATTGTTTAAAAAATAATCAGGTTTTTCAATTACTCTAAAATTATTCAAATTGTTATTTTTAACGACAACTAATTTCAAATCGGATGAATTACCATTGAATTTATTACAATTATCACAACGCACAGAAATGTCAATATTTTGATGACTATCAATTTTTTCCAGATCTGAAGATTTTTTAATTTTAATATTTGTTGAAATCATTTTATTTAAAACGGAAAATTTTTTTTCGAATAAAAAATCTCCATTCTCGCTATGAATACTAATTGAATAATTTCCAGAAATCTTTAATTTGAGATCTTTATTAGGAATAGAAATTTGATAATTTGTATAATCGATAAGTGTATTGTAAGAGTTATCAAATGATTCAATCAAATTATCATCATATCCATCAATATATTCTGATTTTAATATTTTTGAAGGTTTCCATTCAAAATCATAATGATTTATTTTATAATAAAAACTTGACTTTTTAGTGTTCAGATCATCAAATGAAAAAAATATTTTATCACTTAAATTAAAAACCGGATAATCTTGATTTGATCCTTTAATTTTCACACTAAATATGTTTTCAGGTAATTTATGAAATTGACTATAATTTTTTGAGAATATCAACAAAAAAAGCAATATTATAATGGAAGATTTATTCATTTCCTATATGTTTTTTTAAAGTTATATTTTTTTATGTATTTAAATTCTTAATATAATATTATTTAGAATGAATATAAATAAAAAATTTAACTTAAATCAACTTTTAGAAATAGCTTTTAATTAATAAATTTGCGCTCTATTTTATAGCAAATAATTATGTCAAATGACATCCGAATTAAGAATGGTTTATCCATCAATTTAAAAGGAGCACCTGAAAACATTGTAAAAAAAGCTTCTTTTCCAAAATCTGTTTCAATTAATCCGTCAAATTTTCATCTTATAACACCTAAAATGGCAGTTAAAGTTGGTGATAAAGTTAAAATGGGTGATGTTGTTTTTTATTCAAAAAAGAATCCTGAAATTAAATTTTGTTCACCTGTTTCTGGAACTATTTCCGATATAATTAGAGGTGCCAAAAGAAAGATTTTAGAAATTCTTATTCATAGTGATGATAATCAAAATATCAAAAAACATAAAATTTCAAAAATAGATTCATGTTCAAGAAACGATGTATTAGATCTTTTGTTAAATTCCGGTTGTTGGCCATTCATTAAGCAAAGACCTTATGATATTATAGCAAATCCAAACGACACGCCTAAATCTATTTTTATTTCAGCCGTTAGTTCTGCACCTATTGCAGCAGACATTGAAATTATTTTAAATGATCAAAAAGAAGAATTTAAAGCAGGTTTAAATGTTTTAAATAAATTAACCGATGGGGATTTAAATGTTTGTATTGAAAAAAATCATAATTCATTTATTCTAGAAATAGATAATATTTCCGTTCATAATGTTACAGGATTACATCCTGCTGGAAATGTTGGTGTCCAAATTCATCACATTGACCCTGTTAATAGTGGTGAAAAAGTTTGGATACTCGGAGCTGAAGATGTAGCAATAATTGGTAAATTATTCTTAACTGGAATTTATGAACCAACAAGAACAATAGCTGTTTCTGGTCCCCCGGTAAAGTATCCTCAATATTATAAAACAATTGTTGGTTCTAAACTATCAAACATTATAAGTGACGCTGGTATTAGTTCTGAAGATAATTTAAGGTTTATTAATGGAGACGTTCTGACAGGATACTCTGTAGATAAAGATAGTTATCTGGGATTTTATAATAATACTCTATCTGTTTTAAGAGAAGGTAACCATTACAGAATGTTTGGATGGATACCTTTTGTAAATAATAAAGTCCCAAGTATATATAAAACGTCCTTTTCATGGTTGTTTCCAAATAAAAAATACGATCTAGACACCAATTTAAATGGTGAGGAAAGGGCTTTTGTGGTTACTGGCGAAATGGAAAATGTTTTCCCAATGGATATTTTTCCAATGCAATTATTGAAAGAATGTATGTCCGGCAACATAGAAAAAATGGAAAAC
>CAJQMK010000052.1 GCA_905479415.1 uncultured Flavobacteriaceae bacterium | reverse complement strand
AATATTAGAATATCTTAATTTCATCATACTGTCTTGAAAGTATTTTATTGCTAAATTAATTTCATCATATTCTTGTTCGGCAGCTGCCATAAATATCGCTCCTAAATTTGCTCCTGCAGAAAAATGTGATCCTTCATTTCCAATTACTATTCCTCTGTGATTTTTCTCGGCTAAATCAACAGCTTTATTTAAACCCATTAACACTCCCTGTCCAAGAGTATTCATTTTAGTTCTAAATTCTATATTCAACACACCATCTCCTAAATCTTTAATTATTGAATCACTGTTTTCCCAAACGATTGAACTTTTATTTAAATTATTAAGAATTATTAAGGAATCTTGACCTGGTTTAATAAGAAAAGATTTAGAGTTCAAATCATAATATTTTATTTTACCATTTTCAATTTTATAAAAACAATCAATATTATTATTTATCATTTCAGAAACCCATTTAGCTGGTTTGTGCCCCAAAGATTCCATTATTTCAACACCTTTTTTTATACCAATTGAATTCCAAATTTGAAACGGTCCATTTTTCCATCCAAATCCTGCTCTTAATGCATCATCAATTCTATATAGTTCATCAGAGATTTCAGGAATTCTGTTTTGAATGTATGAAAACATTGTACCAAAATTGAATCTGTAAAACTCTCCTGCTTTGTCAGTTCCATTAATCAATATTGAAAACCTGTCAATGACTTTCGTAATTTTTTTAGCACTATTTAAAGTTTCAAAAGATACTTTTTTAACAGGTGAATATTCTAAAGTTTTTAAATCTAAAGAAAGAATTGTTGATTTTCCGTTTTCATCTTTAACTCTTTTATAAAATCCACCATCAGTTTTAGAACCAAGCCATTTATTTTCTAACATTTTATAAATGTATTCTGGAAGTTTAAAAGTTTCTCTGAACTCGTCATTTGGACAATTGTCATAAATTCCAGTTGCAACATTTACAGTTGTATCTAAGCCAACTACATCACTTGTTCTAAAAGTAGCAGATTTTGGGCTTCCAATAATCGGTCCAGTCAACTTATCAATTTCTTCAATTGTCAAATTTAATTTTTCAACATTATTTAAAATGTTTACCATTCCAAAAGTCCCAATTCTATTTCCAATGAACCCAGGTGTGTCTTTAGCTAGAACAGAATCTTTTCCAAGAAATCTTTCTCCAAAGTCGTTTAAAAATTCAATCGTATTTGGTTCGCAATCAGGACCCGGAATAATCTCAAATAATTTTAAGTATCGTGGCGGATTAAAAAAATGAGTTACTGCAAAATTCTTTCTAAAATCTTCAGATCTTCCTTCATTCATTTGCTTAATAGGAATTCCTGAAGTATTAGAGGTTATAAGTGTTCCTTTAGTTCTATGTTCTTCAATTTGTTTAAATACAATTTGCTTAATATTTAATTTTTCGGTTACTACTTCAATAATCCAATCTACTTTACTTATTTTATGTAAATCATCAGTAAGATTACCTAGTTCAATTCTATTGGCAAAATTTTTATGATATAGAGGAGCAGGTTTTGATTTTATACACCTTTGAAACATTTCATTTACTATCCTATTCTTAACTTTTTTACTCTCAAGTGAAAGTCCAAGTTTTTCTTCTTTTTCGTTTAATTTATTTGGGGCTATATCAAGAAGCAAAACATTAATTCCAATATTTGCGAAATGACACGCTATGCCAGATCCCATAACACCAGATCCAATTACTGCAACATTTTTTATATTTCTTTTCATTTTTATTCTTTAGTGAGTTAAAAATTGAATACTTTTTTATTTTTGATTAGATTATTGATTTTTTCAATAGTATTATGAAAATTTTCAAAAGCTTCTTCTCCAATATCGTCCTTAATAGCCTGATTGAATTTTAAAACAGCTACTCTTGAAACATCTCTATTAACCTTTCCTCTTTCAGTTAAATAAATAAGTACACTTCTCCCATCATTAGGATTAGCTCTTCTTTCAATTAATTTCTTTTCCTCAAGTGTTTTAAGTGTTCTAGATAAACTAGTAGCTTCCATTCCCATTTTTGGACCCAGTGAAGTAGATGGAGTACCTTTTTTAGGGTCTATACTTAAAAGAGTAAAGCCAGTAGCCATTGTAGATTCGTACTTAGAAGCTTCTTCATTGTACATCCTTGCAATTGCTTGCCAGGTTGATCTTAGAAGTTGGTCTATGGTTTTTTTCTCCATTTGACCAAATTTAATAAAAAAATACTATGCACGCATAGTATTTTTTCTATTTTTTTTAAATACTCTTATTGATCCAGTTTTTTGCACTTTCAAATGCTTTAATCCAAGGAGAAACTTCGTCATTTCTGTTGTTTGGGTAGTAGGGCCAATTCCAAGGGAAAGTTGATCTTTCCAAATGAGGCATCATTGCAATGTGTCTTCCGTTAGAGCTGCTAATTATTGCTGTATTGTAGTCCGAGCCATTTGGATTAGCAGGGTAGGAGCTGTATCCATATTTTCCTATTATATTGTAATTTGTTTCCTTATATGGAAGTTTAAATTTTCCTTCACCGTGTGCTGACCAAATACCTAGTTTTGAGCCAGATAAATCTTTAAACATTATTGAATCATTTTTTTGTATTTCAACAGATGTAAAAATACATTCAAATTTATTAGAATCATTGTGATCCATTTTAGGTTTTATCTCGTGCTCAGGATGAAGTAATCCAAGCTCTACAAATAATTGACATCCATTACAAACTCCTAAGGATAACGTATTTTCTCGTTTGTAAAAATTCATTAAACTTTTTTTAGCTTTTTCATTGTATAAAAATGAGCCAGCCCAACCCTTTGCAGACCCAAGAACATCTGAATTAGAAAACCCACCTACAGCTACAATAAAATTGATATCCTCTAAATTTTCTCTTCCAGAGATCAAATCAGTCATATGAACATCTTTAACTTCGAATCCTGCTAAAGTCATAGCGTAGGCCATCTCTCTTTCAGAGTTACTTCCTTTTTCTCTAATTACCGCAGCATTTACTTTCTTTGTATTATGGTGATTGATTTTTCCATTAAAATTATTAGGAAATTTAAAATTTAGGGGATGCTTTTTAAAATTTTCAAATCTTTCTTTTGCTTTGATTTTACCACTCTGTTTTTGATCTAATAAATAGGATGTTTTAAACCAAATATCTCTGTATTTAGATATATCTATAATTATATTATTAGAATTAGATTTCAGTCCTAATTTAGAATTATTACTAACCTTTCCAATATTTATAAAATTGATATTATTTGTATTTAAAACTTCTTCAATTTCTGTTTTACCTTGAAAAACTATACCCAGGCTTTCGCTAAATAATAATCTTATTAGATCTTTTTCTTTAAATTGATTAAGATCAATATTTGCCCCTATATTATTTTCAGAAAAACACATTTCTAATATCGTGGTTATTAATCCACCTGAACTAATATCGTGACCTGATGAAATTAGATTTTCTTTTATTAGATTTTGAAAAACATTAAATGTTTTTTTAAAATAAGAAGCATCACAAGAGTCGATTGTTGAAGATCCTATAAAATCTAATGTTTGACTAAAAGCAGAACCTCCAATATTAAAATTATTATTTGCCAGATTAATGTAATATATGTTTTGATTATTAGGTTGAAAAACTGGTTCAATTATATTTGAAATATTATTGCAATTTGCTGCTGCTGAAATAATTACCGTTCCAGGAGATATAACCTCTTTATCGTTATATTTCTGTTTCATTGAAAGAGAATCTTTTCCAGTAGGAATATTTATTCCTAATCCAATTGCAAAATCTGAACAAGATTCAACAGCTTCATACAATCTAGCATCTTCACCAGGATTATTACATGGCCACATCCAATTTGCAGATAATGTAACAGATTCTAAACCTTTTTCAAGCGGAGCCCAAATTATGTTAGTTAGCGCTTTCCCAATTGCTAACCTTGATCCAGCTCTCGGATTAATTAATGCAGGCAGTGGTGCATGTCCTATTGAAGTTGCTACTCCGTTTTTGCCGCAATAGTCCAACGCCATGACTCCACAATTGTTTAGAGGAAGTTGTAAAGATCCGACACATTGCTGTTTTGCAACTTTTCCGGTAACACACCTGTCAACTTTATTTGTTAACCAGTCTTTACATGCAACTGATTCTAAACTTAATACATTGTGCAAGTAATTCTCAAAAAAATCTACGCTATAATCCTTGTCAGAAAATTTTGTGGTTATAGTTTTATCAATCATTATGGTTTTTGGAGAACTTCCAAAAAAGTCTGATAACGACAAGTTTATTGGTAATGAATTATTTTTTTTAGATTTAATTTTAAATTTTTCGTCATTTGTAATTTTACCAACCTTATAACATGGAGCTTTTTCTCTGTCAGCTATTGTTTTAAGTTTTTCATACTTGTTTTCTGGGATAATTAATCCCATTCTTTCCTGGGATTCATTTCCAATAATTTCTTTTGCAGAAAGCGTTTTGTCTCCAACTGGAAGTTGATCCAAATCGATAATACCGCCAGTTTCTTCAACAAGTTCAGAAAGACAATTTAAATGTCCTCCAGCTCCATGATCATGAATTGAAACTATAGAGTTTTCGTCAGATTCTACAAAAGCTCTAATAGCATTAGCTACTCTTTTTTGCATTTCAGGATTAGATCTTTGTACAGCATTAAGTTCAATTCCAGAATTGTACTTTCCGGTTTCTGTTGATGAAACAGCTGCTCCGCCCATACCAATTCTATAATTATCTCCGCCTAAAACAACAATAACATTATTTTCACTGGGTTTATCTTTTAAGCTCTGATTTTCCTTAGCAAAACCAATTCCTCCAGCTAGCATTATAACTTTATCAAAACCAAGTGTTTTATTGTTCTCAATGTGTTCGAAAGTTAATACTGATCCAGATATTAAAGGTTGACCAAATTTATTTCCAAAGTCTGAAGCTCCATTAGAAGCTTTTATTAAAATATCAATTGGAGTTTGGTATAACCATGTTCTTTCTTCTTTTATCCATTGTCTTTTTTCGTCATACCTTGGGTATGATGTCATATAAACAGCAGTACCAGCAAGAGGAAGTGATCCTTTACCACCTGCAAGTCTATCTCGTATTTCTCCACCAGATCCAGTAGCAGCACCATTAAATGGTTCTACAGTGGTTGGAAAATTGTGTGTTTCAGCTTTCAGCGAAATAACTGAATTAAATTTAGATGTTTGAAAATAAGAAGGTTTGTCTCCGTGTTTAGGTGCAAATTGCTCGACTATAGGTCCTTTTACAAAAGCTACATTGTCTTTGTATGCAGAAATGATTTCATTAGGATTTTCCTTAGATGTTTTTTTTATAAGTTTAAATAATGAGCTTTCTTTCTCAATACCATCAATTACAAACTTTCCATTAAAAATTTTATGACGACAATGTTCAGAATTTACCTGTGAAAACCCAAAAACTTCACTATCAGTTAATTTTCTTCCTAATTTATTTGACAATTCATTTAAATAATTTACTTCTTCATGATTTAATGCAAGACCTTCCTTTAGATTGTAATCTGAAATGTGTTCAATTTCAATAATTGGCTTTGGACTTGCAGAAATTTTGAATAAATTTTGGTCAAGTATTGAATAATCTTCAAAAAGCATAGGATCAAAGTAGTCACTAGACTTTTTAGGAACAAATTTTTCAATTCTTAAAATTCCTGTTATTGCCATATTTTCTGAAATTTCCACTGCATTAGTGCTCCAAGGAGAAATCATCGTTTTTTTTGGACCTACAAAGTTTGAATTAATAGAAGCTTGATTAATATGTTTTGCTACAAATAACCATTCTAATTTTTTTAAATCAATGTCATTTAATTTAGTTGATGAATCTACGGCGAAAATTGTTTCAAATTTATCTTGAAAATAGAGAATCATTGAAGAACTTATTTAAATTATAAGCTCAAAAATATAAGAAATAAAGCAGAAAACTTCT
>CAJQMK010000051.1 GCA_905479415.1 uncultured Flavobacteriaceae bacterium | reverse complement strand
AATATTCCAGCTACGGATGCTGAGGGTAACAGCTTAACTTATACTATTGAAACTGATCCAACTAACGGTACATTATTAGATAATGGTGGTGGAAGTTTTACTTATTTTAATAATACTTCTACAAGCGATTTTACAGATTCTTCGTCCACAGATTCTTTTGTTGTAAAAGCCAATGATGGTTCTTTGGACAGTGCAGATACAACATTAACTTTTAATGTAACTGAAATTGATACAACTATCCCTCAAGTTCTTTTAACATCTTCTAGTACCTCAATCACTGAAACATCTGATGGTTCTGCTTCACTTACTTTGAATGCAGTTCTTATTAGTAATGATTTTTATTCAGTAAGAAGAGATATGAACGCAGCATCAGTTAGTGTTGGGAATGAAAACAGTCTTAATATGATCTATGTTGGAGAAGCTGGTGGAAAGAAATATTATATTTCCAGAAATCAAGATACGAGCAACACTATTAATACTGAGCGAGAAACTTATTCGATTGCCTCATCTGCTGCCGAAAATTTTGGAGGATATTTGGCAGTATTTGAGACTCTAGCAGAGCAAAAAGATGTTGCCGATCTACTAGATACTGCTGGGTATGATGGTGATTATTGGATTGGTTACAAATACAATTATGTAAGTGGAAATTGGGAGTGGGTAAACGGTTGGACTGGCGGAGGTGCTTCAATGCATACTGATAGCTCAAATTTTGACAATTCCACAACCGGTGGTGCGTTGAGTAATCCTTATGCCTACTTTCGATCAAATGAAGGTAGTGATGGTGATTGGAGAAATAATAACGTTGACGCTAGATACAGATATCTTTTAGAATTTGATAATAATGTTTCTGCTTCAAGTGATGTAGATTTAGTTTTATCAACCGGAGGAACAGCAACAATTGGATCAAGTGATGATTATTCTTTATCAGCTTCTACGCTTACAATTTCTTCAGGTCAATCTTCAGCTTCTATAACTATAAATGAAGGGGCTACTGATAACAGTGACGAAGATGCTGATGAGCCAACAGAAACAATTATTATTACTGCCGCTTTAGATTCAGGAGAATCCGATGCTAGAATTAAAAGTAGTCAAAAAACATTATCTATTGATTTAATTGATGATGATAATACCTCAGTTACTTGGTCAGCTTCAAGTAGTATTTCTGAATCAACAGACTCTCCAATTTCTATAACAGCAACATTAGGAAATGTTAAGCCTTTTGATACTGCTATAACTTTAGATCTTTCAGGATCAGCAACTTTTGAGGATGATTATGTTACTGATGATGATGGCTTTGTTACAACTACTCAATCTTCAATTGGAAGACCATGGGGTGTTGTTCAAGATAGCGATGGGAATACTTATATAGCTGCTCACAACGAACAGGTAATATATAAAATTGATACTTCAGGAAATAAAACTGTTTTTGCCGGAACAGTTAATAGTTATGAAAATAGTCATGTATCTGATGCGCAACCAGTTTCAATTGCTAAATTTAGACATCCTAAAAGTATGACAATTGACAAGTCAGGATCTAAAGATATTATATATCTGATTGATGATAGAGCTATCAAAAAAATTGTTATCGATCCAGACGGAACTGATTATGTTTATTACATTACAGGTGATAATTTTACATGGCAGAATTCTTTTTCAAATGGTGAATTTGATGAGGCTAAATTTGGAAATATTCAAGATATTACAATTTCAAATGATGGAACGTCTTTATATATTTTAGATCAAAACGCAATAAGAAAGCTTTCTGATTTTTCTGGCGACGGACTTGTTGAAACAATTTCCGGCCAATGGGATTGGGATTATAGAGATGGAACTCTTTCTTCTGCTCGATTTGAAGGTCCAGAGGGTATTGATATGGATTCAAATGGAATACTTTGGGTTAGACAATGGGGTAAATTAAGAAAAGTTGATATTTCTGGTAATGAAGTATCAACCGTTTTTAGAAATTTACCTTGGGGAACAGGTGATTTATTTATTCATACCTATGTTTCTAATAGTGTAACTAAGGATGATATCTATTTTACTGATCACAGAAATCATACTATTTACAAATATTCAATAAATGATGGTAATTTATTTACATTAATCGACTCGAGAAATGATTCGGGAACGGTTGACGGCATAACAAAAGAATCTAAAATTGAAAATCCTAGACAAGTTTCAGTAAATACAACTGGTGATCTATTGTTTGTTCAAGACCAAAATACTGGAAGTCTTAGAAAGATTGATTTTATTAATAAATTAAGAATACCTGCAGGACAATCCTCAGGAACATTTACTCTTTCTGTTGTTGATGATGGTATCTTTGAACAAGACGAAACGATAGTTGTAAAGGTTAGTGCTGCTGAAAATATTGAATTTGATAGTGAAACTGCATATGCTACCTACACTATAGAAAACGACGATGCTGCTCCTCAAGTTTCTTTAGTTTCAGATGTAGATTTAATTGATGAAGAAGGTGGGCAAGCTATTTTAACTTTCCAGTTAGGAGATGCCTCAGAATCTGGCGGAAAATTAGACATGAGTTCTGGTTTAAAATCGAGTTATATTTATTTAGGAGAAAAAGATAATCATAAGTATTACCTCTCTGATAACAATCATTCTTACACAAATGCCAAACAGTATGCAACTGATGCAGGTGGTTATTTAACTGCTATAGATTCTGCCGAAGAAAACTCTTTTATTAGAGATCAATTGGAAAGTGTAGGTTATCAATGGGAAAGTGTCTGGATTGGATTTAATGATGAAGAAACCGAAGGAACATTTAAATGGGTCAACGGCAGTAAATCTACATATGTTAATTGGCAAAACGGCGAGCCTAATAACTCAGGAGGACGAGAAGATTATACTGAGCTTACGAATAACGGTTATTGGAACGACCTTCCTGACGACCACCATAGAAGATTTGTTGTTGAATTCTCTGGTTCTATATCATCTGAAGATACAGTAATTCAATATGCTGTTTCTGGATCTGAGGAATACGAAACGGAATTTTCT
>CAJQMK010000050.1 GCA_905479415.1 uncultured Flavobacteriaceae bacterium | reverse complement strand
ATAGTAAAGCTTCACTATTAGCAAATAAAATTTCATTTTTAGAAGTTTCTGAAATTTTCCAATTTTGATTTGCAGCACTATATTCTTGAGGAGTGTAAGACTGTATAGGTGGAAACGATTGTGTATAGATCGAAAGACTAAAGAAAAAAAGAATTAAAAATTGTTTCAAAATACTGGTTATTAGTTATTTAAGAAATATACTTTAAATAACCTAAATGTAAATTTAATATAAAAATTTAAAAATTAAAATAAAATGTATAGTTAACATAAATTAAAAAAATTAAGACTATTAATAAAATTTTAAAAAAAATTTACAAATATTTTCTTTTGGAATGATTATTGGTTTAATGTTAAATATGAAAAATAAAAGAAGAGAATTTTTGAAAAATGTGTGCCCATCTGTAGCACTAGCATTCTTTGGTGTAACTATGCTTGAAGCTTGTTCTTCAGGTGGAGATGACAATCAAGTTCCCTCCGGAGGCGGTGGTGGGGGCGGAAATAATAATGACAAAGGATACACTGTTAGTGGAAATACAGTTGTTATAACATTAAGCAATTCAAATTTTTCATCCTTAAATAGTAATGGATGGATGAATTTTGGAGCTGAAGCAATGTTAATACTTAAAATTGATGCATCTACTTACAGAGCATTTACAAATTCTTGTCCACATCAAGGCAATTCAAGTCAGTGGAGCTATAACACTTCTCAAGACAGGTTTGTTTGTGGAGCTCACAATAACAGCTATCCAACAGATTGTTCAACTTCAGGAACAGCTGGTGGTCCATTAAAATGTTACACTACAACATTAAATGATGGAAAATTAACAATAAGTAAGTCTTAATATACTAATTAGACTATTTGATAGTTTAAAAATGCAAAGAAAATTGCATTTATAATCAGTAGATGAGTAGAAAACGTAAGTTCTTTTTCAGCTATTTTAAATTGAAAAAGAGCTTGAGTTATCATTCCTATTACAAACCATCCCAAATAGTTTTGTAATGGTACTTTTTGTAGGTCAAATATCCAAAAGCCCAAAAGGGGAGCTACAGGCTCTATTAACAGGTCTAAACCTATCATTAAAATTGCTCCCATTAAAATAGACACATATTTGTTTTTAAAAATAAATGAAGACAATGACCCTGTGATAAAAGTTAATATTATCCAATTTACTCCAATTAGCACTGGCACTCCTAAAATCTTAACACCAAGATTATCTAAGTAGACATAATCTCCAAAAATAAGACCATAGTTTACACCCAATATCTCTGAAACCATTCCAATAAAAAATATTAAAAAAGCTGATTTAAGCTCTTTACTCTCAAGTTGTTTTTGATTAACAAACAATAATACAAATGATATAAAAAGATTAATTGGTGTAAATGCTAAAAAAAAATCTTTATTTCCGTAAGAAATTCCGACCATACCACATAAATGAAATAACCATATTATAAATACAGAAATTTTAGAGGTAGTATTACTAGGGATTAAGAAATTCATTTATTATTTATTAATTGTGATACAATTTTGGCAGATAACAAACATAATGGAATTCCTCCACCCGGATGAACACTACCGCCACAAAAATATAGATTTAATATTTTATTAGAAAAATTAGGATGTCTTAAAAAGGCCGACATTAAATTATTACTAGACGATCCGTATAGTGAACCCATATATGACTGAGTATTTGACTCAATAGTTTTAGGAGTGTATACTTTTTCACATTCGATAAAGTCTTCTATATTAACTTTTAATATTTTATTAATTTTTTTAATAACGTTACTTTTAACTTGATCAATCATATTGTCCCAATCTTGACCTGAGTCATTTGGAGAATTAATCATTACAAACCAATTTTCACAATTTATTGGGGCATCTCCTTTAACATCTTTGGATGTAATATTAATATAAATTGTTGGATCAACAGAGATAGTATTGTTTTCAAAAATTGTCTGAAATTCAGTTTTATAATCCTTTGAGAAAAAAATATTATGTAAATCTAAATTTTTAAATTCTTTTTTTACACCCCAATAAAATATTAAAGCAGAGCTAGATCTTTCTTGATTTAATATCTTCTCTGGCTGATAATGATTCTTTAATAAATTTCTATAAGTTGGAACAACATCCATGTTTGAAATAACAATATCAGATTCGTAAGTTTTATCTCCAACCTTAATACCTGTCGCTATTTTATTAGAAACTAAAATTTCTGAGACATAATTATTAAACTTAAAATCTACTCCTTGTCTTAAAGCTAAATTATATAGTGAATTTGTTATGTTTTGCATTCCTTTATCAGAAACAAAAGTTCCATATTCTTGTTCTAAGTGTTGAACTAAAGTCATCATTCCCGGAGTCTTATAAGGGGAAGAACCATTGTAGGTTGCAAAACGATTAAAAAGCTGAACTAAATGGGGTTCTTTAAGTTCTGATGCATTGACTTGATTTAATGTTTTATTTATCTGAAATGAAAAAATATTAAAAACCCCATTTAATAAATCTTTGGTAAAATAGGTTTTTAACTTATGAAGTGATTGCTCTAAAAACATTCTTTTAGTTAACTCATATTTTTTTTTAGCTTTTAATAGATATGCAGAAACGATTGATTGCTTTACGCCTAAAATATTTTCTATTTCTTTCGTGAATTTTATTTTATCAGAATATGCACTAAGTTTAGTTCCATCATCCCAAAAATACTTACAGGATATATCTTTTTTTTTATAATTAAAATGATCTCTGGGGTTTTCATTAAACAAATCAAAAAGTTCATCAATAAAATGAGGCATTGTTAATAGTGATGGCCCTGCATCAAATCTGTAAGGACCTAAATCAAAACTCGTTAATTTTCCGCCTGGAAAATCATTGTTTTCAAAAACTGTAACATCATAATTCATTGATCTAAGCCTTAATGCAGTAGCAATCCCTCCAATTCCAGAGCCTATTATAATTGCCTTTTTCAATTTGAAAATACTTTAGTTTGCTTGTCTACTATCTCAAATCTAGCAAACAAGTCTTCTTTATACCAATTTCTTTTTCTAGTTTTTTTAACTATGTCTGCATGATTTTTATTTTTGTAGGCAAAATCAGTAACTGAGTTTATATTTTCCCAGATACTAAAAGTTGCTTGTTGAATAAAAGGGATCTCGCCAATTCCTTTAAACCAAATAACTCCAGAAGCATTTTTAATGGCTTTTGAAGCTTTAGGAACAGATTTCCAAAACTCTAATAGTCTACTATAATTTAAAGTTGCCCTTGTGATAATGGCAATTTTTTTTGATTTATCCTGTTCCAAGTTCTTACCTGTAAAAGGATTCAATCCGTCCCATTTACCGTGGCTATGGATTGAATTCAAAAAATAATCTACTCTTAAAGAAGCCTTCTTTGAGATAAGTATTGCATGATTACTTTTTTTGATAAAATTATCTGCACTTGAGCGATCCTTCCAAATACAAAGTATGGAATAAGTACTAAAATCAGGATAAAGACTAAATCCTGCTCCTGATCCGGTTCCTAATAATTTATAAAAATCAAGACCAGAGGTATTATTCATCAATTTTGCGGCCAAATACATTTGTTTAAAAGCCCAAAATTTGTTTCTATTGTATTTGAAAAATGAAATTGTTGTAATCACTAGTTTTTAAAGATTATAAGATGATTTTAAAAGTGAAATAATTTTTGTTTTTGTGTGTGAACTAGCAAATGAAGCTTCCATTGATTTAATGTTTACTTTTAAAAAGTTACTCTTTACCCAATTAAATTGAGTGCTCAAAATATCATATTCATTATTTAAATCTGTATCTGCAATTGTTCTGCCATCTGTATTTATGCTAATTGAAAAATCATTTTGGTATAGAAAATCAATAGGATGATCTTTCAGGCTCTTATAAACTTTTGTAACCATATTACTAGTCAAACAAAGCTCTAAATGGATATTATTTGTTTTTAATTCTTTTAACAAAGATTTATTCTCAACACTCCTAACACCATGACCAATTCTTGAAGGCCTTAATTTATTTAAAGTTTCTAAAACACTTGAAGCACCTAAAGCTTCACCAGCATGAGCAGTACAATATATACCACTATCTTTAGCCAGTTTAAATGCTTCAATATGATTATCGAGTGGGAATCCAGCTTCATCAGCGGCTATATCAAATCCTACTATATTATCTCCAGCAAAATCTTTGATTAAATTAACGGTTTCTATACTTTGTTTTTTTGAGTAATGTCTTAATGTGCATAAAATTAAATTAACTTCAATTCCAGAATTATCTGACATTTCTATTGTTTTCTTGCTTACAATTTCAACAACTTCCATAGGAGATAAACCCTTGTTCAAATGAAGAAGAGGAGCAAATCTAACTTCAGCATAAATAACATTATCCTTTTCAAATTGATCAAAAAGATCCTCAACAACAATTTCTAATTGTTCTTTTGTTTGCATATATTCTAAAGCATTATCAGCACATTTAATATAATCTTTCAAGCAACTACAAGATGTGCCAATAAATTGTTGTTGAAAAGATTCAAAGCTTATTTCAGGATTGATTCTTTTAAGAGCATTATAACTAAGACAACAATCTAAATGAACATGTAATTCTACCTTCGTTAAATTATTATAAGTATTCATTATTCAACAAAATAAAGAGAATTTTGAGGATTTATTCCATCACAAATATTTACAACATATAAATTAGAATTATTATTGTCCTCGATATTATTATATAACTTTTTTTTAGAAATACCGTTTGTAAAACTCGGAATGGTATTACTATGACCAACAACTAATATCGTTTTGCCTTTGTTATTTAATATAAACTCATTATAATCAATCTTGGAAGGATTATATATTACTATTTCTGTTCCGTTTTCAGAAAAAGGTTTTACAGTTTCTAATGTTCTGTGATAATTGGTAGAATAAATAACATCAAAATCTATATTTTTAAAAAAAGCTTTCCATTTTAACGATCTTTTTATTCCAAATGAATTTAGATGAGGATTAGAATTGGTCTTATCTGTCCTATCTTTTTCTGCATGTCTAATAAGGTACACTTTTGTACAGTCTGTATTACTATCAGTTTGAGCTTCAATTGATAAAAAGGCTAAAAGACAAAATAAGATTATGAAATTTTTCATACTAAACTTTCAAATTAGAGGGAAGTTCAAATAATTCAAGGTCAAAAGTTTTAAGTGAAGCCAGTAGATGATCAAATATATCCGAAACTATATTTTCATAACTTTTCCATTCTTTGTCAGAAATAAAAGCATAAATTTCAAGTGGCACACCTTGGGACGTAGGAGATAATTGACGACACATTACAGTCATTTCGGTATTAATCAATTTATTGGCAATTAGATATTCTTCAATATATTTTCTAAATAAACCAATATTTGTAAGATTTCTTCCATTTATAGCATCATCTAACGGAACCTCTAATTTAAAATTATGATTTTCAATCTCCATTTCAGTTTCAGCAATGTATTTAGATAATAGTTTGATGTTTTTTAATTTAGAAACTTCTTCTTTTTTAATAAATCTAATAGAAGAACCTTTTATTAGTAGAGCTCTTTTAATTCTTCTTCCATCAGAATCACTCATTCCTCTCCAATTTGTAAATGAATCTGAAATTAATTTGTAAGTAGGGATTGTAGTTATTGTTTTATCAAAATTTTGAATTTTAACAGAATTTAAATTAATCTCAATAACATCTCCATCTGCACCAAATTTTTTCATTGTAACCCAATCTCCTATTCTAATCAAATCATTAGAACTTAATTGAATACTTGCAACAAAACCTAGTATGGTATCCTTAAAAATTAACATAATAACTGCTGACAACGCTCCCATAGCAGTAAGAAAAGTACTCACTTGTGTTCCTGTAATAATTGAAAAGATTAATACTACAGCAGTAAACCAGACAAATAACATCGCTACTTGAACAAAACTTTCAATTGGCTTTCCTTTTAAAGAATCAAAAGTTCTGAAAAAATCTTTAGTGGCGTTCAAAAAGTTTCTAATTATCGAAACTAATAGAAAAATAAAATAAATTTTTAAAACTAAAAGAGCATAAACAAGTACAGTTTGAAAATTTTCAAGCCAAAATGGAATAATCCAATATATATAAAATACAGGAACTAATCTCGCTAGATAAATTTGAATATTATTAGCAATTAAAAAATTGTCAAAATCAGTCTTAGATCTCTTTGAAAGTTTTTCAAGAAAATTAATT
>CAJQMK010000049.1 GCA_905479415.1 uncultured Flavobacteriaceae bacterium | reverse complement strand
GGTGGATGGGGACAGTTAAGAGAAACGGTTACAGCAGTAAGTCCTGATCATTTTAATATGTGGAGACCAATGACTGATCCAGATTTTCCTTGGACAGGACTGCTTATTGGAGGTACTATTGTTGGAATTTGGTACTGGTGTACTGATCAGTATATAGTTCAAAGAACTTTAGCTGCAAACAATATTAAAATAGGTAGAAGAGGTGCTATTTTTGGCGCATACCTTAAATTACTACCAATATTAATTTTTTTAATTCCAGGAATAATTGCATTTGCTTTGACAATTCAAGATCCTGAAACCTATGTTGTAACTAAAGCAGATAGGGCATTTCCAATGCTAGTAAATACATTGTTGCCGGTTGGATTAAAAGGTCTTGTAGCTGGTGGTTTGATGGCAGCTTTAATGAGTTCATTAGCTTCTGTTTTTAATTCTTGTTCGACAATTTTTACAATTGATATTTATAAAAAAATAAGACCAAATAAATCTGAGACTCAATTAATTAATATTGGTAAAATTGCTACTACAGTAATTGTAGTTTTAGGTATAATGTGGATTCCTATAATGGAAAAAATTGGAGGTGGAGTAATGTATCAATATTTACAAAATGTGCAATCTTATATAGCCCCACCTGTCACAGCTGTATTTTTATTAGGAATTACTTGGAAAAGAGTTAACTCTGATGCAGCGATTACTACATTATTTATGGGTTTATTTTTACTAATATTACGATTAGGTTCAGAAATTTATTATCAACCACAGATTTCATCTGGCGAAACGGTTTCAGGTTTCTTATTTGAATTTGCAACAATAAATTTTGCTCACATGGCTATTATTTTATTTATATTTTCTGTTGTATTATGTGTTTCAGTTAGTTTAATAACTGCTGAGCCAGATTATGTTAAAACAAGAGGGTTGTCTTTTGGAAATCTAGATTTAAATTCTAAAGAATTTAAAGAAAAAACATATACAACTGTTGATGTTATTTTATCAGTAATTCTTGTATTAATGGTGATAGGTATATTAATGTATTTTACAGGATAAACTTATGTATAATCTTGGCTTAGATATTGGGACTTCATTTATCAAAGCAGCTCTTACTGAGCGTTCTAATGGAAATGTTGTAAAAGTAGTTTCTCAACCATCAACTGAACAAAAAATAAAAGTGTTAAAGGATGGATGGGCAGAACAAGACCCAGAAATGTGGTGGAAGAACACATGTCAAGCCATAAAAAATCTTATTTCATTAACTAATATTAATCCTTCATTGATTTCTGGTATTGGAATTTCATACCAAATGCATGGTTTGGTTTTGTTAGATAATAAGGGGAATTTACTAAGAGATAGTATTATTTGGTGTGATGATAGGGCAGTTAGCATAGGAAAGAAAGCTTTTATTGAAATAGGTAAAGAAAAATGTGCTGATCAATTATTAAATTCACCTGCAAATTTTACTGCATCAAAACTAAAATGGGTAAAAAATAATGAAAAAGAGCTTTATAGTAGGGTTTATAAGTTTATGCTTCCAGGTGATTATATAGCTTATAAATTGTCAGGTAAAATGACTACTACAAGTATGGGTTTGTCAGAAGGAATGCTTTGGGATTTTAAGAAAAACAATATTGCCGACTTTTTATTGAAATATTATGAAATCGATAACTCTTTAATTCCAGAAATTGTTTCTAATTTCGGATTTCAATGTAAATTAAATAAAAAAGGATCATCAGAATGTGGTCTTGTAGAAAATATTCCTATTTATTATCGGGCAGGTGATCAACCTAATAATGCTCTATCTCTGAATGTATTAAAACCAGGTGAAGTAGCTGCTACAGCGGGAACATCAGGTGTTGTCTTTGCCGTAACAGAAAATAAAAAAACAAATGAAAGTGAAAGAATAAATAATTTTCTTCATTTAGAGATTGATAATTCAACTTCACTTGGAAAATTATTATGTATAAACGGAGCAGGAATTCAATATGCTAAATTAAAAACAAAGTTAAATATTGAATCGTATGAAGAGATGAATAAACTATCATTAAATGTCGGAGTTGGATCAGAAAAATTAACTTATTTGCCATTTGGAAATGGTTCAGAGAGGATGCTTAATAATATAAATGTAGGGTCAAGTATGTTGAATTTTGATAAAAATATTCATAATAATGCACATTTAATTCGTGCAACACTTGAGGGAATTGCATTTGCTTTTGTTTATGGAATCCAGATATTAATTAATGATGGGGTTAGACCATCGCTAATTAGAGCGGGAAATGATAATTTATTCAAATCAAAAGTTTTTGGTGATACTATATCAACCTTAATAAATACCGAAATAGAGATTTACGAAACAACTGGTGCAATTGGTGCTTCCAGAGCTGTAGATCTCAGAGATAAAGATTTTAATAGATTTGGAAAAAACATAATGGATAACGATTTTTTGAAAAGATTTACTCCTCATTTAAGTTCAAGTGAATACAAAAAAGCTTATAATTTATGGGTTAAAAAATTAGAATTAACTTTAAAATAAAAAATTTAATGGCACTTATAGGAAACGTAGAATATTACAAAGGAATTGGAGATATAAAATATGAAGGAAAAAATTCAACAAACCCTTTCTCGTTCAAGTATTATGATCCAAATAAAATTGTAGCTGGTAAAACTTTAAAAGAACATTTTAGGTTTGCTAT
>CAJQMK010000048.1 GCA_905479415.1 uncultured Flavobacteriaceae bacterium | reverse complement strand
CTTATAAAAATCATAAAAAATCAAGACTTTTATTTATCAACGAAGCCAAGAAATTATACCAGAAAGAATTTATGAGATGGTATAAATTAACGTCCGAATTAAATCCACTATTGAAACTTTTTAGACAGGTTGAATTAAAAATACCAACATTATATTTAATGGGATCTGAAGATTACATGTTTTTAGAATCAATTAAACACGTAACTAAGGAGCATAAAAATTCAAAGTTAATTATTGTTCCTGATTGCGGTCATGTTGTAAATGTTGATAAGCCTAAAATATTTAATAATTCAAGTATATTATTTTTAAAAAGTTTAGTTAAGAAAAAATAATAGTTTTATTGTTTGATACTAAAACTTTATTTTGAGTATGAATTTTAATTGCTCTAGATAATACAATTTTTTCTAAATCTTTTCCTTTATTTATTAAATCCTCTATGGAGTTTAAGTGTGAAACTCTTCTTGTAGATTGTTCAATTATAGGTCCTGCATCAAGTTCATTAACGACATAATGACTTGTTGCTCCAATCACCTTAACTCCTCTTTCGAAAGCTGAATGATAGGGTTTCGCTCCGGCAAATGCAGGAAGAAATGAATGATGAATATTTATTATATTATTTTGATATTGATTTGTTATTTTTTTTCCAATTATTTGCATGTATCTAGCTAGAACAATAAAATCAATTTTGTACTTGTTTAATAATTTTATTTGAAAATTTTGAGCTTGATCTTTGTTTTTTTTACTGTGAGGTATATGATAAAATGGAATTTCAAAAAGATTTGAAATTATTTTTAGTTCTATATGATTACTAATAATAAATGGAATTTCAATATTTAATTCCCCTGATTTATATCTACTCAATATATCGTAAAGACAATGTTCATATTTCGAAACAAAGATTGCCATTTTTTTCTTTGTATTATTATCAAAAATATTGAATGAAAAATTAAATATGTCACTGATATTTTTTTTAAAATTATTTTTAAATGGCATTAATTCAAAATGAGTTTTGTTAAATTCACATTCCAGTCTCATGAAAAACTTTTTTTTGTCTCTTTCAACATATTGATCCAGATAAGTAATATTTCCTTCTTTTTGATGAATAAAGTCAGTAACTTTTGAAATGATCCCTTTTTGATCAATACAGCTAATTAATAATGTTATTTTCATTTTATGCCAGGTTGGGTTATTTTAAAATTTTCTTGATTTTTTTTATTAGAAACCATTTCTTTAACTTTTTTAAGTAATAATTTAGAATCATAAATTATTCCATCTTTAATAGTGTACTTAATTCCTCCAACACGAATCACTTCATTATTATCATTTAATTTAATTGCACCTGTCCCATAAAAGACTTTAAGATTTTCTAAGGGATTTTCTTTTATAACAATAATGTCTGCTAATTTTCCCACCTCAATTGATCCAATTTTATTTTCAGCGCCAAGTGCTTCAGCACCATTTAAAGTTGCTGCACGAATAATCTCTAAGGGATGAAATCCAGCTTCCCTTAAAAGTTCTAGTTCTCTTACATAAGCAAAACCATATAGTTGATAAATAAATCCTGAGTCCGAACCAGTAGTTACTCTTCCTCCACGATTTTTAAATTCATTAACAAAAGTCATCCATAATTTATAGTTTTTTTTCCACTGAACTTCTTGTTCAGTTCCCCAATAATGCCAATAAGAACCATGAGAAATTTTACTTGGTTCATAAAATTTCCATAATGAAGGTAAAGTATATTCTTCATGCCATTCAGCGCGTCTAGCTCTGTGCAAATCTCTACTAGCTTCATATATATTGAAGGTTGGATCTAAAGTGAAGTCAAGTTTTAGTAATTCATTCATTACATTATTCCAATGTTCACTGTAGGGTTTTGCAGATTGTTCCCATAATTTCCCTGCTTCTTCAAATCTATGCTGTTCATTTTGATAATTATAGTTAGGGGGGTAGTTTTGAACTGTTTTATCATTAAATAGAGCTTCTGGTAGTCCGTACCAGTGTTCCATTGTTGTTAAGCCAGCTTTTGCTGAGTTTAAGACATTCCATCTAGCTACGCTCATTTGAGCGTGATGAAATGCCGACCTCAATCCAAGTTTTTTATTTTCTTTTATTGCAGCTTCTAATATTGCAGGGTTTGCTCCAAAGAATTTAATTCCATCTGCACCTTTATTAGCGTTATCTCGCACCCATTTTATGGCATCAGCCTTTGTATTCACTTGGGAACCACTACCAAACCCTGTGTAAGCATATATTCGTGGGGCTATAATTGAATTTCTTTGGCTTTTCCTTTTTAAATCCAAAGTAAAATCTAATCCTCTTCCGCTAGGTTCTCTAATTGTTGTAATTCCATGAGCCATCCAAAGATTAAAAACATATTCTGGATCAGCTCCTTGAGATATTCCTCCAATATGTCCATGCATATCAATAAAACCAGGGAGAACAAACATTCCGCTGTAGTCAAATTCAACTCCATTTTTTTCAAGTTTAGGACCATTTCTTCTTTCACTAACACCTGGATAGCCTACTACTTGAACTTTTGTAATGATATTTTTTTTAATTTCTATGTCTACAGGACCTATTGGTGGGGCTCCATTTCCATTGATAAGAGTAACTCCTCTTAAAATAAGCTGTTCATATGGACCTTGACTGACTTCGTTTTGACCGTATGTATAAAAAAACTGCAATGTTATAACTAAATAACATTGCAGTTTGTAAAGAAAATTTATTTTCATGATACTAATTTTTCATGAAAATAGTTATAAATAATTAGTTTATTGAAAAATCTCCGTAAGCTCTGGTTCCATGCTCTGCTATGTCTAAACCATCTTCTTCTTCTTTTTCGTCTACTCTTAAACCTGCTATTGATTTTACAATTAAAGTAATAACTGTTCCACCTATCACACAGAAAACACCAGTGATACCTACACACGCTAATTGTACCATGAATTGATCAAATCCAGCTAATTCACCAAATAATCCAACAGCTAAAGTTCCCCAAATTCCACAAAATAAGTGTACTGGAATTGCTCCAACTGGATCATCTAGTTTACATTTATCTAATAATGCAACTGAGAGAACAACAATTCCACCTGCTATTAAACCAATTAATATTGCAGTATGTGGAAGCATTTGATCTGCTCCAGCTGTAATTCCAACAAGACCTCCAAGAACTCCATTCATAAACATAGTTAGATCTAAATTCTTATATAAAATACCTGATAAAACAGCAGCGCCAATTCCACCTGCAGCTGCAGCTAAACAAGTTGTAACTAATGTTAATGATGTAAGAGCTGGATCTGCAGATAATACAGAACCACCATTAAAACCAAACCATCCTAACCATAAAATTAAAACTCCAGCTGCCGATAAAGGTAAGTTTGAGCCTGGTATTGCAAGTGGTTTTCCATCAGAATCAAATTTTCCTTTTCTTGCAC
>CAJQMK010000047.1 GCA_905479415.1 uncultured Flavobacteriaceae bacterium | reverse complement strand
TAATCTTAACAAAATTACCATTACTTCTGTAAACAGTTTCTGTTTCAGATTTACCTCCAAAAACATTTGTCCATGTTTCACCAGCATCACTTGATTTCCAAAGTCCGTTTCCTAATGCTTCTGCACCTGTGTAAGATTCTCCGGTTCCAACATAAAAAGTTTTTAAATCATTTGGATCGTAAACAATAGATGATACTGGAATATTTTCTGGAATTCCTTTAATATGTATCCATTCTGATGAATTTGGATCTGAAATGTTTGTGTTTTTAAATAGACCACCGCTAACTCCTCCAGCAAATACAGTTTCATCATTTTCATCATTTGGATCGAACATTAATCCTTTAGTTCTTCCACCAACATTGTTAGGTCCTCTACTAACCCATTTCATTTCTTCAGATTCCCCAGGAACACTAAAGCTTTTAACTAAGGATTCTTGTGACTTGTTTAATTTATATTGGGTTTCAAATAAACTGCTAATTTCTGTTTTACCAGTCATTGGATTCATTGAAAGTTCCCACATTTTTTCTTGATATTGGTTGGGTGGAAGGCTAATTTTTTTTCTTTCTGATTTGTTCAACTTATAAGTTGATTTGATTGAACTATTTTCTAAATTATTTTTGTGGACAGACCTTTTATATGAATATAAAATATTATCATAATTAGTTAATCCAACAACAAAAATAAATACTAATGAAAAAAAAGTAATTTGTTTATTAAATTTCAAAATATTGTTTTTATAAATTATTTATCAAATTGCGTGCCGATAACACATGTTATCTAAAAAAAATATAAGATATTAAATTATGGGTAATTATTATTTAATATTTTTCTATAAAATTAAAATTTACTGAGGAAATACAAAAAATTAACATACCAAAAAGAATGTTATTGTCAAATTAAACAGCTACTTTACCTTTAATGTGAGGATGTGGATTGTATTCGCTTATCTCAAAATCTTCAAATTTAAAATCGTTTATATTATTGATTTTATTTAATATTTTTAATTTAGGTAAGTTTCTCGGTTCTCTTGAAAGTTGAAGATTTAATTGTTCGACATGATTATTGTATATATGTGCATCTCCAAATGTGTGAATAAAATCTCCTGTTTTATAACCACAAACATGAGCAATCATTTCAGTGAGTAAAGCATAAGAGGCGATATTGAACGGAACACCTAAAAATATATCAGCACTTCTCTGATAAAGTTGACAAGACAATTTATTATTGTGTACGTAAAATTGAAAAAAAGCATGACAAGGTGGTAATGCTGCTTTACCTTTTTTGACATTTTCTTCAAAACTTTCTTTTGTGTCTGGAAGAACACCTGGATTCCACGCCGTTATAAGCATTCTCCGACTGTCTGGATTTTGCTTTAAAGTATTAATAACATCAGAGATTTGATCAATTCCATCACTGTTCCAATTTCTCCACTGGTGTCCATAAACAGGACCTAAATCACCATTAGAATCAGCCCAAGCATCCCAGATTTTAACACCATTGTTTTTTAAATATTCAATATTAGTTTCACCTTTTATAAACCATAATAGTTCATGAACTATTGATTTCAAATGAACTTTCTTTGTTGTGATCATTGGAAATCCCTTTGATAAATCAAAACGCATTTGATAACCAAATACACTTTTTGTTCCGGTACCAGTTCTGTCGGATTTTTCATTACCATTTTCTAGAACGTGCTTAACTAAGTCTAAATATTGTTTCATTTAAAATAAATAAGAATTCAAAAATATAAATTAACTAAAATTGAGCATAAAAATATCCTTTAACTTATTAAAAAATATTAACCAATTATCATTCCAGCGATAGTGGCAGATAATAGTGAAGCTAAAGTACCACCAAGAACCGCAATCATTCCAAATTTTGATAAATTTGTTCTTTGATTAGGAGCTAAAGATCCAATTCCTCCTATTTGAATTCCAATAGAAGCAAAGTTGGCAAATCCACACAACATGTAGGTGGCCATTATTATCGATTTTTCGTATTGCAAATGGACCATATTAGAAATATCCTTAAGTTCGGCTAATTGCATGTATCCAATAAATTCACTCACTGCTAACTTTATTCCTAAAAGTTGACCCATTAAAGCCATATCTTCTTTCGCGACTCCGATTATCCACATTACAGGTGAAAAAGTATAGCCCAAAATAAATTCTATTGAAAGGAATTGGTAGGTGGTATTATCACTTATCCAATAATTTAATCCAGAAATAGCCCCAACTTTTTCAAATCCAAAATTTATCATTGCTATAAAAGCAATAAATACCAAAAGCATAGCTCCAACATTTGCTGCTAATTTTAATCCTTCAGTTGTACCATTTGCTATAGCATCTAATAAATTTGAACCGATTTTATCTTGAGAAACTGAAACATCTTTATTAATTGTATCTGTTTCTGGGAACAAAATTTTCGAAATTACAATTGCACCAGGCGCAGCCATAACAGATGCAGTGAGTAAATGTTTAGCGTAAAAAAGTTTTAAAACTTCATCTTCACCACCTAAAAACCCTATATATGCAGCCAATACACCTCCTGCTACAGTTGCCATTCCTCCGATCATAACTAGAAGAATTTCAGATTTAGTCATCTTATCTAAATAAGCCTTAATCATTAATGGAGCTTCGGTTTGACCTAGAAAAATATTTCCAGCTACACTTAGGCTTTCAGCACCTGAAATATTTAAAAGTTTACTTAAGCTTAATGCTAATATTTTTACAACTTTTTGAATAACTCCAAGATAAAATAAAACAGATGTCAATGCTGAAAAGAATATAATTGTAGGAAGAACTTGAAATAAAAACACGTAGCCGAAAGTCTCGACATTGACCATGTCACCAAGAAGAAATTTACTTCCTTCCATTGTAAAATCTAAAGTTTTAACAAATATTTTTCCAAAAAATTCAAAGATTTTCTGAACAAAGTCGACTTTTAAAACAAGAATGGCTAATATTAATTGTGTTGATAATCCAATTAAGGCAGATTTCCAATTTATTGCTTTTCGATTATTACTAAATATATAGGCAACAAATATTAGAAAAATCATTCCAATAATTCCTCTAAAAATACTTTCAAAAGAAAATCCTTGACTAAGAATTATTTCATTTTGTAAAATTTCATTGCTTAGGAATCCTGTTAAATAATTACTCATTTTTTTCAGTTAGTTTATCTCTCAATTGAGCGGCTAATTCATAATCTTCATTTTTTACAGCTACCTCGATTGCATTTTTAATTTGTTTAATTGACATTTTATTTAAATCAACTTTTTTTGATTTATCGCTCTCTTTTTTTACCTTTTCTCCTCCAGCTTTTATTATTATGCCTGCTTTTTCTAAAACACTTTCATAAGTAAAGATTGGAGAATTGAATCTTATTGCTAATGCTATTGCATCAGAGGTTCTAGAGTCAATAATTTCTTCAATTTTATCTCTCACACAAATCAAACTAGAAAAAAAAACTCCATCAATAATTTTATGAATAATAACTTGCTTTATTTTAATTTCAAAGCAGTCAGAAAAATTTTTAAATAGATCGTGAGTTAAAGGTCTTGGTGGTTTAATTTCTTTTTCTAATGCAACTGCAATAGATTGGGCTTCAAATGCACCAATAACAACAGGAAGTTTTCGTTTTCCATCTTTTTCAGACAATAATAATGCATAGGCACCATTTGTGTTTTGACTATAGGAAATTCTATCTATTGTTAAACGTATTAAACTCATTCAATTAGAAGGGTAAATAATTACTTCTAAAATATTAAAAATTTATGAGTTTTGTGCTTTAAATTCTTTTAGTTTTTCATTCAATCTTGGGACTACATCAAAGGCGTCTCCCACAACTCCATAATCAGCAGCTTTAAAAAAGGGTGCTTCGGGATCATTATTAATTACAACTTTAATTTTAGATGAATTAATGCCGGCTAAGTGTTGAATTGCACCAGAAATTCCAATAGCTATATATAAATTGGTTGCTACAGGTTTTCCAGTTTGACCAACGTGTTCACTATGTGGTCTCCAACCCATGTCAGAAACTGGTTTAGAGCATGCAGTAGCTGCTCCTAATGTATCAGCTAGATCTTCAATTAAATTCCAGTTTTCAGGACCTTTCATTCCTCTTCCTGCTGAAACAACAATATCAGCATCTGCAATAGAAATTTGACCTGATACTTTTTCAGATGAATCTACTGTTAAATTTGAATTTTGTACTTCGAAATCTAACTCTTCTATCTCAGTAGAAACTGAGCTTTCAACTAAACCAAATGAATTATTTGAAAGTCCTATAATTATTTTTTCCGAACTCACAGATGAATCGCTAAAGGCTTTATTTGTAAACGCACTTCTTTTAACTGTAAATGGTTCTAAATTAGTTGGTAGCCCAATTACATTATTTACGTAAGCAGCGTTAATATCAGCTGCCAATAATGGAGCTAAATATTTAGAATCTAAACTGCTGCAAAGTACAATGTGGCTAGAGCTTGTGTTGTCAGCTACTTTAGAAATAATATCTGCGAAACTACTAGCGCTAAATTTATTTAAAGATTCGTTATTAACTTTAATTATCTTTTTAATACCATAACTACTTAATTCATTAACATCTTCAGCGTTAATTGTTAAAGCAACCACATCTGTATTTAATGATTTTGCCAATTCGCATGAATATGAAGCAAGTTCAAATCCATTTTTTTTAATTTTTCCGTTTGAGGATTCTATATAAGTAAGTACAGACATATTTTATAAAACTTTTGCTTCTTTGTGAAGCAGATTAATTAATTCATCTAGATTATCAGCAGAAACAAGTTTCACAGCTTGTTTAGGCTCAGGTTTGTAAAACTTGATAGTATTAGTGTTGGAAGAGAATTCAAATGCTTCTAAAACTTCTAAAGGTTTTTGTCTAGCTTGCATTATCCCTCTCATGTTTGGTATCCTTAAATCACTTTCTTCAACTAATCCTTTTTGACCTCCAATAATAAGAGGAAGACTACAACTTAAGGTTTCTTTTCCACCATCAATTTCTCTGTCCATCTTAGCTTTTCCATTATCAATTTCTAGTTTGGTGCAATTGGTTACATAATTCATTTTTAATAACCCCGCCACAAGTCCTGGAACCATAGCACCATTATAGTCTATTGATTCTCTTCCAGCAATGATCAAGTCGTAAGAATTAGTTTGTACATATTCTGCAA
The DNA here is from genome assembly GCA_905479415.1 of uncultured Flavobacteriaceae bacterium. GTDB lineage: Bacteria > Bacteroidota > Bacteroidia > Flavobacteriales > Flavobacteriaceae > MAG-121220-bin8. The sequence goes on along the minus strand of CAJQMK010000047.1, from coordinate 14,297 downwards.
TTTGTTTGGCAACAAAAAATCCATCTAAAGGTTCTGAATTTATTCTTATGGCTTTATCTGCCCCAATTGCTAATGCTTTTCTTAAGGTTGGTTCCGATGACGAGTTTCCAACATTTATAACATCAATTGATGCACCTTGCTTTTCTTTAAACCACATGGCTCTAGTTAATCCAAATTCGTCATTTGGGTTAATAACAAATTGAACACCTTGGGTGTCAAATTTTGTATCATCATCAGTAAAGTTGATTTTGGAAGTTGTATCAGGAACATGACTTATGCAAACTAAAATTTTCATAAACAATAATTAATTTATCAAACAAATATATATAAAAATCAGAAAAATACTATGCACGCATAGTATTTATTTTAATAATAAACACATTAAAATCTTTAAATATTTAATATTTTTGCACCAAATTTTAATCCAATATGAGAGTTATTCAGTTTAGAGAGGCAATTTGCGAAGCTATGTCAGAGGAAATGAGACTAGATCAGTCAATTTTTTTAATGGGAGAAGAGGTAGCTGAATACAACGGTGCCTACAAAGCTTCTAAGGGAATGTTGGATGAATTTGGTGATAAAAGAGTGATTGACACTCCAATCTCTGAGCTTGGATTTGCTGGAATTGGAGTTGGATCTACTATGACTGGTAATAGACCAATAATTGAATTCATGACATTCAATTTTGCACTTGTTGGTATTGATCAAATTATAAATAATGCTGCAAAAATTAGACAAATGTCAGGAGGTCAGTTTCCTTGTCCCATTGTTTTTAGAGGACCAACTGGTTCAGCGGGTCAATTAGCTGCTACTCATTCTCAAGCTTTTGAAAGTTGGTACGCAAACTGCCCTGGGCTAAAGGTAATTGTCCCTTCAAATCCGTATGATGCTAAGGGTTTATTAAAATCAGCAATTAGAGATAATGATCCTGTTATATTTATGGAGTCAGAACAAATGTATGGAGATAAAGGTGAAGTTCCAGAGGAAGAATATTTGATTCCTATTGGCAAAGCTGAAGTGAAAATTACAGGTAAAGATGTAACTCTTGTTTCTTTTGGAAAAATATTAAAACAAGCACAAATAGCGGTTGATAAACTTAAAGATGAAGGAATTGAAGTTGAATTAATTGACCTTAGAACGATAAGACCACTTGATATGGATACCATTTTAGAATCAGTTAAAAAAACTAATAGATTAGTTATTTTAGAAGAATCGTGGCCTTTTGGTAATATATCAACCGAAATAACTTACCAAGTGCAAAATCAAATTTTTGATTATTTAGACGCTCCAATTGAAAAAATAAATACTGCGGATACACCTGCGCCATACTCTCCGGTTTTACTTGCAGAATGGCTACCAAATAGTGATGATGTTATCAAATCTATTAAGAAGGTAATGTATAAATAAAAATCAGTTTTGTAATTCACCCTATTTGACTACTTTTGCGATCAAAATTAAAATTTAATAAAATTAATATATAATATGGAATCTTTAGCAATTTACATGCCTATAATCCTGGCTTCAATTGGATTAGCTTACATGCTTTACAAGAAATCTTGGGTAATGAAACAAGATGCTGGTGATGGAAAAATGAAAGAAATTTCAGATCACATATATGAGGGAGCATTAGCTTTTTTAAATGCAGAATATAAACTTTTAGCAGTATTTGTTCTTGTTGTCAGTTTAGCTTTAGCTGGTGTTTCAGTTATAGTGCCAACTACGCATTGGCTTATTGTTATTGCTTTTGTTTTTGGAGCATTTTTCTCTGCATGGGCTGGAAATATGGGAATGAAAATTGCAACAAAAACTAACGTTAGAACAACTCAAGCGGCTAGAACAAGTTTGCCAACTGCATTAAAAATATCATTTGGAGGAGGAACTGTTATGGGACTGGGTGTTGCCGGATTAGCGGTACTTGGACTGACAGCATTTTTCATTTTATTTTTTAATTTCTTTATGGATGGTGTTTGGACTAGTACTGAAGACATGACAATTGTTTTAGAAACATTGGCAGGATTCTCTCTTGGAGCTGAATCGATTGCTTTATTTGCAAGAGTAGGTGGTGGAATTTACACTAAAGCTGCAGACGTTGGTGCTGATTTAGTTGGTAAGGTTGAGGCTGGAATTCCTGAAGATGATCCTAGAAACCCAGCTACTATTGCTGATAATGTTGGAGATAATGTAGGTGATGTTGCGGGAATGGGGGCTGATTTATTTGGTTCTTACGTTGCTACTGTACTTGCAGCGATGGTTCTTGGTAATTATGTTATTAAAGATATGGGAGGTGTTATTTCTGATGCTTTTGGTGGTATAGGCCCCATATTACTTCCAATTGCTATTGCTGGTGCTGGGATAATCATTTCAATAATTGGAACATTACTAGTAAGTATAAAATCTAACGATGCTAAAGAAAATGAAGTAATGACTGCTCTTAATAAAGGTAACTGGACTTCAATTGCCTTAGTAGCTATTTCTTGTTATATACTATGTGACTGGATGCTTCCTGAAACTATGAAAATGGAATTTTTTGGTGAAGGATTAAAAGAAATTTCATCCATGAGTGTGTTTTACGCAACCCTAGTAGGATTAGTTGTTGGAGCTGTTATTTCTTCTGTGACTGAATATTATACTGGTCTTGGAAAAAGTCCAATTTTAAAAATTGTACAACAATCAAGCACTGGAGCTGGAACTAATATTATTGCTGGTTTAGCAACTGGGATGATTTCTACATTTCCATCTGTACTTTTATTTGCAGGTGCAATTTGGGCTTCTTATTTCTTTGCTGGTTTTTATGGTGTTGCTTTAGCTGCTTCTGCAATGATGGCAACTACAGCTATGCAATTAGCAATTGATGCTTTTGGTCCAATTTCTGATAATGCAGGTGGTATTGCTGAAATGAGTGAACAAGATCCTATTGTAAGAGAAAGAACAGACATCTTAGATTCTGTAGGTAATACTACTGCTGCAACTGGAAAAGGATTTGCTATTGCTTCTGCTGCATTAACTTCATTAGCTTTATTTGCAGCTTACGTTACATTTACTGGAATAGATGGTATTAACATTTTTAAAGCTCCGGTTTTAGCAATGTTATTTGTTGGAGGTATGGTTCCTGTTGTTTTTTCTGCTTTAGCTATGAATGCTGTAGGAAAAGCTGCAATGGAAATGGTACAGGAAGTTAGAAGACAATTTAAAGACATTCCAGGAATTATGGAGGGTACTGGAAAACCAGAATACGATAAATGTGTTGCTATTTCAACTCAAGCTTCTTTAAAAGAAATGATGCTTCCTGGAGTTTTAACTATAGGGTTTCCATTGTTAATTGCTTTTGTTCCAATGATTTTTGGAATGGATAATTTAGCAATTGCTGAAATGCTTGGTGGATATATGGCTGGTGTAACTGTAAGTGGTGTATTATGGGCTATATTTCAAAACAATGCAGGTGGTGCATGGGATAATGCAAAAAAATCATTTGAGGCTGGTGTTGAAATTAATGGTGAAATGACTTATAAAGGTTCTGACGCTCACAAGGCTGCTGTAACTGGAGATACTGTAGGAGATCCGTTTAAAGATACCTCTGGACCTTCAATGAATATTTTAATAAAACTTACTTGTTTAATTGGTCTTGTTATTGCTCCGATTTTAGGTGGACATTCGCTGGACTCTGATCATGCTTCTGCTGATCATGAAATTAAAAAAGAAGTAATTATTGAATCAGATAATGATGTTTGGACTATGACTGTAACAACTGAAGAAAATGGAGTTAATGGTGCTACAAAAAAGTCTGAATTTATATCTGGAACAAAAGATAAAGTTATGTCTGAAGCTGACAAAAGAGGTATTGCAGCTATGGGACAAATTAATAAGAAATAAGTATAATAAAGAAGTATATTTTAAAGACCTTCTAAGCTTTGATCGATTTTATCGATAATTGTTTGAAGGTCTTTTTTGTTTTTAACAAAATCCAAATCGTCAACATCAATAATAAGTAATTTACCTTTATTATAAGTTTGAATCCAGGCCTCATACCTTTCGTTTAATCTACTTAGGTAATCAATGCTTATTGAACTCTCGTAATCTCTCCCTCTTTTGTGTATTTGATCAACTAGATTTGGAATTTCACTTCTAAGATAAATCAATAAATCAGGCCCTTTAACGAAAGATTCCATTAAATTAAAAATGGATTTATAATTTTCAAAATCTCTGTTAGTCATAAGACCCATAGCTTTTAAGTTTGGAGCAAAAATAAAAGCATCCTCATAGATTGTTCTGTCTTGAATAATGTTTTTACCATTTTCGTTAAATTCTAATATCTGACGAAACCTACTGTTTAAAAAGTAAATTTGAAGATTAAATGACCACCTTTCCATCTGATCATAAAAATCATCTAAGTAAGGGTTTTTTAATACGTCTTCATAATGACCTTCAAATTTGTATTTTTTAGCTAATAATTTTGTTAAAGTAGTTTTTCCGGCACCTATATTTCCTGCGATGGCTATATGCATAATTTATATTTAAGTTTGAACAAAGACCTCTAATTTATAATTTATATTTGATATAAATTAATACAATTAAACTTTATGGCTTAATTGTTGTCTATTTAATGTCGTAAAGATTATATAAAATTAAAATTATGAAAAAACTAATTCTTCTTCTAATGTTTTTAAGTTTTGAGGGCTACTCGCAAGAGTTCCTTGGTAAGGCTTATTATATGTCAAAAAGTACTGTTAATATGGACTGGATGAAAAACATGTCTCCTGAAAGACAAAAATATATGAAAGCAAGAATGAAAACTGCTTTGGAAAAAAACTATATTTTAGATTTTGACAGTAAATCTTCATATTTCAAGGAAGAAGTAACCTTAGATGCTGGTGGATCTGGTGGTGGTGGTTTTAATTGGATGCAATTTGTTACTGGACCTGCGCAGGGTGATATTTTTAAGAATATTCAAGAAAAAACTTACACAAATAAAAGAGAGTTATTTGGAAAAGTGTTTTTAATTAAAGACAGTATTACGCCTACAAAATGGGTTATGACAGGTGAAACTAAAAAAATTGGAAAATATAATGCCTACAAAGCTACATATACCAAAGAAGTAGAGGATAGAGTTATGAGTTTTAGTAGAAATAGAGGACAAAACTCAAATGATGAGCAGAATAATCCTGCCTTACCTAAAACTAAACTAGTGACTATGACCGCTTGGTTTACTCCTGAAATTCCTGTTTCAACTGGTCCAGCGATGTATGGTGGATTGCCTGGTTTAATATTAGAAATTGGTGATGACAACAGAGTAATGATTTGTACAAAAGTTGTTTTAAATCCAGAAGAAAAAATAAAACTTAAAGAACCTAACAAGGGAAAAGTCGTATCAAATTCTGAGTTTTTAACAATTCAGGAAGATAAAGCCAAGGAAATGAGGGAGAGATATCAACGAGGAGGCGGAAACAGAGGAGGAGCAGTTAGAATAAGAAGATAATCTAGATTTAATTTAAATTATTATGAACAAAATATTGTCAATTATATTATTATTTTCTTCCTTAATGACCTATTCACAGGTAAGATTCGAGGGAAAAATATCCGATGCTTACGGAAATATGATAATGGGAGCTAACGTAATAGCTGTTGAAAAAGAATCAAAAATTCTAGATGGCTTTGGTATATCCAGTGATACTGGATATTTCAGAGTTTCACTAAAAAAAGGTACTGATTATGAAATTAAGGTTTCATTTATTGGTTTTAAAGAAGTTGTTTTTGATTTGAACTTAACTGAAAATTTCGAAAAAAATATAATTTTAGAGGAACAGGCTGAAGCTTTAGATGAAGTTGAGTTGGTGTACACAATGCCTGTAACGATTAAAGGAGATACTATAGTCTACGATGCAGATTCATTTAACACTGGAACTGAAAAAAAATTAGCAGATGTTTTAAAAAACTTGCCTGGTGTTGAAATTAATGAGGATGGTAGAGTGGAAGTTGAGGGTAAAGAAATAACTAAAATTACGGTTGAAGGAAAAGACTTTTTTGATGGAGACTCAAAATTAGCAACCCAAAATTTACCTGCAAAAGCAGTTGGAAAAATTGAGGTTTTAAGAAATTTTACTGAAGCAGGACAACTTAGAAACGTAACTAATAATGAAGATAATATTGCTATAAATATTAGTTTAAAAAGTGGAAAAGACAAATTTTGGTTTGGTGAGATATTGGGTGGAATAGGTAATGATGATAGAGTTCTAGCTGCTCCAAAAGTTTTTTATTACGCTAAAGATTTCAGTATGAGTCTTTTAACAAATACCAATAATATCGGTGAACCTGTTCTTTCAAGAAGAGATTTCTATAAGTTTGGAGGAGGATTTGGAAATCTAAATTCTCAAAACGGAACGTCAATAAGTATTTCCTCTGATGGAGCTGGACTTGGAAGTTTACAAAACAATCAAGCAAAATCTATTGATGCAGAACTAGGTGCTTATAACTTTAGCAAATCTTTTAATAATGATATTTGGCAAGTTAGTGGATTTGCAATTTTGGCAAAAACAAAAAATATAATTGAAGAAAAAATATCAAGAAATTACACAAGCACTGGAGTTATTCAAGATACTGAGGATTTTGTTGTTCAAGATAATAAGCAACAGCTTTATAAATTTACTACCGAATTTAATCCCAATGACAAACTTCAAACTGAATATAATTTATTAATAAAATCAGCAGAAAATATAGAAACTACAGATTTAGTATCAGGAACTTATCTGGATTCTTCAAACGGTCCTACAATTCAGCCAATTGAATTAGACGAAATAAACTTGCTGAGATCTGATAAGCCTAGTTCTATAAATCAAGAGTTAAAGGCATATTACACTTTAAACGAAGACAACATATTTTCTTTTGAGGCTCAACATTTGTCTCAAACTGAAGATCCTTTTTACAGAGCTGTTAGAGATATTCAACCGTTTAGGGATATAATACCTTTAAACACAAGCCAATCTAAGTTTAATATTAATCAAAATAGGATGGTTGAAACTGACAAAATTGAAGCTAAATTAGATTACTATTATATATTAACTCCCAAATCAAATTTAAATTTCACATTCGGAGTTACAGATGTTAAACAAAACTTTAATTCTAATATTTTCCAAATTTTAGATAATAACTCAGAATTGTCATTCAATGAAGATGTTTTAAATAATAATGTAGACTTCAATTTTAGTGATGCATACTTATCCTTTAACTATAGATTTATTACAGGAATTTTTACAATGGAACCTGGATTTACTATAAATTCTTATAAAACTGAAAATATTCAGTTAGGTAGAATGGTTTCTAATTCATACTCAGATATTAGACCTGATATGAGAGTTTTTATAAAGTTTAAAGATTCTGAATCACTTAGGTTTACTTATAGAGCTACCAATCAATTTACTGATGTTAATAATTTAGCTGAAGGATATGTTTTTAATAATTACAATTCATTCTTTCAAGGTAATCCAACTTTAGAAGCTGCAAAAATTTATAATTATAACTTAAATTATCAAAGCATAAATATTTTCAACTTTACTAACGTTTTTGCTAGACTTGGATATTCAAAAAGAAGTAATACAATTCAAAACAATACACTTATTAGTGGAATAAGCAGTGTTAGATCTGCTATAAATTCTAATTTACCAAGAGATAATTATACTGCTTCTGGTCGTATTGACAAAAGATTTAAAAACTTTAAAGCTGGATTTAATATGAATTTTAATTACAGTAATTTTAATAATATAATAAACGAAAGACTTACTGAACAAGTTAATTTTACACAAAGCTATAAAGCGAGTCTAGCTACTAATTTTAGAGATAAACCAAATGTTGAAATTGGTTATAGTTATAATAAGCGTTTATATGATACTGGTGATTTTAAGAGTTATTTTTATACAGACTCTCCATTTGTAAAAGTTGATGCATATTTTGGAAAGGGATTTGTGTTTACTGCTGATTATTCATACAATTATTACAGAGACGAAAACGTTACTTTAAATGAGTATAGATTTTTAGAAGCAGATTTATCTTACAATAAAGACGGGTCCAAATGGGAGTTTGGAATTGGTGTAACTAATTTATTTAATGACACTTCAATAAATAGAGACAGTTTTAATCAATTATACAGTCAAACTAGATCTTATGTTATACAGCCCAGATATACTGTATTTAGATTAAAATATGATTTGACTTCATTTGCTGGAGGATCTGGAAATAAAAAGGGAAATAATAAAAAGAAATAAAATAATTTAGAGCGTATATTTGTTTAAAGTTTAATAATTGAATTTTAAATCAATATTTTTTATTGTATTATTTTTACCATTGATTGTATTTTCTCAATCCTCTGGCCTTGAATCAATTTTATTCTCTGTAGAAAGTGACTCAAAAAAAATATTTGAAAGGTATTTGAATCCTTTAATGAAAGGAGCTATATATAGTACTAATAGCGGTTGGTACAATACAGCTAAAGTCCATAAAAAGTTAGGGGTTGATTTGTCTTTAAGAATAAACACTTCTTTTGTTCCTTCTTCTGACAGAAGTTTTTCAATTACTGATCTTGATTATATTACAACAGATGTTGATAATTTACCAACAATAGCCGGAGACAATAGGCAAGAAAATTTATTTATTACTATTCCAAAGGATGGTTTATATCCTGAAATTTCAACAACTGTAAAAGCTCCAAGAGGAATTAAAAGTAAACTTCCACTTGGCTCAATACCAGCACCAGTTTTACAATTAGGAGTTGGTATTCCGTTTGATACAGAAATTATATTAAGATATAGCCCTGAATATCATAGAAATGGAGTAGACATGTCTTTAAAGGGTTTAGGAGTTAAACATAATTTATTACAATATTTTGGTCCAATAGATAAATTTCCATTAAACGTATCTGCTTTTGCTTCTTACTCCAATATGGATATAGATTATGATATTCAATCCTTTAGCTCTATTGATGGAAAAGGACAGGTTGCACAGTTTAGTTTGAATAACTATAATCTTTTATTGTTAGCCTCAGTAGATTTATTAATCTTTAATGTGTACAGTTCATTTGGATATTCAGGCGGGAATTCATCATTTAGATTACTTGGTGAATACAACTTAGAGTATAATTCGGATTCTGGTTTACCAATTACTAAATCTCTTATGGACCCTATTGATATGAGTTTCAATGCATCTGGATATAAGACAACAATAGGTGCTAAATTTAAATTTTTAGTATTTAGTGCGTTTGCAGATTTTACTTTTCAAGAGTATAATACCTTATCAGCAGGAATCTCAGTAAATTTTAGATAATTTTATTTTATTTTATAAAAAAAATATATAGTTTAGCAATCTAATTTATTGTTAGAGGATCGATTTGACTGATTGCAACCTCTCTAAAAAAGTGCTAAAGCAGATGCTTCACACCCTTTTAATTGTCAAATCACATCTAATTATAAATTTAATTTATAATAATTAAATATATAAAAATGAGTGAACAAAAATTATCAACAAAAGCTTTACATGCAGGTCATGATACAAGCTTAAGCCAAGGAACAAGAGCTGTTCCTATTTATCAATCTACATCTTATGTATTCAATGATTCTGATCATGCAGCAAATTTATTTGCATTAGCAGAACCAGGATATATTTACACTAGATTAAATAATCCAACAAATGATGTATTGGAACAAAGATTAGCAGCCCTTGAAGGAGGAATTGCATCTGTTGTTACAGCATCTGGTACTGCAGCAATTTCTACAGCTCTATTAGTATTATTAAGAGCAGGAGATCATATTGTAGCATCAAGCAGTTTATACGGTGGTACATTTAATTTATTAAATGTTACACTTCCAAGATTAGGAATTACTACTACTTTTGTAGATCCTTCCGATCCACAAAATTTTGCAGAAGCTGTTCAAGAAAACACAAGAGTCTTCTTTGCAGAGTCTCTTGGAAATCCAAAACTAGATGTCTTAGATTTAAAAGAAATTTCAAATCATGCAAAAGCATCAAAGGTTCCATTTATTGTGGACAATACTGTTGCGTCACCAGCTTTATTAAATCCAATTGAGCATGGAGCAAACATTGTCATTCATTCTTTAACTAAATATATCAATGGGAATGGAACTGCACTGGGCGGAGTAATAATTGATGCTGGTACTTTCGACTGGTCTAGTGGTAAATTCCCTGAGTTTACAGAACCTTCACCTGGATATCACGGTTTAATATACCATGATGCTATAGGAGCAGCTGCTTTTATTGCAAAGGTGAGAATAGAAGGGTTAAGAGACTTGGGAGGAGCATTAAGTCCTTTTAATGCTTTTCAAATTATACAAGGTTTAGAGACATTAGATATTAGAATTAAAAAACACAGTAGTAACGCTTTAGAACTTGCAAAATGGCTTGAAAAAAGAAGTGAGGTAGAGTGGGTAAATTATCCTGGTTTAGAATCAAGTAATTACAATTCATTAGCTAAAAAATATCTTCCAAAAGGACAAAGTGGAATAGTTACCTTTGGAGTCAAAGGTGGATATGAATCTGCAAAAACGGTTGCAGACAAAACATCTATTTTTTCATTGTTAGCTAATATTGGAGATACTAAATCTTTAATTATTCATCCAGCTAGTACAACGCATCAGCAATTAGGACCAGAAGATCAAGCTTCTACGGGAGTTACAAGTGATTTAATTAGACTTTCAGTGGGTCTTGAGGATATCGAAGATCTTAAAAAAGATTTAGAATTAGCTTTTTCAAAAATTGATTCTAAGGTTTTAGTCTAGTATTATGTCTGAATTAAAAAAGCTCAATATTAAAAATTTTATTTCTGAAAATAAAACCTCTTTTAATATTGAGCTTACTTATCAAGTTTTTGGCAAACCAGTAGGTCAAGCACCAATAGTTTTAGTTAATCATGCTCTAACTGGAAATTCTAATGTCGCTGGCGATAGTGGTTGGTGGAATTCAATTATTGGAAATGATAAATTGATTGATACTGAAAACTATACAGTTATTGCATTTAATTTTCCTGGAAATGGATACGATGGATTTCTAATTAGAAATTATGAAGATTTAATTTTAAGAGACATCGCAAATATTTTTATAATTGGTTTAGAAAAATTGAATATCAATAAACTATTTGCAGTTATTGGTGGCTCAATTGGTGGAGGTTTAGTTTGGGAAATGGCTGCCATTTTTCCTGATTTGTCAGAAAATTATATTCCTATTGCTTCTGATTGGACATCAAGTGATTGGTTGCTTGCCAATACCAGACTTCAAAAACAAATTTTAAATAATTCCTCTCAACCTGTTCACGATGCTAGGATGCATGCCATGTTATGTTACAGATCACCTTTGTCTTTTCAAAAAAAGTTTGGCAGATCAAAAGACTCAGATGTTTTTAATGTTGAAAGTTGGTTACTACACCATGGAAAAAAACTCCAACAAAGATTTCAACTTCAAGCATATAAACTAATGAACCATCTTTTATCTACAATTGATATTACAAGAAACGAAAAAGTTAAATTTGAAGATATTATTTCCAAAATCAAAGGAAATATTTTTATAGTTTCTGTTGATTCAGATCTTTTTTTCACTGATTATCAAAATCGAGAAACATTTTATAAGGCATGTAGAATTAAAGAAAATATTTTTTTCAAGACAATTAAATCTGTTCATGGTCATGATGCTTTTCTAATCGAGTTTGATCAAATGAAACAATTATTGTCTCAAATATTTATTAAAAAACATGTTTCTATGATAAGAAATTAAAAAATAAAATTCATTAGTTTTTTAAATTGATTTTTGTTTTTTCAATAAGTAATACTACATTTACTCTTTATAAGTTATGAAACGTAATTATTTTTATCAAAAATTTTATTTTTTCTTCTATTATGAAGCAAGAATCAGGTCTTTGTATATTTAATAATTTTTAAAATATATTTTATAAAGTCCTGATTTATTCGGGACTTTTTTTTTAAAGTAATAATGAAAAAAATTGGAATTCAAGGCATAAAGGGATCTTATCATGATCAAGTAGCTAAAGAATATTTTGGTGATTCAATTGAGGTTAATGAATTTTTATCATTCGATGAATTAGTAGATTCGGTTGTAAGTGGTGATTCCAACTTTGGTATTATGGCAATTGAAAATTCTATAGCTGGTTCAATCATACCAAACTATGCTCTTATTGATAATTTAAATTTAAATATAGTTGGCGAATATTTTGTAAATATAAACCATCAGTTAATGGTTTATCCTGGTGTGAGTTTTAACGATTTGGAAATTGTTTCTTCTCACCCCATGGCACTTCTTCAATGTAAAAAATTTTTCAAAGATTTCCCAAAAATAACACTAGTTGAAGGAAAAGATACAGCTGAAGAAGCAAAACGAATTTCAGAAAATAAAATAAAAAACACAGGGGCTGTTGCTAGTGTAGAAGCTTCTAAACTTTATGGCCTTAAAATAATCGAAAAGAATATTCAAACCATTAAGAAAAATGAAACAAGGTTTGTAGTCATTTCAAAAAATAATACATCTAATTCAGAGAACTTTGATAAAGCATCATTAAAATTTTCATTAAGCCATAAAACCGGAAGCTTGGCAAATGTCTTGACTATTTTAAAAAATTACAATCTTAATTTAACAAAAATTCAATCTTTACCAATAATCGAATTACCTTGGAAATATTCATTTTTTATTGATACTACCTTTAGCAACATAAATGATTTCAATAAAGCATTTGAATTAATTAAAGATAAGGCTGAATCTTTAAAACTATTAGGAATCTATAAAAATCAGATGAAATGATTAAACATGCAAAAAGATTAGATAGTGTTGAAGAATATTATTTTTCTAAGAAACTTAGAGAAGTTTCAAAAATGATTGCATTAGGTGAACCGGTTATAAATATGGGAGTAGGAAGCCCAGACTTATATCCATCAGAAAAAGTTATTGATGAAATTAATTCTAGTTTATCTGATCAGGTTGCTCATAAATATCAAAGTTATCAAGGTATTTATGAATTAAGAAAATCAATATCAAATTTTTATAAAAAATATTTTAATGTAGAGGTTAACCCTGAAAATGAAGTACTGCCATTAATGGGTTCTAAAGAGGGTATAATGCATGTTTCTTTAGCTTTCTTAAATCCTGGTGATGAAGTTTTAATTCCTAATCCGGGATATCCGACATACTTAGCTGTAACAAAATTAGTTGAAGCTAAACCTAGATTCTATAATTTATCGCAAGAAAATAATTGGTTTCCTGATATTGAAGAGTTAGAAAAATCAGATCTTTCTAAGGTCAGAATAATGTGGATTAATTATCCTCACATGCCTACAGGGGCCTCTGCAAGTTTTAAACAGTTTGAACAATTAATAAATTTTGCTAAAAAAAATAATATTTTAATAATTAACGACAATCCGTACAGTTTTATTCTTAATGATAACCATACTAGTTTGCTTTCGGTTGATAATTCAAAAGAAGTTGCTATGGAATTAAACTCTCTTAGTAAATCTTTTAATATGTCAGGTTGGAGAGTAGGTATGTTACTTGGTTCTTTGGAAAATGTTTCTAGAGTTCTTAAGGTAAAAAGTAATATGGATTCCGGTATGTTTTATGGTGTACAGAAAGGAGCTATAGCTGCTTTAAATTTAGATAAAAGTTGGTTTGAAAAATTAAATATTATATACACTAAAAGAAGGGAATTGATATGGAAAATAGCTGATATTTTGAATTGTACATATGACAAAAACTCTAAAGGTTTATTTGTTTGGGCTAAACTTCCAGATGAAATAAAAGACTCTGAAAAATTTATCGATTATTTATTAAATGAAAAGAAAATATTTGTAGCTCCAGGAACAATTTTTGGCTCTGAAGGAGAAGGTTATATAAGATTTTCTTTATGTATTGATGAAAATAATATTATTGAAGCTTTAAAAAGATTAGAAAAATGAAAATAGGAATTATTGGTCTTGGTTTAATGGGTGGGTCTTTTGCGTTAGACATAAAAGCACCTTTTCCTAGCTCTATTATACATGGAATTGATAATTCTGCTGAAAATTTAAATAAAGCAAAAGAAATTGGCTTAATTGATTTTATTATTTCTTACAAGGATTTACGTAAAATGGATTTAATATTAGTGGCTGTCCCTGTTAGTCATTCATTAAATATAATCCCAAAAGTTTTAGATTTAATTAGTTCAAATACTTTAGTTTTTGATGTTGGATCTACTAAACAAGCAATATGTGAGCTATTAAACGATCATCCTAAAAGAGGAAATTATTTGGCCGCTCACCCAATGG
>CAJQMK010000046.1 GCA_905479415.1 uncultured Flavobacteriaceae bacterium | reverse complement strand
TAAAGTTTCAGCTAGACAAATAAATTATATTTAAAATATTTATTGATAATATTGTTTAATTTCGTCAATCAATTATTTGAATAATGAATATTAGAAAATTCGAAAAAATAAATACTGTAGCAGGATTAATTGTTTTTTTAATTGCATTAACTACTTATTTTTTGACTGTTGAGCCAACAGCTAGCTATTGGGATGCTGCAGAATACATTTCGACATCAGCTAAATTACAAGTAGGGCATCCTCCAGGAGCTCCATTATTTCAAATGATTGGTGCGTTTTTTTCCTCGTTCGCTTCAAACCCTGAGGATATTGCATTTATGGTGAATATGATGTCTGTCTTTGCTAGTGCGTTTACTATCTATTTACTCTATTTAACGATAGTAATAATCGGAAAGAAAATTGTTGGCGTTTCAGAAAACATCACAAATGAAAATGCAATTAAAATAATAAGTTCCTCTACGATTGGAGCTTTATGTTTTTCATTTTCTGATAGTTTTTGGTTTAACGCAGTTGAGGCTGAAGTCTACGCCATGGCTACATTTATAATGGCTCTTCTATTTTGGCTAGGATTTAAGTGGGAAGCAGATATGGAAAACGAAAGAGGTAATAGATGGCTTATTTTAATTTCTTTTGTTGTGGGACTTTCATTTGGTGTTCACTTTATGGGCCTTTTGGCTATTCCTGCAATTGGAATGATTTATTTTTTCAAAAAATATCCAAATCCTAGTTTAAAAAGTTTTTTAATTGCAAATATTCTTTCTGTAACTGTTCTGCTTTTTATTTTTAAGCTTCTTTTGCCTTCAACCCTAGCTTTATTCGGCTATCTGGAAGTGTTTTTTGTAAATAGCCTTAGACTACCTTTTAATTCTGGAACAATTTTTACATCCATTTTAATAATTACCCTATTCTCTTTTTTATTAACATACACTAGAAAAAAAAATTGGATTAACACAAATGTTCTAACGCTTTGTGTAATGTTTATTTTTATAGGATTTTCAGCTTGGCTTATGATTCCTATTAGATCAAATGCCAATACTGTAATTAATGAAAATTCACCATCTGATGCAAGAGCTTTACTTGCATATTACAACTTAGAGCAGTATCCCGAAACAAAACTTTTTTACGGACCAATGTTTTCTGATGCTTACGCAGGTCAAGATGAAACCAATCCATATAAAGATGATAAACCCAAATATGAAAGAGACGATAAGACAAAAAGATATGTAATTGTAAATGATTGGGAGTCGGGAAAAATCAATTCTAACAGTAAGCATCTTGGACTACTTCCTCGTATGTGGAGCTCAGAACATGCGATAAACTACATGAACTATTTTGGGTTTTTAGATTTTCAAATTAAACCAGAATATCTAGCAGAAACAAATTTTAAAAAACTTGTAAATGAATTTAATCAAAGTGTTGCTAAAGGAGACATCGATGCCGAAGGGTATCACAAGTTTTTAAGTGAATATGGCGGATATCTAGATATTGAAAAACCATCATTACTTAATAATTTAAAATATCTATTCAAATATCAAATTGGGTCGATGTATATCAGATATTTTATGTGGAATTTCAGTGGAAGACAAAATGATATAAAATGGGAATATGATTTGTTAAACGGTAACTGGATTTCTGGAATAAATTTTATAGATGAATTTAGACTTGGTCCTCAAACTAATTTACCTTCAGATCTTAAAAACAATAAAGCTAGGAATACTTATTATATGCTTCCTTTAATTTTAGGATTAATAGGACTGCTGTTTCTTTTCAAAAATGATAAAAATCTATTTTGGATTGTGATTCTATTATTTCTATTTACTGGCTTAGCACTAAAAGTTTATTTAAATGAAAGAGTCTTTGAACCGCGAGAACGAGATTATGCACTAGTTGGGTCATTTTATGTGTTTTCTATTTTTATTGGTCTTAGTTTATACTCAATATCAAATTCATTAAAAAAAATACTTTCTGAAAAAATATCAGTTCCATTATTAAGTATACTATTGCTTTCTGTTCCTCTTTTAATGGGTTATCAAAATTGGGATGACCATGACAGGTCTGACAGATATACAGCACAATCTTTGGCTAAAGCTTATTTAAATTCTATTGACAAGGATAAGGATGCTATGATTTTTACAATTGGAGATAATGATACTTTCGCATTATGGTATGCTCAAGAAATAGAAAATTACAGGACTGATGTTAGGACTATTAATACAAGTTTAATAGCTACAGATTGGTATATGGATCAAATGAAAAGACGTACCTACAATAGCAGCCCAGTTCCCTCTCAACTTAAACATAGTCAATATGCATATGGTATTAGAGATTATATTAAATATGAAGCTTTAATTGATTCTGTTAGGTGGGATATTAAAGATTTCATGAATTGGATTTCTAGTGATCATCCTCGAACCAAATATAAAAATCTATTAACTCAATATGGTGCTGATTTAGAAAACATTCCAATGTTTACTCAAAACATGGTTTTCTATCCAACTAACAAAATTAGAGTACCTATCAATAAAAAAAATGTTTTAGAGAGCGGAATTGTTAAAGCTGAGAAAGAGGATTTAATTGTAGATTATATTGACATTGATCTTCCAACTAGCGGCCTATATAAAAATCAATTATTAATGCTAGATATTTTAGCAAACAACGACTGGAAAAGACCTATTTATTTTACAGGAGGAAGTTATAATGATGCTGAATATTTATGGATGAAAGATTTTCTTCAACTTGACGGCCTTGTCTATAAGCTAATTCCAATAAAAACAGAAATTAACAAAAACAATCCATACGAAATGGGACGTATAGATTCTTCGTTAATGTATAATATTGTTAAGAGTTGGGAGTGGGGTAACTCTGAGAGTTCTGAGATTTACCATGATCCTGAGACTAGAAAAAACAGTATTTCATTTAGAGGAAATCTTCATAGACTTGCAAAACAACTTATTGCAGATAAAGAATATCAAAAAGCAGAAGAAATATTAGATTTATCTATTAAAAAAATGCCTATTGATTATTTTGGATATTATAGTCTTTTAGAACCTTACATCTCAACCTATTATAAAATAAATAAATATGATAAAGGTGATGATCTTTACCAAAAGCTTTCTGTTAAATATGATGAAAATTTAAAATACTATTCTCAACTATCTAATTCAAAAAATTCTAAATTTTCAATATACAGTTTTGCTGAAAGTATTATAACTGATACGGAAAGATATAGGTCTCTTTTAGAAACTCTTTTAAAGTCTAAAAATAATAGTCTAAAATCTCAAGCTGTAAAACAATATATAAGTTCAACTGAGTTTGTGTCTGAACTTTATGGGGATTATGAATATTACACTTTACTTAGCCCCTTTTTACGTCAGCTTTTTATTTCAGAGAGCAATGAACTTGCTAGAGAGTTATACATTAAGATATCATCTCAATTTAAGGAAAGAATTGCAATAATAATGTCTATGCAGGAAGATAAAAAAGAGGAATATTCTCAGTCTATTCTTAACGATTATTTTGAATTAAGATCACTAGTTGGATTAATACAAGAATATGATATTGAGAAAGATTATGTAATAAAAGAAATAAAAGAGTTAGAATTAATTGGAGAGGGTTTAAATAAAATCATTAATTAAATTAATCAAAGTGTTGGCGTCTTGTTCTCCGCTTTGTCTCCAAACCATTTCTCCAGATTTATAAATCATTAATGTCGGTAATCCTTTTACTCTTAGAGCTTCAGATAGCTCATTATTTTGATCTACATTAATTTTAATTACTTTTCCTTTATCTCCAATTGCAGCCGCAACATCTCTAAGCACAGGATGCATTGCCTTTGAAGAATCATCCCCATCACCATAGAAGTCTAATAGAATTGGTACTTCTAAATTAATAAGTTCACCAAATTTTGACATGTGTCAATATTGAATTTATACTAAAATAAGGTTTTTTTAAAAAACTATGATTTTTTGAGCTTAATCACTGATATTTCAGGGTAAACACCAATTCTTCCCGGAAAACCTAAAACACCAAATCCTCTATTAACATTTATAAACTGATTTTTTTTATTATAAATACCTGCCCAATATTTATAGGCCCATTTAACAGGACTCCAACTAATCCACCCTGGAATTTCAATGCCAAACTGCATTCCATGAGTGTGACCACTTAATGTTAAATGAAAATGGGTTTTGTGATCTATTAATACTTTATCCCAATGGGATGGATCATGACTCATGACAATTTTAAAATCAGAATTTGTAAGCCCTAAGCAAGCCATATCGATATCACCTTTTTTCTTAAAACGACCTTTTCCCCAATTTTCTACACCAACTAAAGAAATTGAACTATTATTTTTATTGATTTTGGTATTCTCATTTAACAATAAATTAAACCCCATTTCTTTTTGAATATCTAGAAGCATTTGAAAATTTAATTTTTTTTCATTTTTGGAGCTCCACTGTACATAATCGCCATAATCATGGTTTCCTAAAACTGAATACTTACCATCTTTTGCCTTAAGTTTTGAGAATAATGTCTTCCATTCTATTAATTCATTAGACTTGTTGTTTACTATATCTCCAGTAAATAAAATAAGATCAGAATTTTGTTTATTAATTAAATCTATCGCATACTCAACGTTATTTCTATTGTTTAAACTTCCACTGTGAATATCTGAAATATGAGTTAATTGATAACCGTCAAAATCATCTGGCAGATCATCAAATTCTAATTCATAATTAAATACTCTGTAATTATATCTTCCCTTAAAAATACCATGGATAACAAATGGAATTGGAATTGAAGCAACTAAAATTGCTAGTTTACTCAAAAATTCTCTTCTTTGAACCAAAAAAGAATCTGATGAACTAGAAAAAAAGAATTTAATTGTTGATTCTATGAGTCTAATCAAATCTTCAAAGAAAAGAAAAGAAATAATAATCAATTTAAAACATAATAAAGTAAAGAGTAGAGCAAATGGAACAGACAGATAATTATAAAAAATGTCGGAATAATCTAAATTTTGAAAATATATATTAAACAGTCTGAAAAAGAAGTTTGCAAATACAATTACATTTATAATTGTATATATTTTTATTATCCAATTATTTTTAGTTAATGTTTTAAAGGCTTGAAAAGCGTATATTTCAATTAATAAAAAAACAACGATAATAAATAACCATCTCAAGATTATATTTTTTTAAATTAGAAGTCAAAAATATATAATATATATATATGAACAATAGAAAAAAACTATTCTTAGTTGATGCCTATGCATTAATTTTTAGAGGATATTATGCATTTATAAAAAACCCCAGAATAAATTCTAAAGGAATGGATACAAGTGCTATTATGGGTTTTATGAATTCACTATTGGATTTAATTAAAAGAGAAAAACCAGATAATATTGCGGTTGCATTTGATTTAGGAGGGTCTAGTGATAGGGTTGAAATGTTTGAAGAATACAAAGCTAATAGACACGAAACTCCAGACGCAATTAAAATTGCCGTCCCTTACATTCATAATATCTTAAAAGCAATGGGGATACCAATTTTAATGAAAAGAGGGTATGAAGCAGATGATATAATAGGTACAGTTGCAAAAGATGCGGAAAAAAATAATTTTGAAGTCTTTATGGTAACACCTGATAAAGATTTTGCACAGTTAGTTTCTGAAAATATTTTTATGTACAAACCTGCTAGAATGGGAAATGGTATTGAAATATGGGGAATAAAAGAAGTTCAACAAAAATTTGAAGTTACCGATCCTAAGCAGGTAATTGACTTTCTAGGCATGATGGGTGATTCTGTTGATAATATTCCAGGCTTACCTGGTGTTGGCGAAAAAACTGCTAAGAAATTTATAAACCTTTACGGTTCAATCGAAAAATTGCTTGAAAATACATCTGAAATTAAAGGGAAATTAAGAGAAAAAATTGAGGCAAATAAAGAAAAAGGTATTCTTTCAAAAAAGTTAGCAACTATAATGCTGGACGTTCCTATTGAATATGATTTTGTCGACTTTAAACTAGATAATCCTAATCATAAAAATGTTTATGAAATTTTTGAGGAACTGGAGTTTACCAGAATGAAAGAAAATTTTAAGAGAATTTTTGTTGAGGAAAAACAAGAAGATTTAGCTAAAGAACAGACTTTTAAA
Organism: uncultured Flavobacteriaceae bacterium; assembly: GCA_905479415.1. Classification (GTDB taxonomy): domain Bacteria; phylum Bacteroidota; class Bacteroidia; order Flavobacteriales; family Flavobacteriaceae; genus MAG-121220-bin8. Next base: position 28,648 of record CAJQMK010000046.1, on the reverse strand, counting down.
ATCGAAAAGAAAGATATTCAATATGATTTATTTAATGTTCCCGGTCAATCAGACACTACTTTAAATAAAGAAAAAAACACTTTTTTAAATTCATCTAAATTTTATCAAAAAAATGAAAGTAAACTTTCAAAAAAACTAACCTTATCCATCTTAAAAAACCAAAATAAAATTTCACTTGAAATATTTAAGTTTCAAGAAAAAGAAAATAGTTTTGGGTTAAGTTTTAGTTGGAATAAAGACAAGAGCTACTTCATCACTTTAGAAAAAAAAGATTCTCAAACGTTAAACGAAATTAAGAAAATATTTGAGAGGGAAGATTTAAAAATTATTGGATTTGACTTAAAACATCAGTTTAAACTTTTAGGTGATTTAGATATAAAAATTAAAGGAAAATATTTTGATAATAAAATAGCACATTACTTAGTTAACCCTGACCTTAATCACGATTTTAAAACATCTTGTCAAACATATTTGAATTATTCTCCAGATTTAGAAAACGAATCTGAAATTCAAATATGTATGGAAAAATCGGATTTAAATTTTCAATTAAGCAATCAATTGAAAAAAGATTTAAAAAACGGAGAATTATTAAATCTTTTTGAAGATATAGAAATGCCCTTGTTGAAAGTATTATTGGTTATGGAAGGCAACGGAATAAAACTAAATTCATATTTTTTAAATGAACTTTCAATTAAATTTCATAGAGATTTAAATGAACTTGAAAAAATCATTTTTGAGATTTCAAATGAAGAATTTAATCTTGCTTCACCAAAACAACTTGGAGAAGTACTTTTTAATAAAATGAAAATTGTAGAAAAGCCAAAAAAAACAAAATCTGGTCAATTTTCAACAAGTGAAGAAATTTTGTCAAAACTTTCATCAGAACATCTGATTGTGGAAAAAGTTCTTGAATGGAGATCTTTACAAAAATTATTAAACACCTATGTAGACGCTCTTCCAAAACAAATTAATTCTAATACATTAAGAGTTCATGCTGAATTTAATCAAGCTGTAGCTTCAACAGGGAGACTGAGTAGTAATAATCCTAATTTACAAAACATTCCAATTAGAAATCCAAGAGGAAGAGAAATTAGAAAAGCATTTATCTGCAATAATGAAAATTATACTATGCTTTCTGCTGATTACTCCCAAATAGAATTACGTGTAATAGCTTGTTTAAGTAAAGATCCAAACATGATTTTAGCATTTAAAAATGATCAAGACATTCACAGCTCAACAGCAGCAAAAGTATTTAACATTGATATTGATGATGTGACTTCTGAGCAAAGAAGTAACGCTAAGACTGTAAATTTTGGAATTATATATGGTGTTTCAGCGTTTGGACTTAGTAATCAAACTTCTTTATCAAGAAAAGAGTCAAAAGAATTGATAGATTCCTATTATGAAGCATATCCTAAATTAAAAAATTATATATCATCACAGATAAATTTTGCTAGAGAGAATGGTTATGTTAAAACAATTTTAGGAAGAAAAAGATATTTAAAAGATATTAATTCAAGGAACCCTATAGTTAGAGGAGCTTCTGAAAGAAATGCAGTAAATGCTCCTGTTCAAGGTAGTGCTGCAGATATTATAAAACTTGCAATGATTAAAATCCAAAAAAGAATAGAAAACAATAATTTTAAATCTAAAATGCTTGTTCAAGTTCATGATGAATTAGTCTTTGAAATTTATAATACTGAAATGAAAGAAATGAAAGAAATAATTCAAAATGAAATGGAAAATGCATATGATATTACAATCCCTTTAAAAGTAGATATGGGTACTGGTTCAAACTGGTTTGAAGCTCATTAATAATTTGTTTAATTACTGGTTTGCAGATTTGATTTATTATTGTAGATTTGCAGGCCAATTAAAGGCATGTATAATGCTTTTTTAAAAAATTAAATATTTTGGATTCTTTAACATACAAAACAATCTCAGCAAATAAAGAAACAGTTGATAAAAACTGGGTTATTGTTGATGCAAGCGGACACGCTCTAGGAAGAATGTGCTCTAAAATAGCTAAACTTATTCGAGGAAAATACAAGCCTAGCTTTACTCCTCATGTTGATTGTGGTGATAACGTTATCGTTATTAACGCAGAAAAAATAACGCTTTCAGGCAATAAATGGGAAAGCAAAGAATATATTCGACACACTGGATACCCTGGTGGGCAAAGGTCATTAACTGCTACTGAACTATTTGCTAAAGATCCTGCAAGATTAGTTGAGAAATCTGTAAAAGGAATGTTGCCAAAAAACAAATTAGGTGCCGCCCTTTTTAGAAATTTAAAAGTATATGTTGGTGAAAATCATAAGCACGAAGGGCAAAATCCAAAGTTGATAAATTTAAATGATTTAAAATAATATGGAAGTAATTCATAAAATAGGTAGAAGAAAAAAATCAGTTGCAAGAGTATATCTTTCTAAAGGTAAAGGAACATATTCTATTAACGGAAAATCTTTAAAAGAATATTTCCCAACTGATATTCTTCAATACAAGGTAAATCAACCATTTGCAATAACAGAAACAAGTTCTTCTTATGATGTTAAAGTAAATGTTTATGGTGGTGGAATAAATGGACAAGCAGAATCTGTGAGATTAGCTATATCAAGAGCTTTATGCCAAATTGATGAAGAAAATCGTCCAGCGCTAAAGAAAGAAGGCCTTTTAACTAGAGACCCGAGAATGGTTGAAAGAAAGAAATTTGGTCAAAAGAAAGCAAGAAAAAAATTCCAATTCTCGAAGCGTTAATTCGACTCGATTATTGTTACACAGTTCATATAAATATTGAAATTAACCTGTTGTCGTATTTCGCTTAGCGAAAGTTAGTTTAGCATCTAAATAAATTTAAAATTTATTGCTAATCATACTACGGAACGTAAACTAAAAAAAATGACAAAAATTGAAATTAAACCTCTACTGGAGGCCGGTGTTCATTTTGGACACTTAACAAGAAAATGGAATCCCAATATGGCTCCTTTCATTCATATGGAAAAGAATGGGATACATATTATTAATCTTTACAAAACAGCATCTAAAATTGAAGAAGCCTCTTCGGCTTTATCTAAAATTGCTTCCTCAGGAAGAAAAATTTTATTTGTTGCTACCAAAAAACAAGCAAAAGATCTAGTATCTAAAACAGCTGCTGATGTCAATATGCCTTACATTACTGAAAGATGGCCTGGAGGTATGCTTACAAATTTTGTAACAATTAGAAAAGCTGTTAAAAAAATGTCTGCAATTGACAGAACAAAACAAGATGGTACTTTTGAAGCTTTATCTAAAAGAGAAAAATTACAAATAGATAGACTAAGAGCTAAATTAGAAAAAAATCTTGGTTCGATAACAGACATGACTAGACTTCCTGGTGCTTTATTTGTTGTAGATATCCGAAGAGAACATATTGCTATTCGTGAAGCTCAAAAATTAAATATTCCAATTTTTGCCATGGTTGATACAAATTGTGATCCTAGAGAGGTTGATTACGCTATTCCATCAAATGATGACGCATCTAAATCTATAGATATAGTTTTAAGCCATGTTTCTTCAGCTATTAAAGAAGGATTATCTGAAAGAAAAAAAGAAAAAGAGGTTGCTGAAGTTAAAAAGGAAAAAGAAGAAGGTTCAAAAAAATCTGATGAATCATCAAACGATAAAGCTGAAGTAAAAACTGAAGTAAAAGAAAAAAAGAAAAGAACTAGAGTGTCTAAAAAAACAGAAGAATAATTATGACAAAAATAACTGCATCAGAAGTAAACAATCTTAGAAAAATTTCAGGAGCTGGGATAATGGATTGTAAAAATGCCTTAGTTGAAGCCAATGGCGATACTGAAGCTGCTATAGAAATTTTAAGAAAAAAGGGGCAAAAAGTTGCAGCTAAAAGAGCTGATAGAGAATCTTCTGAAGGAGCTGCAATTGCAAAAGTTAGTTCGGATAATTCTACTGGAGTTATTGTATCCCTTAACTGTGAAACAGATTTTGTCGCTAAAAACGAATCCTTTGTTGCCTTAGCAAATGAACTTGCTGAATTAGCTATTTCACATGAAACATTAGATGATTTTTTAAACTGTGAAATTGATTCTATGAGTGTAAGTGAAAAGTTAATTCAACAGACTGGAGTCATTGGAGAAAAATTAGTAATTGGTAACTTTGAAAAAGTTTCTGCTGGATATGTTGGAAAATATATTCATGCTGGAAACAAAATTGCCACTTTAGTAGGATTTTCAAGCTCTGTTGAAGGTATCGAAGAGGCTTCGAAAAATGTGGCAATGCAAGCAGCTGCAATGAACCCAATAGCGCTTGACGAGGATGGTGTTGACCAAAAAACAATTGAAAAAGAAATTGAAATAGCAAAAGATCAGCTTAGACAAGAAGGCAAACCAGAAGCAATGCTTGATAATATAGCTAAAGGTAAATTGAAAAGATTTTTCAAAGATAACACCTTAGTAAATCAAGCTTATATTAAAGATAATAAACAAAGTGTTGCAAACTATGTTAAATCTGTTGACAGTAATTTAACTGTTACAGATTTTAAAAGAGTTAGTTTATCCTAATTTTTTAAAACATTCAATACTATTCTTTTTTTAATTTAATTGTAATCATTAACTATATTTACATTAATGATTTATAAAAGAGTATTACTAAAACTTAGTGGTGAAGCATTATTAGGTGACAGAAGTTATGGAATTGATCCTAAAAGAATCGCTCAATATGCAAAAGAAATTAAATCTGTAACTGAGCTTGGCCTTGAGGTTGCTGTAGTTATTGGAGGTGGCAATATATTTAGGGGTGTCTCAGCTGCTAGTAATGGAATTGACCGTGTTCAAGGTGACTATATGGGAATGCTTGCGACAGTTATCAATGGTATGGCATTACAAAGTGCCCTTGAAGAAGAAAACGTACAAACAAGATTACAAACCGCTATCAAAATTGAAGCAGTCGCTGAACCTTATATCAAAAGGAAAGCAGTAAGACATTTAGAAAAAAAACGAGTAGTGATTTTTGGAGGTGGAACTGGAAATCCTTTTTTTACGACTGATTCTGCTGCGGTTTTAAGAGCAATTGAAATTAATGCTGATGTTATATTAAAAGGAACTAGAGTTGATGGAGTTTATGATTCTGATCCAGAAAAAAACGAAAACGCCATTCAATATGACACTATTTCTTTCAATGATGTAATAAAAAAGAATTTAAAAATAATGGATTCTACTGCATTTACTTTAAGTCAAGAAAACAACTTACCTATCATAGTTTTTAATATGAATAAATCAGGTAATCTATTGAATATAATCAATGGCGAAAAAATTGGTACATCTATAAAAAATTAATTTTGGAAGAATTAGAATTTATTATTGAAGCATGCGAGGAATCAATGACAAATGCAGTAAAGCATCTTGAAAGAGAATTGCTAAATATTAGAGCTGGAAAAGCAAATCCCACAATGCTTTCAAGTGTTAAGTTAGACTATTATGGATCAACCACTCCATTGTCTCAAATAGCTAATATTAGCACTCCAGATGCTCAAACACTCTCTGTCCAACCATGGGAAAAAGATAAACTACAAGATATCGAAAAAGCAATTCAAATTGCTAATTTAGGATTCAACCCTATGAATAATGGAGAGTCAATTATTATAAGTATTCCTCCTTTGACTGAAGAAAGAAGAAAAGAATTAGTAAAAATTGCAAAATCTGAAATTGAAGATGCTAAAATTAGTATTAGAAATTCTAGAAAAGATGCTAATAATGAAATTAAAAAGATTGAAATCTCTACTGATCATAAAGCAATTTCAGAAAAAGAAATTCAAACTTTAACAGATAATTACATCTCTAAAATTGATGAAATTTTCTCTTCCAAAGAAAAAGAAATTCTTTCTATTTAAACTACATATTTTGAATAAAATAGTCCATGAGTAAATCAAAAAGTTCCATAGGTTGGGAAAAATTTGCTCGATTAATCTTAAGAAATAGAATTCTTTTATTAGTTCTTGTTTTAATTAATACTATTTTCCTTTCAACCCAATGGAAAAATATTCGTTTCAGTTATTCTGAAGCGAATCTAATGCCTAATGATCACCCTTTTAATATAGCATATAATGATTTTGTGGATGTATTTGGTGAAGAGGGTAATCTATTAATAATAGCTGTAAATGACTCATTATTATTTGATACAACAAATTTTAATGCTTGGATAAAACTCAGTGATTCTTTTAAATTAAAAAAAGAGGTTAACAATGTTTTACACGTTGGAAACTTTCCAATAATTAAAAAAGATAAAATAAAGAAAGAATTTACGATTGATTCCTTGAAAAATGAGTCATTCACAAGTAATAAAAAAATAACTGAATTTAAAGCTTTACTGTTTAATGATTTTCCGTTTTATGAAAACATCTTGTTCAATAAAAAAACAGGAACAATACAAACAGCTATATATTTAGATAAAGAAGTAATTAATAATATTGAACGAATAGATTTTGTAAATAATATTTTTATTCCTTCAATAAAAGAATTTGAGAAACAGAGCAATTTAAATGTTAGAATCTCTGGCATGCCCTACATCAGAACTATGAATGCTCAAAATATTATGGATGAGATAGGGAAATTTGTAATAATAGCTATTTGTGTTACAATTTTTATATTCTTTTTCTTTTTTAGATCATACAGAGCAACATTAATTACTTTGTCTGTTGTAATTACTGGAGTAATGTGGGCTCTTGGAGTTCTTGGATTGTTACAGTTTGAGATAACTGTTCTAACTGCTTTGATACCGCCTCTTATAATTGTAATTGGAGTTCCTAACTGTATCTTTTTAATTAACAAATATCAGCACGAAGTAAAAAAGCACGGTAATCAAGCTAGATCTCTGCAAAGAGTTATTTCAAAAATTGGTAATGCAACATTGATGACAAATATTACAACAGCTTGTGGATTTGCAACATTTATTTTGACAGACAGTCAGGTTTTAAAAGAATTTGGGGTAGTTGCATCAATAAATATTATGGTCATTTTTATACTGTCTATTTTATTAATCCCAATCATTTATAGTTTTTTACCCTTACCTAAAAAAAAGCATTTAAAACATTTAAATAATGATTGGTTAAACTCTTTTGTTGATTTTTTAGGAAATACAGTTAAAAAAAGAAGAATTCCTGTTTTTATAATTTCAATACTTTGTTTATGTATAAGTATAGTTGGAATGAACAAAATTGAAATTTCCGGAAACTTAATTGAAGACATGCCTGCAAAGTCTGAATTTGTTAGAGACATCAAGTTTTTTGAAAAAGAATTTAAGGGAGTTCTTCCGTTAGAAATAATGATAGACAGTCGAAGAAAAAATGGAATGACTCGACTCGCCAATCTTAAAAGAATGAATGATTTTCATGAACATATTTTAAAAATTCCTGAGCTATCGAGTCCTATTTCGGTAGTTAATATTTCAAAGTATATAAAACAGTCTTTTTATAATGGTAATCCTAATTATTTTCAATTACCATCGTCTCAAGAGAACACTTTCATTTCAGGATACTTAAAAAATTCAAAACTTAAACTTGGAGAAAATAATAGTTATATAAATGAAACAGGTCAAATAGCTCGAATTACTACAATGATTGGTGAAATTGATACAGAAAGAATGGAAGGAATTGAAGCAAGTTTACTTAAAGGTATAGAATTATATTTCCCTGAAGACAGGTTCGATGTTTCGCTGACCGGAAAAACACTTGGCTACCTTAAGGGAACTAAATTTTTAATAAAGAACTTACTTATTTCTCTTTTTTTAGCAATTATTCTTATCTCATTAATGATAACCTATTTATTTAGATCATATAAAATGGTGATTATTTCATTAGTTCCCAATATTCTTCCTCTTCTATTTACTGCCGGAGTCATGGGGTTTTTAAATATCCCGATAAAGCCCTCAACTATTCTAGTTTTTAGTATAGCTTTTGGAATATCTGTTGATGATACTATTCATTTTCTTGTAAAATATAGACAGGAGTTGATTGCTAATAATTGGAAAATAAGAAAATCTGTATTTTCATCCCTTAGGGAAACTGGAATTAGCATGTTTTACACATCTGTTGTCCTGTTTTTTGGGTTTTCGGTTTTCATGACCTCTAGTTATGGTGGAACAATTGCACTGGGTGGACTAGTTTCTACTACATTACTTTTTGCAATGTTAGCTAATTTAGTTCTGTTACCTTCGCTCTTAATATCCTTAGAAAAAAACATATCCAATAAAACAGATATGAAGGAGGCTAAAATAAAATTAGACTCTGATTAATTTTATAAAAAACCAATTCAAAACTTTATATTTGAATCTGATATTTAAACATTTACTCAAACATGACAGTTAAAGATTTATTTTTAAACACTCCCATTTCAAAAAACATTAAAGTTCAGGGATGGGTTAAAACATTTAGAGCCAATAGATTTATTTCTTTAAACGATGGATCTACATTCAAAAGTATTCAATGTGTCGTGGATTTTGAAAACACTGATAATGAAATTTTAAATAATATTAACTCAGGAGCCTCTGTTGAAATTTCTGGAATTTTAGTTGAAAGCCTAGGAAAAGGACAAAAAATTGAAATTAAAGTTACAGAAATTAAAATATTAGGTAAATGTGACCCTGAAGATTATCCAATACAGCCTAAAAAACATAGTTTAGAGTTTTTAAGAGAAAATGCTCATCTTAGAATAAGAACCAATACATTTAGTTCAATATTTAGAATCAGATCTAGCATATCGTACGCAATACATAAATACTTTAAAGAAAGTGGATTTGTTTATGTAAATACACCCATCATAACTGGAAGTGATGCCGAAGGGGCAGGAGAAATGTTTAAAGTAACTACATTAGACATAAATAACGCAGGGTTGGATAACGCTAATCAAATTGATTATTCCAAAGATTTCTTTGGAAAAGAAACAAATCTTACGGTATCTGGCCAACTTGAAGCAGAGAGTATGGCGATGGCGCTGGGTAATGTTTATACCTTTGGACCCACATTTAGAGCAGAAAATTCTAATACATCTAGACATTTAGCTGAATTTTGGATGGTTGAACCAGAAATGGCATTTTGTGATTTAGATGACAACATGAACTTGGCAGAAGATTTTATAAAAAATGTTTTAAAATATGTAATGGATGATTGTAAAGAAGATTTGTTTTTTCTAAATGAAAGATTGATAAACGAAGACAAAACAAAACCCTTAAAAGACAGAAATGAACTTAATTTAATTGAGAGATTGAACTTTGTTGTGAGTAATGATTTTGTGAGAATAAATTACACAGAAGCATTTGATATTCTCAGAAACTCAAAGCCTAATAAAAAGAAAAAATTCAAGTATCCAATAAATGAATGGGGAGTTGATTTGCAAAGTGAACATGAACGTTTTTTGGTTGAAAAACATTTTAAAAAACCTGTAATTATCCACGATTATCCTGCTAAAATTAAGGCTTTTTATATGAGAATGAATGAAGACGGAAAGACTGTACGAGCAATGGATATCTTATTTCCTGGAATAGGTGAAATTGTTGGAGGCTCCCAAAGAGAAGAAAGGCTAAATGTGTTAAAAGAACGAATTTCAGAACTAAATATTGACGAAAAAGAATTGTGGTGGTATCTTGATTTAAGGAAATACGGAAGTGTTAAACACAGTGGTTTTGGACTAGGACTTGAAAGACTTATTTTATTTGCTACAGGAATGTCAAATATAAGAGATGTTATTCCATTTCCAAGAACACCAAAAAATGCCGAATTTTAGTATATAATTCTTCATCAAGTTTTTTTGTACTTTTAATATTTATTAAAGCAAATGCTCAAGCAGTTTTTACAATTAAAACTTTCTCAAAAATTATCGCCTCAACAAATTCAATTGATGAAGTTGATCGAACTTCCACTTCAGGAACTGGAAGATCGACTATCAAGAGAAATTGAAGAAAATCCTGCCCTAGAAACAGGAAAAGAAAATGAAAAGGATTTATATGAAACTGAATCTGACTATGAACAAGAACCAAAAAATGAAGATTCTGAGCTTAACGTTGAAGACTATCTTAGTGATGATGATATTCCAGACTATAAATTAAAAACTAATAATTATAGTGATGATGATGAAGAAAAATCGTTACCATTTGTTTCAGGTATAAGTTTCAATGAATTTTTAAAAAAACAATTGACCCCTTTTAACCTTAATGAAGATGACTCTAAAATTGCAGAATTTTTAGTTGGGAGTGTAGATCAATCTGGTTATATAAGAACTGATATAGTTGATATTGTTGATGACTTAGCTTTTACGATGGGGATTTATACAGACATTAATTCCGTAACTAAAATTTTAAATAAAATTCATCTATTGGATCCTCCGGGAGTTGGAGCAAGAGATTTACAAGAATGCTTAATTCTTCAATTAAGAAGAAAAAAAGAGTCAAGCTCGGCAATACATGCTATTAATATTTTAAATAATAATTTTGATTTATTCATCAAAAAACATTACAAAAAAATAATTCATAAGCTTAGTATCACAGAAGATGAATTAAGACAGGCAATAAAACAAATTGAAAAGCTTAATCCTAAACCGGGTTCAGCATTTTCTGAACCAACAAAAATGAATTCAACAATAATTCCTGATTTTAAAATTGAAATTATTGAAAATAAACTCACATTAAATTTAAATTCTAGAAACGCGCCTGAACTTTTTGTTTCAAACGAATATAAAAATATGTTATCTGGTTATCAGGAAAATAAAAATATTTCTAAAAGTCATAAACAAGCCGTTACATTTATTAAACAAAAACTTGATTCAGCTAAATGGTTTATTGATGCTATTAATCAAAGAAATCAAACATTACTTATCACAATGAAAACCATAATGGAATTTCAAAATAAATATTTTTTAAGTGGAGATGAAAGTAACTTGAAGCCTATGATATTAAAAGATATTGCAGAAAAGATTGGAATGGACATATCCACAGTTTCAAGAGTTGCTAATAGTAAGTATGTAGACACTCCTTATGGAATAAAACTAATAAAATCATTCTTTTCTGAAGGGATAACAAATGACAAAGGAGTTGAAGTTTCAACAATTGAAATAAAAAAAGAACTTCAAAATATCATTAATAATGAAAATAAATCAAAGCCGTTAACAGATGATGAGCTTACTAAAAGAATCAATGAAAAAGGATATCCTATTGCTAGAAGGACAGTTGCAAAATATAGAGAAATGCTTGGAGCACCTGTAGCAAGATTAAGAAAAAAACTATAATGATAATTGACCTAACAATTATAATTGTAAATTATAAATCTTGGGAAAAACTAACATGGTGTTTAAAAAGTATTCAAAACCAATGTCATATAAATACTCAAATAATTGTAGTTGATAACTTCTCTAACGACAATAAATTTAAAGATTTTCAAAACAAATACAAGCAAGTTAATTGGATTGAAAATAGAAATAATTTAGGATTTGCAAGGGGATGTAATATTGGTGCTTCACATGCAGAATCAAAATGGTTATTATTTTTAAATCCAGATACAATTTTAGATTCAAATTCTCTTTTCTCTTTAATTAAATATTCTAATTCAAACAAGGAACATAGATTGATTGGAATTAAGCAGTTAAATCAAAATGGTAGCAACACAAATGCCTACGGATTGTTTTTAGACATATGGACAATTACTGGTTTTTTAAGAATATTTAATAGAATATTTAGAGGTTTGACATATAAAAAAATGAATACTGAAGAAATTTCTTTCCCGGACTGGATTTCTGGATCATTTGTTCTTATAAGAAAAACTGATTTCGCGAAATTAAATGGATGGAACGAAAATTATTGGATGTATTATGAGGATATGGATTTATGTCGAAGAGCTAAGCGCTTAAACTTAAAAGTGTCATTATTCAATAATTGGAAATGTATTCATTATCATGGAGAATCATCAAGAAAAAACAAAACTATTACTTTAATGACAAAGACTGAAGTTATAAAATCCTCTCATATATACATTCAAAATCATTTCAAAAGTTTTTATGCTTTAAGCCTTCATTTGACACTTATTGTTTCAAGATTTGTAAATCTTTTGTTTGGATCAATTATTTCATCGACTAAAAGGAGTATTCTTATGAACTGTCTTGTGTATTGGAAAACTAGTTTTTTAAGTAAAGAATGGAGCTCGGATAGAGCTAAAACATCTAATTATTAACTTCAGTATAGAACAAATTTAATCTCATTCTCTTATCAAAATTTTCTGCACTTGGACTTGGACCAATAAGAACAGTCCCTAGGGGATTAATAGCAGAAGAAAGAGGTGTGAAAGTCATAAAATCAGAATCTTCAACTTCTATATTAATTGTGTTACTAATGTCAGAAGATACTACTAGACCTAGTTTTACGTTAGTAGAATCTTTTCTAACAATATTTTTAATATGTTCGCTAATACGAATTTTATACATTAATCCATTTTTGTCCTCATCTAGTTCAATTAAACCACCATGAATTACTTTGTTTTGATAAGATTTTTGTCCAGCTGAATTATCAACAAAATAATCAATGACCGGAGCTTTATTAACTAAATCATAAAGATACAGTCGAGATGGCTCTACAATTCCGCCATTGGATGAAAGCATCTCTTTGTCAATATACATTGAAATATTTGCTTCATTAACCAACCACTCTTTTGATCTAATTTCTTCAAGGATATCAACTCCATTGTCATCTTTGAATAATTCAATTTCAGCCATAACACCCTGACCTCCTTTTAAATAAACTCTTTCTGGATTTGTTATAGTATCTGCGATGGCAGAGTAGACATAACCAGGGTAAGCATCATGTTTGAATGAATTTAATTTAACACCTCCCATTTTAAATAAAAACTGAGCTTCTTCAGTATCAACCGTGTCATCAGCAGTATCATCTGGAGTATCTTGCTTATTATATTTTTGAAATTCATAGACAACTCTTATTTCAGATTCGTTAAAATTTAAAATCATAAGTAGTGGATCAGAAAAATCATAAGTTTCTAACACTATACCTTTAAAGTAGAGCTTAAAATTATCTAAGTTTGAAATTTCTTGGGAACCTTCTTGATCTAAAAATTTTGATTGAAAAAAATCATGATCTAATTCAACTCTAATTCTTGGTGTTAACCTTTCTTTTACAACTTCTGACTCGTCATCCTCTTCTGTTTCAGGATCATCTTCATTGTAAAACACTAATTCATTAGAGTCTATTTTTACTTCATCATCAAATAATGTGTAACCTGAAAAATTTTCAGGAAGTGTATTATTTGAGTAGTATTTTTGAAATTTTTCAAAGTTTGAATCAGGATCGTAAGGCCTTAAGAAATAATCTAACTCGCTAACTTTTAATTTAAAAGTAGCTTCAGTATTTCCTATCAAAGAATCTAGTTCATAAAGAGTTCTTCCTGCATAAGGATTTATAGATTCAGTATCTTCTCCATCTAAAATTCCATCGCCATCTGTATCTTCATCTAAAGGGTTTTGACCTAAATTAGATTCGTCAGCATCTGAAACGCCATCACCATCAGAGTCACTGTAAGGGTCTGTACTGTCTACATCATAGATATTTATAACACCATCGTTATCATCATCATCAACATTAGTAAAAAAAGGAATGTCTAAAAAAACATTTTTAATTGTTTCTAATTCTGGAATACGAGAAATATTATCATCTGGATTATCTTCATCGGATTGTTTATAATCTCCAAAGACTAAGTTAGGATCCTCAAAATTAATTTGACCTAAAAAACTTACTTTGGATGATCCGTAAAGGTTGTCATTATATTCTCCTATTTGAAATGTTGATAACGTGTTGGAAACATAAGGCGGAATACTTCGCATTTTTACATTAACTGGGATTTCTTTAAGGTTCGTGCTAAATGCATTATTGTCGATTAGATTAAGACCTACAGTTTTGTAATCTTTATTACAAGAAACAAAAACTATTAATAGTGTTAGTATGATGTAAAACTTTTTCAAAATAATTAGTTTAAAATCTTGTCGTTATAAAAGTTCATGTACTCTTTTTCAAATCCGTCTTTAAAACCACATTTAAGTACAGGTATTTTGGAATTGGCAGCAACATCTAAATAGGATTTTTTAATGTTTTCAGAAGCAAAGACAACTCCATCTGAATTCATTATGGATAACTTATATAAATTTTCATAGGTTGGATTCTTTAAAACATTTAAAGTTTCACTTTCAACCTCGTCAAACTTTATTTTATTAATGATACCTGAGCTTAAGTTACCTATAATCTCATTATCGTATATCGAAGTTACGACCTTAGATTTTGAAAAAAGAGGCTCGTCTTTATAATATTGTTTCAGGTATAAAGGCATTAATGAAGCGATCCATCCGTGAACATGAATTATGTCTGGAGTCCAATTTAGTTTTTTAATAGTTTCAACCACTCCTTTAGCAAAGAAAATCGCTCTTTCGTCATTATCATCATACAACTTTTTCTTTTTGTCAGAGTCAAGTAATCTATTCTTAAAGTATTCATCGTTATCAATAAAATACACCTGCATTCTTTCCTTTGGAATAGATGCAACTTTAATTATTAACGGCATATCTAAATCATCAATAATAAGGTTCATTCCAGAAAGCCTAATTACTTCGTGAAGTTGATGCCTTCTTTCATTAATTAAGCCATACTTTGGAATAAAAATTCTAGTTTGGCCACCATTTTTATTTACTACTTTAGGTAAACTGTATGTTAATGTTGATATATCGTTGTTAGGTAAATACGGTATAACTTCGGAGGATACGTAAAGTACTTTTTTTCCAGTCATAAAATCCTTTCTTTAGACTCAATTAAATTGAAATGCAAAATTACAAAAATTATGTTAGATTTACCTCATATTTATACACATACACACTGTTAAAGTTTTATTAAATGCAGTTATATACTCTAAAGTCTCAAGTTGAAAAAAGTATTGATAAAGCAAAAGACTTAAAAAAAACTATTGGACTGGTGCCAACTATGGGCTCATTACATCAAGGACATCTCTCTTTATTAAAAAAAGCAGTCCAGAGCTGTGAAGTGGTTTGGGTAACTATTTTTGTCAACCCAACTCAATTTAATAACAAACAAGATCTTAATAATTACCCAAAAAACATAAAAAAAGATCTAAAAATGATTTACGAAATTTCAAAGAATATTTTTGTTTTTAACCCGGAAATTTCTGAGATGTATGAAAATAAATTAAAAATAGAGAATTTTGATTTTCAAGACCTAGATAAAGAACTTGAGGGTAAATATAGAAATAACCACTTTAGCGGAGTAGGTACTATAGTCTCTAAATTGTTTAATTTATTTAAACCAACAAAAGCTTTTTTTGGAGAAAAAGATTTTCAACAAACTAGAATTATAGATAGATTAATAAAAATTAAAAACTTTCAGACCGAGCTTGTAATCTGTCCAACTGTAAGAGAACAAAACGGATTAGCTTTGAGCTCAAGGAACGCTTTGCTTTCAACTGAAAATAAAGAAAAAGCTGCTGTTATTTATAAAACTTTAATTTACTGTAAAGAAAATTTTGAAAAAAAATCATTTAAAAATATTTATAACGATTGTAAAAAAGAAATTAATTCTTTAAATGATTTTGAATTAGAATATTTAGAAATTACAGATAATAAAACTCTTAAAAAAACAAAAAAAAATGATGTAAAGAAGTCTTTTAGAGTTTTTATTTGTGTCTTAGTTAATGGAGTAAGGTTGATTGATAATATTTTAGTTAAATAGTTATATTTGCCGCATGGAAATTGAAGTATTAAAGTCTAAAATTCACAGAGTCACAGTTACTAATTGTGATTTAAATTATATTGGTAGTATTACAATTGATGAATCTCTTTTAGAAGCAGCTAATATGATAGCTGGAGAAAAAGTTCAGGTAGTGAACATTAATAATGGTGAACGATTAGAGACCTATATTATTAATGGCAAAAAAGGTACTGGAGAAATTACTTTAAATGGTCCTGCAGCAAGAAAAGTTCAGAAAGGAGACAAAATAATTATTATCAGTTATGCTAGAATGAATTTAGAAGAAGCTAAGACATTTAATCCTACCTTAATATTCCCAAATAAGGATAATATTTTAATTTGATAATGTCATTACTGTTTTTTAAATGGTTTAAAAAAATCTTTCCTCCTACTTTAGGAATTTTATTAATTTACTACTCCTATACAAATACAACTTCCTTTGAAAGGATAGAGATTTATTCGTCTATGAGATCTGCAGATTACAAATTTGTTTTATTGTCAATTTGTCTTGGTATACTAAGTCATTTATCAAGGTCTATTAGATGGCAATCAATGTTAAAACCTTTAGGTTATAAAATCAAAATTTTAAATTCAATCATGTCGGTTTTAGTCGCATTTCTATCAAATTTAGGGATACCAAGATCAGGTGAACTCTTAAGAGCAAGTTCATTATCTTACTATGAGAAAATACCTTTTGAAAAAAGTTTTGGAACTATTGTCACTGAGAGAATTATAGATGTGATCATTTTAATTGGATTGCTATTGTTTGGAGTTATGATTTCTTCCAAAATAGGAATTCCAAAACTCTCAATTAGCAATGAACTACTTATATCCATAATTCCCTTAATAACTTTAGTATATATTTTTTATTACGTAATTTCAAAAACAACTTTTAAAAATAAAATTGAAATTTTCATTGGTGGATTAAAAAAAGGTGTTTTTTCTATTTCAAAAATTAATAACAAACCGCTATTTGTTTTTCACTCATTATTTATTTGGACCTGCTATTTTTTAATGTTTTATGTTGTGAAATTTAGTTTGCCTGAAACTTATAATCTGGGGTTTGAGCCTTTATTTATAGCATTCTTAGCTGGAGCAATAGCGATGGCTTTAACTAATGGTGGAATTGGCGCATACCCATTAGCTATTGCTGCTGTAATAAGTCAGTATGAAATTTCTTATGAAAGTGCTTTAGCTTTAGGCTGGATTGTTTGGACTTCCCAAACATTAATGATTATAATCTTTGGTTCTTTATCTTTTGTTTTTTTACCTATATTAAACAAATAATTTAATAATTAATGGCTGTATTAAAAACTTCATATTGTTGTCAAAACTGCGGCGCTAAACATTCTAAATGGCTTGGTCAGTGCAGTTCATGTAAAGAATGGAATACATTAGTTGAAGAAGTTATCAAAAAATCTTCTAAGGTTGATTTAGGCTTAAGCAGTGATCAATTAAAATCTAAAGCCCAACTAGTTAATGATATCGATTTTGAAAAAGATCCAAGATTGTTAATTCAAGATAGAGAACTTAATAGAGTTTTAGGGGGAGGAATTGTTCCTGGATCACTTGTTCTTATTGGAGGTGAACCCGGGATAGGTAAATCAACATTATTGCTTCAAATTTCTCTAGAAATAAAAAATAAAGTTTTATATGTAACAGGGGAAGAAAGTCAACAACAAATTAGAAGAAGAGCTAATAGAATTAATAATGATTCTAATCAATGTTATATTTTAAACGAAACGAATGTTGAAACTATAATTTCTCATATTAATACGCTAAAACCTGAGCTTGTAATTATTGATTCCATTCAAACTCTACAAACTGATATTATAGATAGTAGTCCTGGAAGTGTGTCTCAAATTAAAGAATCGGCTTCTCAATTTTTGAATTATTCAAAAAAAACAAACCTTCCAGTTTTTCTTGTTGGACACATAACAAAAGATGGTGGAATTGCAGGTCCCAAAATTTTGGAACATATGGTTGATGTAGTTTTACAATTTGAAGGCGATCGAAATAATATTTATAGAATTTTAAGAGCTAAAAAAAATCGATTTGGATCAACAGCTGAAATAGGTATTTATGAAATGTTGAATAATGGACTTCGTCAGGTAACAAATCCAAGTGAATTATTGATTTCTAATAATAAAATACCTTTAAGTGGAAATGCTACGGCTTCTACCATAGAGGGGATTAGACCAATTATGATAGAAGTTCAAGCTTTAGTAAGTTCTGCGGTATATGGAACCCCACAAAGAAGCACAACAGGTTTTAACGCGAAAAGATTAAATATGTTATTAGCTGTTTTAGAAAAACGTGCTGGATTTAAACTGAGTTCAAAAGATGTTTTTTTAAATATCACTGGAGGTATTAAAATTGAAGACCCAGCAATGGATTTAGCAGTTGTAGCAGCTATTCTATCTAGTAATTTTAATATCCCTTTGCAAAAAAGAATTTGTTTTGCCGCTGAAATTGGGCTTTCTGGAGAACTTAGATCGGTGCCAAAAATAGATCAAAGAATAAACGAGGCAGAAAAACTTGGATTCAAAATTTTAATAGTTTCAGAAGCTGCAAAAATATCTTTTGTTCCTAAAAAATTAAAAATAATTTCTTATTCAAGAATTGAAGATTTAATCAAAAATCTATTTAAGGAGCAGGGTTAGGAATAAGTTTATGAACTTCATTTATTTCTTTTAAAGCATCTTCACTTAAATCAATATTTATGCTTTCAATATTTTCTTTCAATTGATTTAGTTTAGTCGCTCCTATTATGTTACTTGTTACAAATGGTCTAGAATTTACAAATGATAAGGCCATTTGAGTTAATGATAAATTGTATTTTTTTGAAATATTATAATACATACTGGTAGCTTTCATAGAATTTTCGCCTGAAAATCTACTTAAATTTGGGAATAATTTTAATCTACTGTCTTTAGGCATATTTCCATTTAAATATTTACCGCTTAATACTCCAAAACCAAGAGGAGAATAAGCCAGTAAGCCAACATCTTCTCTCATGCAAATTTCTGAATTTCCAATCTCAAAAAGTCTATTTAAAAGCGAATAAGGATTTTGAATAGTAATTGTTTTAGGCAATTTTTTCTTAGACAATTCTAAATATTTCATAAAAGCCCATGGATTTTCATTTGATATTCCAATTTGCCTTACTTTTCCACTTGAAATAATTGTTTTTAAATTAAAAAGTACATTTTCAAAATTTTCTTCCCATTTATCATTTACTGACGAGTCAAAATCTCTTTTCCCAAATGTATTAGTAATTCTTTCCGGCCAATGAAGTTGATATAAATCTATGTAATCTGTTTTAAGACGTTTTAAGCTTTCATCAACAGCTGAAAACAAAGCAGATTTTGAAAATCCAGTCGTTCTTATATGTTTAGTATAATCGCCGGGACCTGCGATTTTAGTTGCCAATACAATTTGATCTCTATTGTTTCTTTCACTCACCCATTTACCAATTATTTTTTCGGTATCTGCATATCGTTCTGCAGTTGCAGGGACTGGGTATAACTCAGCGGTATCAATAAAATTAATCCCCATATCAGTTGCTAAATCCATTTGATCAAACCCCTCTTTTTCTGAGTTTTGATTTCCAAATGTCATAGTGCCAAGACATATTTTACTAACCTTAATGTTTGTAGAGGGTAAAAAAGTATATTTCATTTATTTATAAATTTAATTCAACAACTATTGGACAATGATCAGAATGAACAATTTTGTCTAAAATTGTCGAGGATTTAATTTTGGCACTTATTGCATTTGAAACCAAATTATAATCAATTCTCCATCCTTTATTATTTAGTCTAGAGTTGGCTCTATAACTCCACCAGCTATACTTATCAGGGTCTTTATTAAGTTTTCTAAATGAGTCTGTAAAACCTAAATCTAAAAAATCTGACAACCATTCTCTTTCCCAAGGAAGAAAACCTGATACTTTAGAATTTCTAATAGGGTCATGTATGTCAATTGCTTCATGACAAATATTATAATCTCCACATATTACTAAGTTTGGAATGTCTTCTTTTAATTTTACAATATAAGCCATGAATTCTTTCATATATTGTAATTTATATTCAAGTCTTGCTATATTAGTTCCAGAGGGAAGATAAAGACTCATTACAGAAAATTTTTCAAAATCAATTCTTAGATTTCTGCCTTCAAAATCCATGTGTTCAATTCCTGTTCCGTATTCAATATGTGCAGGCTTGTGTTTTGACAAAATCGCTACTCCACTATATCCTTTTTTTTGTGCAGAAAACCAGTAATTATAATTGTATCCTATTTCTTTAAAAAGACTTAAATCTAATTGATCAGTATTAGCTTTAATTTCTTGAAGACAAATTACATCTGTATTTGAGTTTTTAAGCCATTCTATAAATCCTTTTTTAATAGCAGCTCTAATTCCATTAACATTATAAGAAATAATTTTCATTTTAAAATGTTAACCATGATTTCAAGTCTAATTCTGTTTTTATTTTATTTTTTACCTCTTGGACTGTTAATCTCTGTTGCTTCATTGTATCTCTATCTCTAATAGTTATTGTTCTATCTTCAAGAGATTGATGGTCCACAGTCAAACAATAAGGGGTTCCTAAAGCATCTTGCCTTCTATATCTTCTTCCTATGGCATCTTTCTCATCATAAACGCAATTATAGTCCCACTTAAATTCTTCTAATATTTGTTTTGATAATTCCGGAAGACCATCTTTCTTTAATAAAGGGAGAACCGCAACTTTTTTAGGAGCTAGAATTTTAGGAAATTTTAAAACAGTCCTTGAGGAGCCGTCTTCAAGTTTTTCTTCAATTAGAGATTTTGAAAAAATAGCTAAAAACATTCTATCTAAACCTATTGATGTTTCAAGAACATAAGGCGTAAAGCTTTCGTTGGAAAGAGTATCAAAATATTTTATTTTTTTTGAGGAAAATTTTTCATGACTAGTAAGGTCAAAATCAGTTCTAGAATGAATTCCCTCCAGTTCTTTAAAACCAAATGGAAAATTAAACTCAATATCACAAGCTGCATCGGCATAATGAGCGAGTTTATCATGATCATGAAATCTGTAATTATCTTCTCCTAATCCCAGTGAAAGATGCCATGCTAATCTGTTTTCTTTCCATTTAGCATACCATTCTTGTTGAGTCCCTGGTTTAATAAAAAACTGCATTTCCATTTGTTCAAACTCTCTCATTCTGAATATAAATTGTCTAGCCACAATTTCATTTCTAAATGCTTTACCTATTTGAGCTATTCCAAAGGGGATTTTTAATCTGCTAGTTTTTTGAACATTTAGAAAATTAACAAAAATACCTTGAGCAGTTTCAGGTCGTAAGTAAAGATCCATAGCGCTTTCAGCAGATGCTCCTAATTTAGTGCCAAACATTAAGTTGAATTGTTTTACATCTGTCCAGTTTTTTGATCCTGAAACGGGGCAAGCAATTTCTAAATCTTCTATTAATTTTTTCAAAGCTTTAAGGTCATCTTTTTCTAAAGCTTCACTAAAAACTTTATTTATATCACTGATTTTATTGTTATAATTTAAAATTCTTGAATTTGTGGAAACAAACTGTTCTTTATCAAAATTTTCACCAAATTTTTTTTTTGCTTTTGAAATTTCTTTTTGAATTTTATTATCAATTTTAGAAATATAATCTTCAATTAAAACGTCAGCTCGATATCTTTTTTTTGAATCCTTGTTGTCAATTAACGGATCATTAAAGGCATCTACATGTCCGGATGCTTTCCATATTTTAGGATGCATCAAAATAGCTGAATCAATATTTACAATGTTATCGTTTAATTGAACCATAGCCTTTAACCAATAATCCTTAATATTATTTTTAAGATCTGTCCCGTTTTGTCCATAGTCATATACGGCGCTTAGACCGTCATATATTTCGCTAGACTGAAAAACAAATCCATATTCTTTAGCGTGAGAGATTACTTTTTTAAATTTATCTTCTTTACTCATAACACAAAAATAAGAGTTAAATTTTATATAAATTCTATTTATTCAATTAAAATAGAATTAGAGAAAATAATTGTTATTTTGCCTATGTATTACAAGTGATGAAAAAAATAAAATTAATTTTTCTGGCTCTAATTTGTTCATCGTTAATTAATTGTGCTAAAAGAGGAATTCCACAAGGAGGGCCTGAAGATGAAGATCCCCCAGTTCTTTTAAATGCTGAGCCGGCAGAAAATTCAGTTTATTTTAAAGAGGATAGAATAAGACTTTATTTTAATGAATACATCAAACTCAAAGACTTTAGAAAACAACTTGTTGTTTCTCCTCCTTTGGATAAAAGTTTTTATTCAATTAGTCCTCAATCTGGGGCATCAAAATATATTCAAATTGATATCAAGGAAAAACTTGATGAAAACAGTACGTATGTTTTTAACTTTGGTCAAAGTGTCGTAGATAATAATGAAGAAAATAAACTTCCTTTTTTTAGTTACGCCTTTTCGACCGGTGAATATATTGATTCGCTATATCTTTCTGGCAACATTACTAATTCTCTTGAAAGAAAATCTGATGATTTTATTTCAACCTTTTTATATCCAATAAATGAAAATTATAGTGACTCAATAATATATAATGGTTTGCCTAATTACGTAGGAAGTTCCCTTGACTCAACTAGTTTTAAAATGACCAATTTAAAAAAAGGGAAATATTTACTGTTAGCATTAAAAGATGAAAACAGTAATTATAAATTTGATCCTGAATTTGAGAAAATTGGATTTGTTGATGAGTTCATTGATTTACCTTTAAAGGATAGTATTAAAATAAACTTATTTAAAGAAGAAATTCCTTTTAAAAGCTTTAAACCTTTTTTAGAAACAGAAAACAGAATAGGATTTGGATTTAAAGGAAAATATAAGGATGTTGAATTAGAATTAATTGATCAAAAAAAAACAGATTTTGTTATAACCAAGAATAAAGATTCTGATACTTTAAATTATTGGTTTAATATTAAAGAATACGATTCTTTGAAATTTGTTGTCAAATCTCCACGTTATGAAGAAAAATTTACGTTGAAGTATAAAAAAATGGAAAAAGACTCTCTAGTCATTAATCCGTCAACAAAATCAGTTTTAGAGCTTAATGAAAAATTTAAAATATATAGTAATATTCCTATAACTAATATAAATAAAGACCAAATTAATGTTTTAAATAAAGATTCTCTTTTAATTCCTTTTAGTGTTGAAATAGACAAAAACAAGTTTGATGTAAATTTTGATTTTGAATTATTACCAAATGACAACTATATCGTTAATCTGTATCCAGATGCGTTAACTGATTTTTTAAAAACTACAAACGACACCATAAGTTATAAATTTAAGACTAAAAGCAGAACAGAATACGGAACATTAAAGCTTGGAATTAGTAATGTTAAAGAATATCCAATTATAATTCATTTAACTAACAATAAAGATGAATTAATTAGAAAAAAAATATTAAACTCTTTTAATGATCCTTGTGTTTTTGAATATCTAAAACCCGCTGATTATTTTGTAAAAGTTATTTTTGATGAAAACAAAAATAAAATTTGGGATACTGGAAATTTTCTAAACAGAATTCAGCCTGAAGAGGTGTTTCACTTCAAAGAAGAATTTGTAATTAGAGCAAATTGGATCATTGAAGAAAAAATTGTTGTAGAATGAAAAAGATTTCCATCTTAATTTTAATGGTACTTGGACTATATATATTTAATATTTTTTGGAGTACAGGTTATTTTAGAATAATTGAAAATAAGTTTGAAGGAGAGGTTTTAACTAAAATAAATATTGTTGGAGCAGAAGACATTACAATAAATCATATTGATAGTTTTGCTATAGTATCTTCAACAAAAAGAAAAGCTTTTCCCGCAAATCAACAAGAAGAAGGAGGCCTATATTATATTGATTTAAAGAAAATTGAATCAAAACCTATTCTTCTAACTAAAGATTTTAATAAACCATTTGCTCCTCATGGAATTTCAATTTTCAAAACAGACAGCATTACTACAATTGCTGTTGTGAACCACACCATTGAAAAAGAATACATAGAAATTTTTAAATTAATTGGAACTAAACTTACTCATTTTAAAACGCTTGATAATCCGATGATTTTAAGTCCAAACGATGTTGTTTTAATTAATGAAAATAGTTTTTATTTTACTAACGATCATAAATATAAATCTGGAATATTACGTTTAGCTGAAGATTATTTAGGGCTTGCTATTTCAAATGTTATTTTTTTTGACGGATTGAAGTTCAAAGAAGTTGCTAACGGAATCTCATTTGCTAATGGTATTAATTATAATTCAAAAAAAGATTTACTTTTTGTGGCTTCCCCAAGAAAATTTTATATAAAAGTATTTAAAAAGAATAATGATAATTCTTTGTCCTTTATTGAAGATATTTACTGTGGAACAGGTGTTGATAATATTGAATTTGATCTAGACAATACACTTTGGATAGGAGCTCATCCAAATCTTCTGCATTTTGATTCATATTCAAAAGGTAATAAAGCGTTTGCACCCTCAGAAATTATATCTATAAAATACATTGAAAAGAATAATTACATTAAAGAAAACATATATTTAGAAAAAGGTCAAGCTATGTCTGGATCTACAGTTGCAGCACCTTTTGGAAATCTGATTCTAATGGGAAATGTAATGGATGATCATTTTCTTGTATTAAAAAAATAAATCTTTAGATTTAAGAAGAAATTTTGGCTTTCAAGAAATCTCTATTCATTCTTGCTATATTTTCCAGTGAAATTCCTTTAGGGCATTCTACTTCGCACGCCCCAGTATTTGTACAGTTGCCAAACCCTTCTTCATCCATTTGTTTTACCATGTTTAAAACTCTATCATTAGCCTCTACTTTTCCTTGTGGAAGAAGAGAAAACTGAGACACTTTAGCCGAAACAAATAACATTGCGCTTGAATTTTTACAAGTAGCTACACAAGCTCCACATCCAATACAAGTAGCGGCATCAAATGCTTTATCAGCACTGTTTTTTTCTATTGGAATAGCATTAGCATCTTGAGTATTTCCTGAAGTATTTATAGAAATATAGCCTCCTGCATGTTGAATCCTATCAAATGACGAACGATCAACAACTAAATCTTTAATAACTGGAAAAGAATTTGCTCTAAATGGTTCAATATGGATTGTGTCTCCATCTTTAAATTTTCTCATATGTAACTGACATGTTGTTACAAGTCTGTCTGGTCCATGTGCTTCTCCATTAATAAACATAGAGCAAGAACCGCATATTCCTTCTCTACAATCATGATCAAATGCTACAGGATCAACACCATCAGAAGTCAATTGTTCATTGAGAACATCCATCATTTCTAAAAATGACATATCTGGTGAAATGTTTTCTATATCGTAAGAAACAATTTTACCTTTATCGTTCGAATTTTTTTGACGCCAAATTTTTAATTTAAGTTTCATCCTATTTATAAGATCTAGTTTTTAGTTCTATATTTTCATAAATCAAATTCTCTTTATGTAAAACAGCTTCCGAGGGCTCCCCTTTATTTTCCCAAGCTGAGACAAAAGTAAAGTTTTTATCATCTCTTAAAGCTTCCCCTTCTTTAGTTTGAGATTCTTCCCTAAAATGACCCCCACATGATTCCGATCTTTCTAAAGCGTCTTTAGCAAACAATTCTCCTAATTCAAGAAAGTCTGAAACCCTAACTGCTTTGGCTAAAGGTTCGTTAAAAGAATCTTTAGAGCCAGGTACAGAAACGTTTTTATAAAAATCTTTTCTAAGCAATTGAAGTTCTTCGATGGCTTCTTTTAGTTCTTTCTCATTTCTAGACATTCCACACTTATTCCAAATAATTTTACCCAGTTTTTTATGAAAATAGTCTACACTTTTATTGCCATTATTATTGATTAATAATTCTATTTTATTTTTAACGGCTTTTTCGGCTTCTTCAAATTCTTTACTATCAGTGGAAATTGAACCAGTCCTAATATCATCAGCTAAATAATCCCCTATAGTGTAAGGAAGAACAAAATACCCATCTGCTAATCCTTGCATAAGTGCAGATGCTCCTAATCGATTAGCACCATGATCAGAAAAATTAGCTTCCCCAATTGCAAAACATCCTGGGATTGTAGTCATTAAATTGTAATCAACCCAAACACCTCCCATTGTGTAATGAACTGCAGGATAAATCATCATTGGAGTTTCATATGGATTTTGATCAACGATCTTTTCATACATCTGAAATAAGTTTCCGTATTTTGATTTAATCACCTCTTTTCCTAAATCTTTAACTAAACTTAAATCATCTTCATCTAATCCTTTTAAATGAGCTTTTTCTTTACCGTATCTTATAATAGCAGAAGCAAAGTCTAAAAATACAGCTTCACCAGTTTTATTTATTCCAAAACCTGAATCACATCTTTCTTTTGCAGCTCTAGAAGCTACATCTCGTGGAACCAAATTTCCAAAAGCAGGGTATCTTCTCTCCAAATAATAGTCTCTTTTATCCTCAGTTAAATCTACTGGTTTTAACCTTCCTTCTCTTATAGCAACTGAATCACTTTTTGATTTTGGAACCCATATTCTACCATCATTTCTAAGAGACTCTGACATCAAAGTTAATTTTGATTGATGATCTCCAGAAACAGGAATACAAGTAGGGTGAATTTGAGTAAAACATGGATTGGCAAAATACGCACCTTTTTTATGTATTTTCCATGAAGCAGAAACGTTACTTCCCATTGCATTTGTAGATAAATAAAATAAGTTTCCATAACCTCCTGACGCTATAACTACAGCATGAGCTGAGTGTCTTTCTATTTCTCCGTTAATTAGGTTTCTAGTAATAATTCCTCTGGCTTTTCCATCTACTTTAACTAAATCCATCATTTCATGTCTATTAAACATTTGGATTTTACCTCTTGCAATTTGTCTATTCATAGCAGAATAAGCTCCAAGTAATAATTGTTGACCTGTTTGTCCTTTAGCATAGAATGTTCTGGAAACCAAAACTCCTCCAAACGATCTATTATCTAGAAGTCCTCCATAGTCTCTAGCAAAAGGAACACCTTGAGCTACACACTGGTCTATAATATTTGCTGATACTTCAGCTAATCTATATACATTTGCTTCTCTTGATCTATAATCTCCTCCCTTGACAGTATCATAAAAAAGCCTGTGAATTGAATCTCCGTCACCTTGATAATTTTTTGCAGCATTAATTCCTCCTTGAGCTGCAATTGAATGAGCTCTTCGAGGCGAATCTTGAAAACAAAACGCTTTAACATTGTAGCCCAATTCAGCTAAAGTAGCAGCAGCAGAACCACCAGCTAAGCCAGTTCCAACGACAATTACATCAATTAATCTTTTATTAGCAGGACTTACTAAACGTATATTGTTCTTATGATTTGTCCATTTTTTTGAAATTGGACCTTCAGGAATTTTAGCATTTACTTTGGACATATCCTAATGATTTAAATAATGAAAAATTGCAATAAAACTAAATCCTAATGGAATACCTATTGCATACACAATAGTAAAAGTTTTTACTAAATAATTGTATTTATTATTGATGCCCATTGACTGAAAAGCAGAAGAAAAACCATGTAAAAGGTGAAGAGATAGGAATCCAAAAGAAATAACGTATAATACAACTTTCACCAAATCTTCAAATTTGTGAGACAGTTCATCATAATATCTATTTGGATCATCAGGTAAAAACTCTACATACTTATAATTCATTTCTGGAATCCAAAAATCATAAAAATGTAAAATTAAAAATGATAAGACTACAGCTCCTGAAATAATCATATTTCTAGACATCCAACTTGCATTACTTGAACCCTTATACTTTACATACTTTATTTTTCTTGAGGATCTATTTTGAAAATCTAGAACAAAACCCATAACAAAATGAAAAATTACTCCAAAAATTAAAATTGGTTGTGCAATAAATTGTACAACAAAGTTTGATCCCATAAAGTGTGAAAATTGATTAAATATTGATTCACTAAAAACTGAGGTAATATTGATTACAAAGTGTTGAAATAGAAAAATAATTAAAAAAAGCCCTGAAACAGCCATTGCTATTTTTTTAATTATTGAAGCTTGAATTACGTTACTCATTACTGAATTATATATAATTACAAAGCAAAATTAACCTATGAGCCGATACAAGGCAATAAAAACTTAACATTTATTTTATATCAAACTTTTCTGAAACATCGCCTATTACTATTTCATATTGCCCCTTTTTCAAATAAAATTTACCATTAGCTGATTTTTCAACTTTATTTTTGTTGGCCATTTTTTTATTTGGATATGCTATAGGTAAATCTACTTTTTGAAAGCCCTCTTCTAAAATTAATTTCATTTTATAAATTAAACTTTTATCACTGTCTAAAAGTTTCATAGTCGGGGCTTGATCTTTAGTAGAATATAAATTAAAGTAATGGTTAGGTAAATTAAACTCCGACCAATTGTATGTTCTTTTTCCCCATCTTGACGAAAAACTAATATCTTTTGGAATTATGTAATGATTTTGGTTTAAATTTCTTTTTTCAAGAAAAGAATAAATAATAGACAAATCCATTTTATAAATTGATCTTCCGTGTGTACCAATTAATAAATCTTTTGCTCTTTTTTGTATAACCAGATCATGAGTAGCTACTTTTTGTAAACCTTTATTAAAAGAATTCCAACTCAATCCTTTATCAAAACTCATATAGACGCCATTATCAGTTCCTAGATAAAGTAAATCTTCATAATAAGGATCTTCTTTGATTACATTTACAGATGAAATTGGCAAATTTGAATGTATAGATTTCCAGTTTTCCCCATTGTCTTCAGTA
>CAJQMK010000045.1 GCA_905479415.1 uncultured Flavobacteriaceae bacterium | reverse complement strand
CTAAAGCCACAGTAAAGCCAGATAGAAAAGTTCTAAGCTTATTCTTTCTAATAGTTTCAAATATTTCTAGCCAACGGTCTCTACTAAACATTTAAATAGCTTTTTGCATTTTATTTTTTTTGTCTTCGACGATAATTCCGTCTTTTAATCTTACTATCCTAGAACACATTTTAGCAATATCTTCCTCGTGAGTTACAATTAAAATTGTTTTTCCATTTTTATTTATTTCTTGAATTAACGCCATAACCTCTTTAGAAGTTTTGGAGTCTAAAGCTCCAGTAGGTTCATCAGCTAACAAAACTTTTGGTTTAGAAACGAGTGCTCTTGCGATAGCAACTCTTTGTTTTTGTCCACCTGATAATTCACTTGGCAAATGAGTTGCCCATTCTTTTAAACCAACATTATCTAAATATTCTAATGCTAATGTTTCTCTTTCTTTTCTTTTAACACCTTGGTAATACAAAGGAAGAGTTACATTTTCAAGTGCAGTTTTATAATTAATCAGATTAAAAGATTGAAATACAAATCCTAAAAATTTATTTCTATAATTAGCTGCTTTGGTTTCATCTAAATCTCGAATAGGAACATTATCAAGTTCGTATGATCCTTTATCTAATAAATCAAGCATTCCCAAGATATTTAGTAATGTTGATTTTCCAGACCCTGAAGATCCCATAATTGCAACCAACTCACCTTCTTCAACATTGAAATTAATTCCTTTTAAAACATGCAAAGAATTAGAGCCCATTTTATAGGACTTATGTAAGTCGTTTATTTTAATCATAATAGTTAGTTATTATCATATTTAGATCAATAAATGTGCCTAAAGTTTAATTGGAATTCAATTTTAAATAATTTAAGCACGTAAATGTATAAAAAATTATCTTATTGTTAAGTTAGCTTTACATTTTATTTATATGAAATTAATTGCTTATAAAATTCCTCAAACGATTTTTTACCTTTTTTTGTGATTGAATAATCAGTTGTTGGATAGCTTTTTTGAAAATATTTTTCAATTTTAATCAGTCCTGCTTCATTTAATTTTTTTAACTGAGTACTTAAGTTTCCTTTTGTTGAATCAGTAATTTCTAGTAATGCTTTAAAATTACAAGTCTCTACTGTCATCAAAAATGAAATAGTTTTGAGTCTTATAGGGTTAAACAATAATTTTTCTATTTCCTTATTCATCTTTTTTCAAAAGATAAAGAGCTAAACCTGGGATTAACATTCCAAAAGTAATTCCAACTACATTTACTAAAAGAAAATTAATATCAGGAACATAATATGTGTAAATAGTAAAAATTAATAATCCTATACCACCGAAAGTAACGGGTTTGAATCTTATAATAACTCCAGACATAATTAAAACTGTACTTAACAAAAATAATATGTCTTGAACTGGATTGGAATCATGCAATAGATTTAGAACAACTATTGAAATCCAAGACAATCCAAAAACCGCCCAAATAATTCTAATGACTCTTCCAAGTTGCGTTTCATATCCCAATTTGTTTCCTGAATTTATATTATAATAGGTTGTATAAACCATTCCAAATAATGGAATAGCTACCCAATATATTAAAGAGGAGTAATAAGTTAATTGAACTATCTGGGGGAAAAAGTAATGAAATAAACTCATTGTAATTATTAAAACACCCCAAAAGACAAGATTATATCCAAGAGGTTTTAAATTATATTTAGTTTTTTTAATTGTATCATTAATAATTCTTAGTTGTTCTTCTTTTGTCATAATATTTTTTTAACGCACAAATATAAACTAGTTTATTTTATAAACCTAATTGTTTTTATTTAGCATTATACCATCATTCCATTTCCAAATAAAAGAATAGTTGCCATCAATCCAATTTGGCAGCAAATATAATTCTTGCATGTTTAAAATTATATTTGGTAATGAAATCATAATAAGGATTAAAAAAGCTATCCACAAAAAAATTAATATCATAAAAAAATATGAATTTGATTTCTTTTTAAACAATACATAAAATGAAATAATAACAGAAATTACAATTGTAAGCAGTAAGAAAACCACTGAAAATATTGCAAAGTAATCAGGTAGGGCATTTAATAGTTCATAAAATTTAGGATC
The DNA here is from genome assembly GCA_905479415.1 of uncultured Flavobacteriaceae bacterium. Classification (GTDB taxonomy): domain Bacteria; phylum Bacteroidota; class Bacteroidia; order Flavobacteriales; family Flavobacteriaceae; genus MAG-121220-bin8. Next base: position 22,752 of record CAJQMK010000045.1, on the reverse strand, counting down.
TTGTTCTGGATTAATTTCATTAAATGATATAGTTGAAAAAATAATTAATAAGACAGATGTAAAAACAATAAATATTGAAGAGAAAATAAAGAATATTGATTTAAAGACAAAAACTCCAATTTTTAAAAACGCATTAATTAGCGGTGCTAAAAGCCTAAAAGGAAATAAAAAAATCTTCGTTAGAGTATTTTCAGGACTACTTAGATTTTTTGTTTTTTTTTTAATGAAGTTCTCAATATTAGATAAATTCACATTAAAGCCTGACATATTCATCTTTTCTCCCATTGTTTTGGCCTCTTTAGTAAAAAACCATAATAATAAATAAAATAGTAATCCAGCTCCTCCAAAAAATAAACTTACTACAAAAACAACCCTAATAATATTAGCATCGATTTTAAGGTAATTTGAAAGTCCTTTGGAAACCCCTCCAATTACTCCATTCTCTTTGTCTCTGTAAAGTATTTTTCTAAGATCAGGATCAAAATCTTTTGATGGTATTCCTATCCAAAAAATAATATAAACTATTAAGTTCAATGGAACTGCTATAAAAAACAGAACCCTTACAATTATTGGATCAATTTTAAAATATTCAGCTATTCCAGAGCAAACTCCAGCAATAATTCTATTACTAGAATCTCTAAAAAGTTTATTATTTGTTTTTTTCTCTTCTTTTATATTTTCATTTTCAGTATCATCATAAATCTCTTTAAAATCGTCTAAAGAACCCATTATCTCAATAATTTCTTTAACATCATTTAAATCTACACATTGTTTTGTCGTTGAAACTTTAGATAAAAAATTTTCAGCAATTCTTAACTCAAAATCTTTAATAATCTCTGTATCATTATCGATTTTATGAAAATAATTTTTGATTGAATCTAAATATCTATTTAATATTTCATAGGCATCTTCATCAATATTAAAAATTGAGTAGCCTATATTTATTGTAAGTGTTTTTTTCATTTTTTATTTGATTAATTCCTAAACCACTTTAAAATTTTATTCAAAAGATTTATCTTAAATTCCAGTAATAACAGAAATAGTTTTTTCATTTTTTAGTTTCAAGCAGTTCTTTTACTGAACTATTAATATCACTCCAAGAAACAACCAAACCTTTTAAATGTTCTAACCCACTGTCTGTAATAGAATAATATTTTCTAGGGGGACCTTGGGAGGATTCTTTCCATTCATGTTTGATGTAGTCTGATTTTTTTAATCTACTTAAAAGTGGGTAAACAGTACCCTCTACTACAATTATTTTAGAATTTTTTAATTCCTCAATAATTTCAGAAGCATAAACTTCCCTTTTAGAAATAATCTGTAAAACACAGAATTCTAAAAGTCCCTTTCTAATTTGTATTTTAAAATTCTCTGTACTCAACTTAAATTATATGATTTCGTTTTTTTCAATAGTAATGACAATAATCTCTTTACCCTTTTCTTTTTTTTCCTCAGACGAAATAATCCATTCCCCTTGAATTCCATCGATATTTTCACCGTCAATAGTCAAGTTTATATCATTCTTTACTGTAACATTAGGTTTTACATCTATTCCACAAGAAATGAATGTGAAAGTGATAAATAATAGTAATAATATTTTTTTCATTGTTTTAATTGTTAATTTTTCTTTTAATAAAATTGATGCTAATTACAATAATCAGCAGTAATAATACCAGACCAAATAATTGTTTCCATTCAAAAAGTAATTCCATTTTTTTTAGTTTTAAATACTCAGCCCCAAATATCAAATACTTTAAATCAAATTATATGGAATATTTTTTAATTTAATACTTAAGGCTAATTATTATTATACATTGCATAGTACTATGCATTACATAGTAGCAAAAGTAAAAAAAAATTACAGGTCCGCAAATTATTTCTTAAAAAACTTTAAATAAAGAAAATACAGAGTTAATCCTCCAAGTATGTATGGAATTATCATTAAATAAACTATTCCATCATTTAAACTTTCAGCAGCTTTTTGGTCAGCACCAGACTCTAACACTGCTCTACACATAGCACATTGAAAATCTAATAAATAAACAATTAAACTCATACGTAATAAGGTTCAATCATTAAATAAACTACAACTCCAGTCACTGCTACATAAAGCCAAATTGGAAAAGTAATTTTTGAAATCTTTTTATGTGGATCAAATTGAGCTTGAATAGCTCTTACGTAGCTTGTAAGTACCAACGGAATCAAAATAATTGACAATAAAATATGAGAGATTAGTATGAAATAATACAAGTAAGCTACAGCTCCCTCTCCTCCAAAAGGAGTTGGGTCTGAAGTCATATGGTAAGCTATATACATAACTAAAAAAACTAATGACAAAGCAATGCACGTCTTCATTAATCTTTCATGCAGTAATCTTTTTCCAGATTTAATAGCTCTTAATGCTAAAATCAAAAGAAGAGCTGTAAACCCATTTATAGTGGCATAAATAGGAGGTAAAAATGATAAAGGTTCAACATTAGGAATTCTAACTGTGAATAGAATGGCTACAACAACAGGAATTAAAACAGATACAATTTTAATCCAAATTCCATATTTATTACTAGCCATTATTTTAAATTTAAAAGTTTATCAATATCCTCTTTAATCATTTCTATTCCCTGTACATCTTCGTTTTCATTAGTTATCCCTGAATAATATACAATAGGCGTACCATAATCGTTTACTCTTGAACGAATATAACCATCCTTGTCAATCAAAGCAAAAAATCCTTGATGCTCAAACCCACCTTCAACGGCTTCGTTTATTGAGGAAAAAATATTAAATCCTTTATTTGACAAATCATAAATATCTTTCTTATCACCAGTTAAAAAATGCCAATTTTTAGATTTAACTTCAATTAATTCAGAGTATTTTTTTAATGTAGTTGGAGTGTCGTTTTCTGGATCTATAGTAAATGATGCTATCCCAAAATCATCTCTGTCACCATACAATCCATCTAAAATTTTCATGTTTTTATTCATTTCTATACAAATGGATGGACATCTTGTAAAGAAAAATTCTGCAACAAATACTTTTCCTTTAAAATCTTGATTACTTATAAACAGACTGTCTTGATTTAAGAACAAAAAATCAGCAACTTTTCTTTTTTCTCCATTTAGTTTTATAAAACTAAGCTCGTCAGAAATAGACAGACGTTTTGAATCATTTATAGACTGATTTTCAATTCGATCCATTATTCTTGGAAAGAATATAATGCCAAAAATTAGCACAATAAAAGAAACTCCTATGTAAGAATACTTTTTCAATCTAAACTCTCTTTATACCTATTATTTTTTTTTAATGCCATTCTGTATTCAGCTAAAATAACTTTAACATCGTCTAACATGTTGTTATTTATGTCCGCAACAGATCTTGAATCATATCCATACTTAACACCATCATCGTCATCTCTTCCTCTCAAATTAGAATCTCTATCAACAATAAATACGTAAGGTGTCCCTAAATTTGAGTCCAAAGAAATATCAGTATTTAGACTGTTAAAAATCCTTTTAAGATTATCGTCTTCAATTGAAATGAATTTCCAATTAACAAGGTCAGTGTCGGTACCAATTTTTAAATCATTTTGAAGATTTTCAGTTAATTCACTAGTACCTTTAGGCTGAATCATAATGAATTGAAAATCTTTAAACTGATAAAATCTTTTGTAGATCTTTTGATTTAGATTTAATGCATCTCCATGTTTGTCTTGAACGTTATTTCCAAAAAAACCAAGAATAGTGATTTTATTTTTAAATGTATCGTTTGAATATTCTGAAACATCAACAACATTATTTGTTAAAACAGGAAGCTGAGCAAAATGATTAATTCCAGACGCAAAAAAAAGATAAACAACTAAGGGTAAAACAAAAAGAATAGTGAGAACTATGTATTTTCTCATTCTAATAAATTTTAGTAATTAAAAATTCCAACTCACAAACCCTTCATACATAACGTCAAAAATATAATTTCCCTCAACAAGTAATATAAAAGCTAAGTAAGCTATTAAAAATGAAAGTGTTATTATAACAGAGGCTTGTAAACCTCTAACTTCATCTCTCATGTGCATAAAATCCCACATAATGTAATAAGCCTTAACAATTGTTAAAATAATAAAAATCCAATTTATAAGCTTCATGCTTAAGAAAGAGTTAACTATTAATACTTCAGGTTTAACAATACCAAGTGCTACTTCAATTACAGTTACAACTGATAAAAAAAACAATACTGCCCAAATTTTACTTTGGTTAGACTTGAACTTTACTAGTCCTCTAAAAATTTCTAATTTATGTGTGTTATTTCCCATTTTAATAAATTATACCAGATAAAAGAAAGTGAATACAAAAACCCATACTAAATCAACAAAATGCCAATATAAACCAACTTTTTCAACCATTTCGTAATGACCACGTCTTTCATATGTCCCAACAAGAACGTTAAAAAAGATTATTATGTTAATTACAACACCAGAGAAAACGTGAAACCCGTGAAATCCTGTTATAAAAAAGAAGAAATCAGCAAATAATCTATTTCCATATTCATTGTTAATTAAGTTAGCTCCCTCAACAACACTAACAGCTTGAGTTATTTTACTAAGCGATTCCTCTCTTGACAAAATAATCTTATGACCATTTTCATCAATTTTTTCAGTTTTGATCACAAGATCATCATTAGCAACAAATCCTTTAATAACCTCCTGGGTTGTATAAGAAGGTAAAGTACTTTCTCCAACATACCAGACTCCATTTTTACTTTCATGTTGAACTCTTTCGGATGGAATTTCGATTGCAAAATCATGAAGTGCTATTCTTTTGCCTGTTTCTGAGTTTTGAAATTGATAAATTTGTCCCCCTTTTGTTTCAACAGCACCATACTCTCCTCTGATAAAATTACTCCATTCCCAAGCTTGTGATCCAACAAAAATAGCTCCACCGATAATAGTTAAAAGCATATAAAATGCTACTTTTCCTTTTTTCATATGATGACCAGCATCAACAGCAAGAACCATTGTAACAGATGAAAATATTAATACAAATGTCATTAAAGCAACATAATACATTGGAGCATCTACTCCATGTAAAAAAGGAAAGTGTGTAAACACTTCATCAGCAATTGGCCAAGAATCAATATTTTTAAATCTTGAAAAACCATAAGCTGCTAAAAACCCAGAAAATGTTAATGCATCAGAAACGATAAAAAACCACATCATTAACTTTCCATAGCTTGAATTTAGTGGTTTATTTCCTCCACCCCAAACATCACTATTATCGTCTTCTATTGTTGATATTGTTGAACTCATTTAATTTACAAATTAAGATTACAAAGTTACATTTTTTTACTATCTAAAGAAATATAAAAACACAAACAAATAAAGCCATAAAAATCCTAGAAAATGCCAAAATGTTTCAGCCAATTCAAAACCTAGCTTTTCTTCTTTATATTTATTTTTTTTGTTGTTTAAATACACTACAATAAGCACAATCATTCCTGCTAAAACATGAACTAAATGAAGTAAAGAAAGCACATACAAAAAAGATGTTGTTACAGTACTTTGAGCACCAGTAAAATAATATCCTTTAGAAATTAATTCTTGAAATCCTAAAAATTGAGAAATCACAAATAAAACACTCAATAAAAAAGTAATTCCAATCCAAAATGATGTCTTTTTAAATTCATCACTTTTAATGTTTTTTTTAGCAAACCACATACCTATACTACTTAAAACTATAATTAAAGTACTAGAAAGAAAATAGTTCGGCAATTGAAAATCAACTAACCAATCTGGCCTAGACTTACTCACAATGTAAGCACTAGTTAGTCCAGCAAAAGTCATAGTTATACTTAGCAAAGAAAAAAGAAGCATCATTTTTCTTGCTCTTCTGTGTTTTTTTCTTAAATCTTTTTGTTCTTCTAAGTCCATAAATACATTTTATCTATTAAGTAAGTTATTTGTAAAAGTGTTAAGTATAAAATACTAACTGTGAACAATTGTTTTGCTGCAGCTACATTCATCTTATTGTATAAATTTACAGAATAAAACAGCATCACTAAACCAAGTATTAATACAATTACTGCTGACCAAACACTTAGTCTTAGATCTCCTGTAAGTCCGGTAACTGGAAATACTGAAATTATTATTGTCCAAAGTGAATACAGTACTATTTGTAGAGCAGTTGATTTATCTCGTTTTTTAGTTGGCAGCATATTTATTCCAGCCTTTTGATAGTCATCGTGAAGCATCCAGCCTAAAGCCCAAAAATGTGGAAATTGCCAAAAAAATTGTATCATAAACAACGTGCCCGGTTCAATACCAAAGTTATTAGTTGCAGCAACCCATCCAAGCATAAACGGAATGGCACCAGGAAAAGCACCAACAAATACAGATAAAGGAGTAATTGTTTTTAAAGGGGTGTATAGACAGGTGTAAATGAATATTGATATTGCTCCAAATAGAGCTGTTCTAGGATTTATTTTATATAAGACAACAATTCCTATTAGTGTTAAAATAATGGAAATATAAAAAGCAGTATTTACAGACATTTTTTTGGACGGGATAGGTCTGTTTTTAGTTCTATCCATTAAAGAATCAATATCCTTTTCAATAATTTGATTAAAAGAATTTGAAGCGCCAACCATGCAATAACCTCCAACAGAAAGTAAAACAAGGGTATATAAATCAAATGAGTCAACGGCTAATAAATAGCCAACAACAGATGAAAAAACAACACTAATAGCGAGTCTTGCTTTAGTTAATTCAAAAAAAGATTTTGAAAAAAATAAAAGAGAATTACTGGAACTAACTGAACTGCTATTCATATAAAAAAATAGAGTGCAAAGTTAATGCAGAAATGTAGAGAAAACAATTATTTTTTCTCTGATTTATTCAAAATTAATTTGAAGCTACTGAAGTCTAAAAGTGATAGGGATACTAAACGGAACTCTAACAGGTCTTCCTCTTTGTTTACCAGGTGTCATTTTAGGAAGCTTATCTATAATTCTTTTAGCTTCTTTTTCTAAATTTTTATCTGGACCACGAGTTCTTATGCCACTGATACTTCCATCTTTACCAATCATAAACTGAACAAAAACTCTTCCTTGGATTCCCATTTCTTGTGCAATTTCCGGATATCTAAAGTTCTTGCTAATATGTTTATTCATTTGCTCTTGAAAGCATTGTCTTCTTTTTGATTTAGCTACTCTTTCGCAACCAGGAAATAACGGTACATCTTCAATAATAGCAAACGGAATATCCAAATCTAGGTCTTCTTCCATAACCTCAACTTCTTCAACGATTTCTTCTTGATCAGTTTCAGTTGATTCGATAATAGTTTCCTCAATTTCTTCCTCATCCTCGACTACTTCAATAATTTCTGGAGCAGGTGGTGGTGGCGGTGGTGGTGGTGTCTTTATTTGTTCGGTAATTGGAATTTCTTCATCGTCATCGTCATCAACATTTAAAGATTCATAGTCATAAACAGCCTCATAAGTTTTAAACTCAATAGCTTGCCATGAAACAAATAAAACAATACAAAGACCAAACGCAAGTAATAATCTACTGTAATTTCTTAAATCTGAATTTGGATTTTTTTTCGGCTGCATAATTTCTATTTATAACAGCTAATGTAATTTTTTTTTTTAAAAAAAACTAAGTATGTTTCTTTTTTAATGGATATAAAACAAATATTAAATACGAAAAAAATATTCCAAGTGAGTTTGCTAATAGATCTGCAAATTCAAAATATCTTTTTATAAAATTTGTTCCTTGCAATATTTCAGTAAATAAACCCACCAAAAAAACTATTGTTAAGCATTTTAAATAAAACCTATCTTTTTTAAAAATTTTTGATTCTTTCCAACCTAAAAACATAACAAAATAAACTATAAAGTGAAATAATTTGTCAGGCTGCAATAAATTAAACTTTGGTAAAGGTAAATTTGGAATTGGAATTATTGATACAACTATAATTGATATTGTATATAAAAAAACTATTAAAGAAAGATTTTTTTTAAGCACCAATTAGCTCTTTATAAGCATCCGCACTTAGTAAATCACCTAATTCATTTTGGTCGCTAATTTTCATTTTAATTATCCAACCTTTTCCATACGGGTCATCATTTATAAGCTCTGGATTGTCTTCTAAACCTTCATTCATTTCTGTGATTTCTCCTGAAACAGGTAAAAATAAATCAGAAACAGTTTTAACGGCCTCAACAGATCCAAAAATCTCTTCTTTGTCTAATTGTTCACCTAAAGATTCAATTTCAACATAAACAATGTCCCCTAACTCCCCTTGAGCATAGTCAGTAATACCTATTGTTGCACAGTCTCCGTCAATTGAAATCCACTCGTGATCTTTTGTGTACTTTAGTTCTGGCTTGATTTCCATTTTATTTTTTAAAGTTTATTTTACAAATGTAGTTCTAAAATATATTTTTTCATAAAGAATTATTCTCCAAAACTATACCTTAAAGTCATTCCTGCGCGAATTGTTGTCATAGGAAATGCAGTCGAAATAGCAAATTTAGAAAACAGATGATCATAGAAAAAAATTGCATTAAAGTTTTTGCTTAAATTATAGTCAGCAGATGTTTTTAATGACCACATGTTTTGACCAGCTGTAACTTTATTATCAAGAATATTTAAATTTCTTATAATGGTTATATTATCTCTAAAATTTAAATCAGTTTTAATATTCAAATCTCCTTTTGAAACTCTTCTCTTTCCATTTACTCGATTAGTAAACTTCAAGTCTTTAATTCTGTATCCCAAACCAATCGAATAATCAGTTCCTGAAGATTCAGTCAATAAATTATTGTCTAAACTTAAAGATAATGCTCTGTCTTTTTTTAATGACATTACTATTTGAAGAGAATTATTTAGCTCCATATCAACCTTTAAAAGAGGATTAAATTGTTCAACTAAATTCACATTTGTGTATAAAAACTCATTAATAAAATTGCCTGAATCGTCAGTGAGTTGAGTGTGATCAGGATTGTATTCTAAATTGGATTTAAAATTATTTAATGTGTAACTAGATCTATAAGCATGACCTAGGCTAAATCTTTTAAATCTTTCTTTTATAAAATCAAAATTCATAAGTCCACTATATGAAATTGACCAACTAGGTAAAGGAGTTTTAGAAATTGCATTTAATGAAATACTTTCGGGACTTTTCCCAGAATAGGCTGAAACAAAAGCAGGAATTAGTACCGATTGGTTGTTTTTTCCAAAACCAATCGGAAATCCAAATTCATCAATATCTCCTGTAACATCTCCGTTTAATGCAGCTAGTCTTTTTGCAATAACTAATCTATTATTTTGAAAATCGTCAAAAGTATCTGAAATATTTTCATTACTTTTTGAAAAAGAGGTGCCAATCAATATAGTTGATATTTCAAAATTGCCAAAAGAATTAGGTGCTAAAGCATTGTATTCATTATCTATTATTATAAAGTTTTCAGAATAGTTTTCAGAATATTTTCTGTTTGCCTTTAAAGATATTTTTAAATCATCAATCCAGCTTATTTCTGCTGAAACATCAAATTTAGTATTGTGAACTTGGGTAAACTGTTCGTTAAAACTAGGGAAGTTAGTTAGCCATCCGTTTTTTGCTGCTTCAAATCTAATATCAGATTGACTTCCAAAAACAAATCCCATTGAAGGCTTAGACGTGCCTAAAAACCCTAACGTTTCAATATAACCAGGTAAAACTTTTCCATTATTTTCGGTATAATTTAATTTTAAACGTGATAAGCCTGTGAAAAAACCAATAACTGAATTTGTTAATTTTTCTTTAGAATTTTTTGGTTTTTTCTTCTTTTGTAATTTAAGATTTCTATAAAGTTTAGACATATTGAATGTCATATTCAAAGATTGACTGTTAGAATTTTGCACAGTATTTACATTTCCAAGAACATTTCCAAGATCGTCCTCAACAAGGGCCATTACATCAGATCCTCTTTCCCAATTAAAATCACCAGAATAGTTGTAAGAACTTGAAATAAAATTAATAAAAGGAAATAATTTGAAAGGCAACTCATATGTAACGCCAAAAGATTGATTGTGGGAATTAGCTTCGCCCGTATTCCAAAATCCATCCCAAATATCAAGCTCTTTGTTAACTGCCATATCACCCATAACATCAGTTTCAAAATAATTCTTAACAATACTATTATTTGAAGCTGAAAAATCAATTCTTAATGAATTACTTAGGTTTTGACTTAAACTCAAATTCCAATCAAATAAAAAATTTCTTTGTTGAATTTCTGGAAGTGCTATTTGATTAGAAGAATCCGCTCCCTCCACAAAAATATCTCTAAATCTTTGACTGTTAAAAGTTCTGTTTATGTTAGCATCAAAGCTAAGGCTAGAAAGCAAGGGGTTGAAATTAAACTCCTTTATCCACTCCAAGTATTTATTATTTTCTAAAAACTTTATTTTTTTAAAAGGAGAAATAACAAAAGGATTAAAAGTATAATTATAAGCAGAACTAACTCTAGCTGTTTTTTTAGAGAAATTCTCAATTTCATAATCGTGCTGAATTTCCTGATTATAACTGTATGAAAAATCAAAATTTTCAATATCATAAACTCTTTCTTTTTGTTCAGCAGATCTGTTTTTTTTAACACCTAATAAATTAATACTACTTACTTTTCTATAACTAATTGCTTGACTTTTTATTGAATCTTTTTGTGAATTTCTAGTAGCTGAATTTATACGATCCTCAAGCTTAATGTCTTGAAAAAAAGGATCGTATTCTGGAGTTGAAAATTCTTCAGAAATACTGTAAGAAACTGGTATTTGAATTTCCCATTTATTAGGCAACAGTTGACCTAAATTTAAACTACTAATTAACCCATACTGCTTTAACTCCTCTCTGCTTCTTTGATTAGGTGATTTATCTATAGACCCAAACCCAATTGTTGACATTTTACCAGTTAAAGAAATTTGTGCAAAATCTGCAAGGTTAGCATCAAGTGAAGCTAGTGCGGACCATCCACCTTTACCATCTATTTCAGAAAGTCTAAGCTCATTAAACCAAACCTCTCCACTTAATAAATCACCATTAACTTGTGAAGGATTCTTTAATCCAATCATAATATTTTTAATTGATCCTATAGTTGGATTTCCTTTAATTGCATATTTATATTTTTTATCACCAGGAAGTTCTGAGATTTTTGAAAATTCATCGATTATTTCTAAATCATCATTAAAATATAGAACCTCAGATATATTATTCTGACTCATGGCTTTGGCTTTAATCTGAGTTAGCTTTTCCAAAGAGAAATCAATTGAATTGAAATCTGGATTCCACACTTGATCAGCACTAAACCTATTTGAACTTCCAGAATTATAAGATGTTGGTTTTAAAGGGATTTCAATTTGATAATAATTATCTGTTAAATCTGACCCTATTCTTAAAAACCCCACTAATCTTTCATCAAATTCCTCTTCTGCTCCTTCACCAGGAAGTTTATTACTTCCCTCAATAGACTCAGCATGTATAAACATTTTTAAGGACTTGTACTGTCTCATGTCAAAATCTGTACTCTTATAAACCCCTTTAGAATCTTTTGGTTGAAGATCATTTACTTTAATTGAAAGTGATTGCTCATTTTGTCTAACAATTGTAGTGTTTGAATTTATCTCCTCTCTTTCAACTCCAGGCGGAAGAATATAATTCACAGGAGTTCTGTTTTCGTTTTCTAAAATATTAACAGATCCTATTTCGATTGAAGTATTTGGATAACTTATATTATTTTGATTTAAGTTTTTAGTATATCTCTTCCATTCGCTTCTAACCAGATCTAGGGTTCCAAATCTGAGGGTAACAGGGCTTTCAAACCCTTCTAAATACATTCGCATAAATCTTATTGATCTTAAATTATCAATTCCATTAACCGCTTTAAAAAACGAACTGTACCTACTACTTTTATAAAATTGACTTGATACCGGTATTTTAAATTGTATCCACCTTGTGGTAATAGAGTTTCCGTTAGGAAGATCAACTTTTACATCATTTCTAACATCACTTATAAATGGATGATTTCCAACCCTCATGTTTTTAGTAATTGGAACATTATACTCAAAATAACTATCAATTGTATTCATAGTATTGTCTTGATTAACATCCTCATTATCTGGAACTGTAGTTGAACCTCTTCCAGTATTGCCAACGTTTATTGGAGAATTTCCTTGGGTTCCATTATAGTTTTTATACCTATTTAATATTCCTCCATTTGCATCAATATAATATTGATAATTATCTCCCGCAGGATCGTTTGAAGATCCATTATTGTACTTATCTATTTCTTGTATATCGTTAAGACCATCGTACCCTAAATCTTGTAACACTCTATTGTTTTCATCAGAGTCAAAAGAATAAATCAGAGATTGAGTAGCAGGTGTTTTTCCCCAGTTTGATTCATTCACTATTTCTGGAGAATTGACAATTGGAAGTCCATTTTCATATAATTTTTTTCCATCTTTTAATATATCTTCAGAAATATTTCCAAGATTTAAAACAAGATTTCCTAAGTTATTTAAGTTTGAATCATTATCACTAAAAGTATCTAACAGCCAAAATTGAATAAATTCTACATTAGCTTTTTCAAAATTAGTGGAAGATAAATCTCTAGTGATTCCTGCCCAATTACTTTTTGAATTATTTAAAAAATCCTGGTTCAAATTATTATTGTAAGGTCCTTTTTCATTTGGAAAAAAACTAAGGTCAAAAGTGTTTTGAATTCGAGATTGACCCTGAACAATATCTTGTTGAGGAAAAATTTCTTCAATAAAAATTCTTCTTGTTTCATTTTTAGAAATCTCATTATCACTAATTTCACTTGGTCTTTGTCTAGTATAGAAGATAGGGTCAATATTGTACCAAGCTAATTTTGCGCGATTAAATCCTGTCCTTAAATCATCTGTTCCAAACTGAGAACCCTCAACTCCAATTGGTGTGCTTGACAAATTCCACGAAGAAGTATCTTTTAAGTCAATATTTGTTTCCGATCCCTCAAAATCATCTACATACACAGTTGCAACATTATCAAATCCTGAGTTTTTTGGAGTTCCAGAATGCAAGTAAGCAAATTCTGTTTTAAAAGAAATATTAGACTCAACATCTGAATTAATATTAGGTAATTTATTAACCAGTCTTGTTAAAAAAGGAACTTTTGAAGAATATGTTCCGTTAAAACCAATCATTGTATTGTTAACTGGTTCAACTCCATAATTCGCCTTTTGGCTAATGGATCTTTCACTCAAATTCATTAATGTTCCTCCAACAATAAAATTATCATTGAACTTGTGTTCTATATTAATTCCTGAAAATCTTTTTTTCTGCTGAGAATAAAAAGAATTACTCTCAGTTGATATTTCGATTGGTATATTCGAATTTTTTAGAGATTCGTCAAGTATTTGTACTCTACCTGCCTGGTAGTTCACTGTATAATCAAGTCCTTCTTGAAGAAGTCTTCCGCCAGCTGTGACTTTTACAGACCCCCTTGGAATATTAAATTGTCCAATAGCTATTCCACCTACATCACCAGTTGTTTTATAAGAACCTTTTATCTCAAATTTATTTTTTTTTGACTCTTTTTCAGCCACAATTTTTGAAGATTCATATATTTCATTGTAAACAAATTTTTTCTGATTCAAATTATATGATACAGGATTATTATAATCTTCTGCTCCGTTATTTGGTGATTTTAATTTGTTAAATAAATACTCTCCAAAAGGTTCTATTGACGGAAATATAACTAACCCATTTCTAGAATCAATTGTTACATTTGAGACAAAATCAAAAAATCCATCACCTCCTTTTTGAACATCATTGTTCATGTTTAAATTATCCAAATTAAACAAAGAAAGTAATGTTTTTCCGTTAATGTTTTCAGGCCATGAAGATTGGTCTACAGGTTGAATGTAATTTAGTGGAGAAGGATTACTGTAGTAAATATTCAGTTTAAAATCCTCTTTGTTAATTTGGGATCCTAAAGAATAAATGTTTTTCATCATCAAATCCCATATTGGTTGATTCACATTTGTAATGCTACTTTTCAATAATTTAAGAATTAAACTATTATTTGAAATTTGTTGTTGTCCTGATTGTCCAGAAAGTGATGTAGCGTCTATCCCGTCATTAGCAAACTCACCAACTTGATAAACTTGCCCTCCAACACTATATTGAAAAGCTACCGCTAAAATTTCATCGTTATTTAAAGGTTGAGTCAAAGAAATATAACCCAGCCTATCATGAAGTTTGTATTCATTAAGTTCAAGTTTTCGAGCATTTTCTAAAACTGAATAGTCAACACCTTCATTAACCAGATTAGAAATTGGTCCAAATCCTTCTTTTGATTTAGAAATTTCTCTAATTGACAAATTTAAAAGTCCATTTCCTATTTCATCAGGGTCTAACTTATTAACCGAATTATCAGGGTAAGTATTGACTCCAGGTTTTAAAAAAAAATTAGAATAATATTTATCTAATTGTGTTTTTTCAGGGTTTGACTCTCCTAAGTCTTGAAAGCCTATAACATTTCTTACACTTTGAGTTTGACTAGACCTGTTTGTGACCCATACTTCAATTCTAGAAATTTTAATTTGAGTGTTTAAGTAAGGATATGTTTTAATAGTTTTTTCATATTTATCTCTAAAATATTGCCCAAGAAAAAAATGTCTATTCTCATCATAATCAAGCGGTAATATCGAAAATTCTTCAAAACTTCCGCTGCCTTTAGAAACGACAGTTTGAGAATCGGATCTCTGTTCTGACAAAACGGCTGTAACATTTGTATTGCCAAATTTTAATTGAGTCTTGAAGCCAAATAAACTTTGAGCCCCTGAAATTAATGAACCACTTAAAGGCATGCTTACATTTCCTAACTCAATTTTTTGAATAATATCATCTTCTGTTGGTGTATAATCTAATTTTAATAAATTTTGGAAATCAAATGTAGATTGAGTATCATAATTTGAACTAATACTTAACCTTTCACCTATCTTTCCGTTCATACTCAAATTAATATTTTGATTAAAATCTAAACCAATACTACTTTGATTTCTAGAGGGAATGGAAGGATTATCACTTTTTTGATATCTAGCTCCAATATCCATCGAAATAGAGCCTTGAGGAACTAATTCAATTTTATCTCCTCCAAATATGGATTGAAAAAAATTAGAATTTACATACAAATCAGGAAGTAAATTTTTGAGTTTTGAGTCCTTAACTACTTCTTCGTCTTTTAATAAATTTAATTTTTCAGAAAAATAACTTTTAATACTTTCTTCTCTTACTCGTTTTCTATATTGTTCAGGTGTTAATACAAGAGGAATTCCGATATCTATTTTTCCAATTTTTGTGTTATAAATATATTTATTAGAAATTGGATCATAAGTATATTTTGATTTAAATAAAGAAGGGGTTTTTAGTTTAAAATTTCCTAAATAAACTGTGTTTTCAATAGTGTCTAAATTAACTACTCTTTGTCCAAAAACACTATTATTAGATAATGTTATTAAAACAAATGAGATAAAAAAAACTTTTTTATTTAAAATATTTTTAATCAATACATTACAGTTTGTTCAACGCATTTTTAATAATCTCTTCAACAGAGATTTCGGAGATCTCACTAATTAACTTATCTACAACTTTGGATGTTTGTTTTCTGCTGTAGCCTAATACCTCTAGTGCAGATAAAGACTCCTCTCTTTTCGAGTTAGCTAAAGTTGAATTAAGATCTGAACCTTCGTTAATTCCACTAACCTTATCTCGAAGTTCAATAATAACTCTTTGAGCAGTTTTAAGACCAATACCTTTTACAGATTGAATAGTCGAAACATTTTCAGAAAGTATAGCTCTTTGAATTTCTTCAGGATTCAAGGACGAGAGCATCGTTCTTGCAGTACTCGCTCCAATTCCTGAAACTGATATTAATTTTCTAAAAAGATTTCTCTCTGTTTTTTCATAAAAACCAAATAAAGTATGTGAATCCTCTTTTACTTGAAGATGTGTGTAAAGTGATATGTTTTCAGAATCTGAAAGCAAAGAAAATGTATTCAAAGATATATTAACTAAATACCCCAGTCCGTTACAGTCAATAACTAGCTCAGTTGGAGATTTTTCTACTAGCCTTCCCTTTATTTGAGTTATCATAATTTAAGTTTTATTTTTTTTTGTGCGTCTACTACGGCTAAAGCAGACATATTAACTATTTCATCTACACTTGCACCTAATTGAATTATGTGAGCTGCTTTAGACATTCCCATCATTATTGGGCCTATTGATAAAGCTTTATCAAGTTCTTTTACAAGTTTATAGTTTGTGTTTGCTGAATCTAAGTTTGGAAATATTAGAGTGTTTACGTTTTTACCAGATAATTTAGAAAATTCAAATTTATTAGAAAGCATTTCTTTATTTAAAGCAAAGTCACTTTGAATTTCACCATCCACATTAAGGTCAGGATAATACCTGTGTAAATACTTAACAGCTTGATTTACTTTTGAAGCCATAGGATGAGAAGATGATCCAAAATTTGAGTAAGAAACCATAGCAATAATTGGTTTTATTCCAAACATTTTGACAGTTTCAGCAGTCATTTTTGCTATTACAGCTAAATCTTTTGAGGAGGGATCTATATTTATCGAAGTATCAGAGAAAAATAAAGGACCTTTATTTGTAATCATAAGATTAGTTGTAGCAACTTTATTTATTCCTTTAGACTTTCCTATTGTTTCAATAATAGGCTTAAATGTGGCTGGATAGCTTCTTGAATAACCCGAAATTAAAGCATCAACATCGCCACTACTTAGCATCATTCCTGCATAATAATTTCTCTGTTTCATTTTATCAATAGAATCCAGCAGAGTTACTCCTTTTCTTTTTCTTTTATTCCAAAAACTAGTTCCGTACTTTTCTCGATTTTTTTTCTCTGAATCAGATTTAGGATCAATTATAATTACCTGGTCGTCAAATTCAATTTCTTGTCTTAATTCATTTATAATATCGACGTCTCCAAGTAAAACAGGAAACCCAATGCCCTCTTCACTAACTATTTGGGCGGCTTTTAAAAC
Organism: uncultured Flavobacteriaceae bacterium; assembly: GCA_905479415.1. Lineage (GTDB taxonomy): Bacteria > Bacteroidota > Bacteroidia > Flavobacteriales > Flavobacteriaceae > MAG-121220-bin8. The sequence goes on along the minus strand of CAJQMK010000045.1, from coordinate 5,675 downwards.
ATCCAAATGATCTGCTTCAGCAAAAACAATTTTTTTTGGATTTGCTTTTGCTCTATTTAAAAGAAGTCTTACAATTTTTTTGTCACTGTATAACCTACTGTGAAGTTCTTCTTCATATTTATCCCAATTTTCAATTGGCTCCTGTGCTACTCCAGAATCAATAGCGGCTTTTGCTACCATTGGGGGAATTTTAGTTATTAATCTTGGATCAAAAGGTTTTGGGATTATATAATCTTTACCAAAAGTTAGTTTTGTTTTGTCATAGGCTATATTAACAAATTCAGGAACTGTTTCTTTAGCCAGTGCAGACAAAGCCTTTACAGCAGCCATTTTCATTTCATCATTAATTTTAGTGGCCTTAACGTCAAGCGCTCCTCTAAAAATAAAAGGAAATCCTAATACATTATTAACTTGATTAGGATGGTCTGATCTGCCAGTAGCCATAATTATATCTTTTCTTGTTTTCATAGCCAAAGAATAATTAATTTCTGGATCAGGGTTAGCCATCGCAAAAACAATAGGGCTTTTAGCCATCGACAATAGCATTTTAGGTGTCACCATATCAGCCTTAGAAAGACCTATAAAAACATCTGCATCAACCATAGCTTCTTTAAGATTACTCAACTTTCTTTTAGTTGCAAATTCTGCTTTTTCTTTTGTTAAATTGTCTCTTTTAACTGAAATAACTCCTTTGCTATCAGTCATTACAATATTTTCTTTTTTAAGCCCTAAAGCCTTATACATTCTAGTACAAGAAATAGCTGCAGCTCCTGCGCCACAAACAACTACTTTAACTTTTTCAATTTTCTTTTCAGCAAGCTCTAAAGCATTTAATAAGGCAGCTGCTGAGATAATTGCAGTACCGTGTTGATCATCATGCATAACTGGAATATCTAGTTCTTCCGATAATCTTTTTTCAATTTCAAAAGCTTCAGGCGCTTTTATGTCTTCAAGATTTATTCCTCCAAAAGTTGGCGCAATATTTTTAACTGTTTCTATAAATTTCTCTGGATCACTAGCATCAATTTCAATGTCAAATACATCAATACCAGCAAAAATTTTAAACAAAAGGGCCTTTCCTTCCATCACAGGTTTTGAGGCTTCAGGCCCAATATCACCAAGCCCTAGAACAGCGGTTCCATTTGTAATTACAGCAACAAGATTTCCTTTAGCAGTGTATTTATAAACATTTGAAGGCTCTTTTTCAATTTCTAAACATGGGAATGCAACTCCAGGGGAATAAGCCAGAGCTAAATCTCTTTGACTACTATATTTAGTAGTTGGATTAACTTCAATTTTTCCAGGATTTGGTTTAGCATGATATACTAAAGCAGCGCGCCTGTTATTTTTGTTTTTCATTTTAAAGTTGTTGTATTCTTAACATATAAATTTATACAAAACAAATTCAATAACATAAGAAAAGTGGCTTAATAATTGTTTATTATTACAGATAGCATAGATCAAAATAACTTTTATATTTGTAATTATTTTTTACTTAATGTTGAAAAAAAACTATTTACTTCTTTTTTTATTCCTATTATTTGCTTCTTCAGCATTCTCACAGATAAGTAAAGTTCATTATATCCCTCCTATCACTAGTAATTCCGGATCAATAGCCGATCAATACATTTATTTATCAACACCAAGTGAAACTGATGTTGATTATGATATTCAAATCATAGGGGGGTCTACAATATCTGGAACATTTAAAAATACAAACCCTATTCGTTACCCTATTGGTAATGGCAACAACACCCAGCTTCATGTAAATTCAAATTTATCAGCGTCTGTTTTAAACAACAGAGGTTATATAATTACAGCCTCATGCCCTATATACGTTTCTGTGAGATATAATGCAGGTTTTCAAGGTGGTGCTTTTACATCCAAAGGAACTGCCGGTTTAGGTACGCATTTTAGAACAGCTATGATGCCTATGGGAGATCGAACCTCTGCTGTTCAACAAAACGATTTTTTAAGTTATGTTTCTGTAATGGCATCTGAGGATAATACTATATTAAAATCCACTTTTCCAAATGCCAATGTAAGCTCTAATATTCTTAACATCGGTGGGTACAATGGGGTGCCAGTTGAGGTTGAGTTAATGAAAGGTGAAAGCTATATTTTCGCCGTAGAACCAAGCACTTCTAATGTTCAAAACAATCGATTTGCACTTTTTGGGGCATTAATTCAATCAATTGATGAGAACGGAATTGAAGATCCAACAAAACCTATCGCAGTTACAGTTGGTTCGTCTAATGGAACATTTGCTCAGAATAATAGCGGAAGAGATCAAGGTGTGGATCAAATAGTCCCGGTTGAAAAAGTTGGTCACGAATATATTTTTGTAAGAACAGCTGGAAATAATGATTTTGAAAATATTATACTAGTCGCCGACAAAGATAATACTGAAATCTATTTAAATGACCAGAGTGCCATCTTTGAAACATTAAACGCTGGTGATTTTGTAATTATTGAAGGAGATAAATATTCTGCAGCTGGAATAGGCGGAAACATGTATGTTAGAACTCAAGGAGATACTCATCCTGTGTTTGCATATCAAGGTGTCGGGATTGATGGAACTGGAGGTGGAACTAATGCCAATCAAGGAATGTTTTTCGTTCCTCCTTTGAGCGAAGATGCTCAAGATGATATCAATAATATAGCTCAAATAGATAAAATTGGAGATAAAAATTATGAAGGAAGTATTTCAATTGTTTACAAAGAAGATGCTACTTTAGAAATAAATACTGGAAGTGATGATTCGGGTACATATGAATACACTGCATTTGATACTTCATCCTTATTTCCAGAGTCTGTTCTTGGCAAACCAGGCTACTTAACATTAAGTATAGCCGAGCTTATTGGAGATATTCAAGTAAAATCAGATGATGAACTCTATGTTGCTTACTACAACAGAAGTGATTACGCAACTTCTGGAGGATTTTATGCTGGGTTTGCTACTCCACCTTCTGCTGCTATTGACTTAAATCTGCAAAGCCTTGGAACTTGTGTTGAAGTTGATCCAACTACAGGTGAATACATATTTAACGGAAATGGATTTGAAATGACAAATCCTGCATTTTTTGACACATGGCAATGGCAAGAACTTGACGGAACCAATTGGATAATTGCTTCAAATTCTGAAATTGACGACTTAGTTTACAAACCTTTAAAACCAGGAAGTTATAGATTAGTTGGATCAATTACGTGTTTGGGAGGTGATGGAGATTTTAAATCTGGAATAATCCCCGTTAGTATTTGTCCAAATGATTCTGACAATGATGGTATTATTGATAATATAGATTTAGATTTAGACAATGATGGTATATTAAACTCAAACGAGTCAAACGGAGATATTATTTTTGATTTTACAGCTCCAAATAATCCGATAATTTCCAACAACGGAACTAATTTACCCATTACTTATAATACTACCATAGAATCTAAAGTAAATGGAAGTGCAGACACGACTATAAATTCTATCTCAGGAGATTCCAATGGAAATATTGAAACTAAAATTCCGTCAAGTGTGGTTATCACACCTACTGTTAACAGTTCAAATCAATCTGTTGTAAATTCATCTGCCTCAAGTATTTCTTACAGTATTGATTCTTTTAGTGAACCTTTAAATTTAAAGTTAGTCAGCCAGCCAGAATCACATTCGATTGTTAGTGGAGAATATTTTGAAATTCAAGTTTTTCCAACAAATAAAAATATTACCCTTTTGGATCCAAATAATCAATTAATTGTTGATAAAAACTATGATAATGAAACCTTTGAGGAACTGATAGAAATAAACGGGTTAAAACAATTTAGCGCAAACTTGATTCGATTTAAATTTAATCCAGAAGCTACTACAACACCTAATTTTGAACTTCTTACATATTGGGTTGAAGGTTTAAAACTTACACATTTCACAGTTAGCAATTCAACGAGCGGTATTTTTAAAGCAAATATTTCGGGGCTTGATTATTTTTTAAATACAGATGCAAATCACCCAATAAATCCTGACACTGTACCTGATTACTTAGATATTGATAGTGATGGAGATGAGTGTTATGATGTAACTGAGGCTGGGTTTGATGATGGAACATTGATCGACGGTGTTTTAGGAAATATTGTTCCCACTTATGATGACTCTCAAATTGACCCTAGAGGTTTAATAATTGATCCAGCACATGATTACGACGTTTTACCAAATGAAGATCCTGTTACTACTATATATTATTTTCAACAAGTTGGTCAGGCAGTTGAAATAATCGATGAGCCTAGCTCAACTGTAGGATGTATTGGAGATACAGTCTCGTTTAATGTTGCAGCCCAGCATCCAAGCAATGTAATTACATACCAATGGCAATATTTTGATCTAACTGTAGGGACTAATGGAGATTGGGTAAATGTCGACGGATCAGATTCAAGATTTACTGGCTTTGATAGTGCAGAACTTATAATTACTGATATTGACACATCTCTTGTAGGAGATTACAGGGTTCAAATGGATACTGAAGAATATAAATGTATTGTAAACTCAAATTTAGGAACAAACATTGGTCTAACCGTAAACACTCCACCAGCACCACCTGTTGTTGAACCAATTCAAACGTTTTGTTTGACTGACAATCCAACTGTTGGAGATTTAGCAATCGCTCCTGAACCAGCTAATCCTGCTGGTCTAGCAATATCAGTTTACGATGATTATGATCCAAATGATGCAACTGTAGGTGTTTTACTAGATAATGCAGATTTACTAATTGATGGGACAACGTATTTCATTCAAGTAACTGACAGTGAAGGATGTGTTGGTGTTTCTCGTTCAGAAACTAAAGTATTACTACCAAACCCTACAATAACTCCAAATATTGCTGAAAGTTGCCCTGGTGATGAAATCACTATTACTGTTAGTGGAGTCCCACAAACGGCACTAGATTTTGAATTAGCAAATCCTACACTAACAAAAGTTTTGGCTGATTATACAGACAATGAGGGCAGATTGTCTTCATACTTTGTTGATCCTGATTCAAAAAGTTTTAGTCAAGCTGAAGATTTGCTTCCAAATTATGGTATCGGTGCCTCAATGTATCAAATAAATGATTTAGACGAACATGATGCGGTTTTTGCTGCTTTACAGGCTGCAGGTCTTACAGGTGTTCCACTATGGCTTGGACTTAAACAATTTCCAGCTTTAAATCCAAATCAAACATTTGACGAAGGTTGGTACTGGCTTGACGGAAGAGAATTAGATCCGACATGGAATTTGTGGGAAGGTGGAGAACCTAATGATTATGAATTCGATGCAAATTGTAATGGAACGGGACCAGATAGCGATAACATTGATGATGGTAGTGAGGATTACGGTCATTTTAATTTATCTGGAAATAAGTTTTTAAATGATTATCCTAATTGTGATGGCTCACCCTCAAGACCAGTTTATGAGTTTAGAGGAAGAACAACTGTTAGGTGGTACTATGAAGACCCAAACGACCCCGGAACTTATATAGATATTCCTGTAAATGCGTCAACATTAACTTTAAATCCGGAATTGACAACCACTTATTTTATTGATGTAACCACAAATGGCATAGTATGTTCAACATCATACACGCACGTTGTTAACCCTCTTCCTATTTCAAATCCCTCAGATGACATTTATTTATGTGACGAGGTTGATTTGACTA
>CAJQMK010000044.1 GCA_905479415.1 uncultured Flavobacteriaceae bacterium | reverse complement strand
ATCGTCATGATCGTCATCGTCGTCATGATCATCATGTCCCTCTTCTTCGTGATGTCCAAATTCCTTTCTTTTGTTTGAGCTAAAACCTAATGTAAATTCAATCTCAGATCTATTTTCAAACAGGAATCTGTTTTTCCAACTAATCATAGTGTTTGTTAAGTCCTGATAGCTTTTCTCTTCCTCATGTTCTTCATAATCTTCATCATGATCTTCATCGTGATCGTCTTCATCATGATCGTCGTCGTCGTGGTCATCATGATCATCATGATCGTCGTGATTTTCCTCACCATGAGGAATTCCAATTTCAGAGTCATTAATATTAACTCGTAAATCAGAAATAAAATTATCTGAAGTGTAACCTAATCCAAATTTTAAATCACTATTCTTAAAGTAAGTATTTTCTACTTCACCATCAGGAGTGTTAAAATCCTTGTTATCTACAAGACTGGCTTGAACCAAATAAGACAATTTATTTGAGCCTCCTTTAATGCCTAAATTAGTTTTTATACCCTGATAATTTGAATTATATATAGTTCCAAGCTCTATTTCAGAGCCTTCTCCTTTGTAATATGAATCTGGATTAACGTAAAGAACTCCTCCAATTGCATCAGATCCATATAAAACAGACATTGGGCCTTTAATAACTTCAACTGATCCAACTCCAAAACCTGAAATTTCCATTCCATGTTCAGCTCCCCACTGCTGGTTTTCAACTCTCATAAATTGATTAAAAACAGTGACGCGATTTGATGACAATCCTCTTATCACAGGTTTTGAAATACCAGGACCTGTAGAAATTATAGATACTCCTGGAATTTCTTGGATTGCATTTGAGAAGTTTAGCCTTTTTATATAGTTTAAATTGTTTAAGTTTAACTTACCTACATTAAGTACATTGTTTTTTACAGACTCTTTGAAGGGAGTAGACACTACAACCTCGTTAAGATCAACAGAAATTATAGAATCGTTTTCTTGATTGTTTTGGGCTGTAATTTTATTTGTGCTAATTATTAGCAATGCCAATAAGGCAAATTTTATAATATTTTTCATTTATTTTATTTATTTATTTTGATTGATTTGATTGATTAAATTATGCAATCAACCGGGGGACCTCTAGAATCAAAATAATTTAAATAATTTGAAAAAACTATATAATTATAAGTCGTATTGTTCTTATAATTAGTTGAAAATTCGTTAAATGAATAGTTATTAGTATTAGAATTAAATTCAATATCTAACCTAACAAAATCACATGTACAACAATCTATTTCAGCTTCATGAAAATGAAGGGTTTGTTCGGAACACGTAGAATGATCTTCGTATAAAAAGTGATTTAAGCCAAAAATTGAAGGGAGGCTTAAAATTCCAATAAGAATAAGACTTATTACTTTTTTCACATCGCAAAATTAACAAAATTTAAAGCTTTAGAGTCAATCCTATTAAAAAATTTCTTTCAGCCTGTGGATAATACCCAGCTCCATCTAAAGTTTTAATCTGTCCTGGGCTAGACCAAGTATCTTCATAAGTGTAATAATATCCATTTGAAACATATTTTTTATCAAAAACATTATTAATCAGTCCTGAAATTATAATTTCATCAAAAATAGAATTTGAACTTAGAGTGTAACTAAAGTTTATATTGTTTACAAAATAACTATCAAGAATTGAATTAACAGCGTCTGTATTACCCATATATTGTTTTCCTACATATTTTGAAAGAAAACTAATCATTGTATTATCATTAGGAGAAAAAATTAATGAATTTGATGCTATTAAATCAGGTGAAAATGATATACTTGTTTTTCCAAAATCAAATATTGCTCCATCAAAATTTGATAAAATTTGCTTATTCTTATTAGAGCTTAATGTTAGATTTGAATTAATTAAAAAGTTTTCAGAAAGTTTCAAACCAGCCTCAAGTTCAATCCCTTTTCTATAACTTGATCCACTGTTAGTTCTAATTGGAGTGCCTACATCATCTAATTCACCCGTAAGAACTAATTGTTCATTGTAAAGCATATAAAATGCGTTTAAATTAAGTTTTAGACCATTTTTTTTGAAACGCCAGCCAAATTCGAAATCGTTTAGTTGCTCTGGCTTAATATTTATATTACTTTCAAAATCACTACGACTAGGCTCCCTATTAGCTCTAGAGAAAGAACCATAAAGCATAGATGCTGGACTAAGTGTTAATGATAAACCAAATTTTGGATTGAAAAAACTGTAAGTCTGATCAATTAACATATTAACCAAGTCTGAAGTTATTCCAGAGGTTTTATAATTTAATTTTCTAAGCTGAAGATCTCCATAAAACTCTAATTTTTCATTTAATAAATATGAAGCTTTAGCAAAAACACTAAAATCAGTTTTTTTACCATTTCCATCGTAATATCTATCTCTTACAGAACTGTTTTTACTAAAGTTTCTAGCCCAAATAACCTCACCATAGTGATCGCCACTATAAGTACTGTATGAGCTATTAAAAATTAAATCAAGTTTGCTTGTTTTGTAATTGACTGAAGCATTCAAAACATAGAAATTATTATCTAACCAACGTCTTCTTATTAAATCTGTTGTTCCTGTCTGATTTCCTTGTTGATCAATATCCGAAACTAATATTCCACCATAGATGTCAATAGAATCATCCTCTCTAAATTGTTCAAAATACCCGCGACCATATGTATGATTAAGTCCTAGATTTGTTGACCACTTCTCGTTTAATTTTTGATTCCAGTGAAATTGATAATGATCTTGTTTATAATTATCAATTTCATTTTCATAAGTATATGGGTTCTGCCTTCTATTTTCCAAAAGTTGGTCCCTAGAAACGCCGTACCAAGATTGGTAAGTTTTTTCATGTCCTCCGAATGTTAATGCTTTGATTAAAGTATTTCCTTTACTGTAAGCACCTTGTATAAAATATGATTTTAAGTCTGAGTATGCTCTGTCTATATAGCCGTCAGAATCAATTTTAGACAATCTTCCAGAAAGCTCAAACGAATCGTTTAATTGACCGGTACTAAATTTAACTGTGTGCTTTAAAGTATTGTAACTTCCAACTGAATTAGAAATTTCTGCAAAAGGATTTTTTGAAATTGCATCCGTTAGTATGTTAATACTAGCTCCAAAGGCACCCGATCCATTTGTTGATGTTCCTACACCTCTTTGAACTTGCAAGTTTTCAACAGAGGATGTAAAATCTGGAAGATTGACCCAGTAAGTTCCGTGTGATTCTGGATCATTAAAAGGAATACCATTAATAGTAATATTGGTAGACTGAGCGCTTACTCCTCTAATTCTTATTCCAGTGTAACCAATACCTGCACCAGCATCAGAAGTAGTTACTGTAGATGGTAAAAAAGATAATAAAACAGGCAAATCTTGCCCTAAGTTTTTTGAAGATAGTTCAGATTTTGAAATATTGGAGTGTGTAATTGGACTAGAATATTTTACTCTTATAGATTTAACAATAACTTCATCTAAGTTCTGTTTAGTACCTTGAATTGTATCGTTTATTTGATATTGGGAGTACTGATTAAAAGCTATTAATAAAGATAAAAAGTATATTATATTTTTCATATTTAAATTGATGATAAAACAAGGATATACTTAGAGTAGATAACAATTTCCCTCTCCAAAATTACTTGGCAGGTTCATTGGGTATAATCTCAGCCGTAGCACCCCATATAATTATTTTCAAATATATAATAAAAAGAAAAAAAAGCTATTGTTTTTTTAATAATTCGTCTATTTCTTTGGTTGCAATTTGCATTCTGTTATCAATATTTCCTGAAACTAAAATATAAGGTTTATCGTATTTAATCAAGGCTTTCTTAAACGCATTAAACATTTCTTCTCGGTTGTTGGGACGATCTCTTAAATCATCTTTTACCCATGGAACGTCTATATCGGTAAGGATATACAAGTCGTATTTATTTTCAATTGCATACTTTTCTAAAAGAGGATCACAAAATCCGTCATAGTACGTTTCAGAATAAACTTTTGTTTCCAACAAGTCAGTATCACAAATTAATAACTTTGTAGATTTTTGTGAATATTCGTTTTCTAATTTAATTTGTCCAAATGCAATTGGCAGAAGATCCTCTAATTCACAAATTTTATTTTCTTTATCCCACTTTTCTTGTAAATACTCTCTAGCAAATTCTTCTATCCATAATACATTATAATGAGTAGCTAGTTTTCTAGATAATGTAGTTTTTCCAGAGGACTCGGGACCAAAAACAACTACTTTTAAGCAGATTGTTTCGATTTGTTTAAGATGTTTTTCCATTTGTAATATCCTGCAATAGCAATAAATGTAAAAATTAAGTATTGTAAGCTAGTAAAAGTAAATCCTTTGTAAAAATAAAGAGGAATTGAAATAATATCAGCTATAATCCAGAAAATCCAATTTTCAATTTTTCTTTTAGCCATTAACCACATACCAACAAAAAATATTGCAGTGGTTAGATTATCAATGTATGAGGTTATGGTACCCCACTTGTCAAAATAAACATACACTAGATAAACAAACACTAGTGATGAAAGAAAAATTATTAATCCGAATTTCTTTTCATTTGAAGATACTCTAGTAATGGGAGTTTCGATATCGTTCTTTTTTCTTGTCCAAATATACCATCCATAAATACTCATAATAAAATAGTAAACGTTTATAAGCATATCACCTAAAAGAACCCATTTGTAAAGTAAGTATATAAAAATTGATGTAGATATCATTCCTGTAGGGAACACAAGAATATTATTGTTTTTTGAATACCAAACACTTAATAATCCAAAAACAACACCTGTAATTTCTAAAATAACATCAATAGTTTGAGACTGTGAATATTGTTCAAACAAAAAATTAAGAATTTCAGACATGGCTTATTTTTAAAAAATTAATCTATTTGTTTAGCAATACAACAAATGTATTGTGAAAAATTATAAATTTCAATGCTATAATTTTCTGAAATTTCGTTATTGAAAATCAAAACAGTGGCTTTATTAAACTCTTTATTTACAGATTTAATTATTATGTTTTTTTTAAAATCTATTTTATTATGTCCAAACGCTTTATATACAGCTTCTTTAATTGACCAAACTTTAGTAATATTTTCAACAGAACTCACTTTGATTAAAGCTAAATCCGATTCTGAAACAAATTTCTTAGATATATTTAAAATTTTAGATCTAAATTTTTCAATATCAATACCAACTTTAACATCAGAAACAATTACTCCACAATAATCAAATGAGTGGCTAATTGAAATAAATTTATTATTTAGAAGATGTGGTTTGCCATTATCATCATAAAATAACACCTCGTTATTAATATTATGTAGGCTTAAAAGATTTTGAATGCCTAAAAACTGTTTTCTCTGGCTTGAAGATTTAATTAGATCTAATCGTGATTTAGAGCTAAGAGATAGGTTTACAAGATTATTTAATTGAATTTCTTTTTCGGATAATTTCCAAAGCAATAAATCATTTGAAACATAATCATTAATTACAGAAATGGGCATAGTTAAAGGTATTAACTATATTTTATCTGACAACAAATAATAATTTGTTTTATGCTTCGAAAGGTACTATTGAAACAAAAGACTTATTGTCTTTCTTTTTAGTAAACTGCACTATTCCATCAACTCTTGCGTGTAGAGTGTGATCTTTACTTACATAAACGTTATTACCTGGCTTGTGAGCAGTTCCTCTTTGACGTACAATAATATTACCTGCAATAGCAGCTTGACCTCCAAAGATTTTTACACCAAGTCTTTTCGATTCTGATTCTCTACCGTTTTTAGAACTACCTACACCTTTTTTATGAGCCATTTTGAATAATTTTTATTACTTCTTAGTTACTGTTTTTTTTGTTGCAGCTTTTTTAACAGCAGGCTTTTTAACAGCAGCTACTTTTTTAGCAACGGGTTTTTTAGCAGCTACTTTTTTAGCTGGAGCATCGGATTTAGAAGTTTCCGTTTTAGCTTTTACTTTAGCTTTTGCTGCTTTTTCTAAAATATTTTCTACTACAATTTGAGTTAAAGCTTGTCTGTGACCATTTTTAACTTTATACCCTTTTCTTCTTTTCTTTTTAAAGACGATAACTTTGTCATCTTTAAGATGCTTTACTATTTTAGCTTCAACACTAGCGCCTTTAACAACAGGATCACCAACAACAATTTTGCCTGAATTATCCAACATTAAAATGTTATCAAAACTAATTTTTGATCCTTCTTTGCCCTCAAGTCTATTTACATAAACTTTTTGATCTTTCTCAACTTTAAATTGCTGACCGGCTATTTCGACTACTGCGTACATACTGATTATTTTGTTAAAAAACGTGTGCAAATATACAAGGATTGAATATATATAACAACTATTAAGAGTAAAATATACTTGACCCTTAAAACATAACCTAATCATGTATTATATATATGAGATTTATTAAAGATATTATTCTCCTATAATTTAGATTTTTTATTGGCTAAATACACACCAATTAAAATAATTACAGTGGCAAAGAATTGATTTAAAGTAAACACCTCGCCATCAATTAATCCCCAAAATAAAGCAACAATAGGCAATGTATAAGTTACTGAAGAAGCAAAAACTGGAGAAGCAATTTGAACAAATTTGTTAAATAAAATTTTTGCAAAAACAGTTCCAATAATAGATAATATAAGAAGACAGAACAAAGCAACTTTAACATCTTCATCGTTGATATCAATTTGCTTATAATCAGACATGAGAAAAATTACTACAGCAAGAGGAAATATAAAAATAAAATTCCCTACAGTTATGGCAACTGCAGAAACATCTTGCAAATGAACTTTTAACAAATTCACTTGAACAGCGTACAATACAGATGCAAAAATTATAAAAAAAACATACAATAAGTTTTGATCAGGATTAATGACTGAACCTTGATACATTAACAATACTGAACCTATTAATCCTATAATAACGCCCGATATTTGTTTTGAATCAATTTTAAAGCGATAAAATCCAACTCCAATAAGCAATGTGGCCAATGGAGTAAGAGAATTTAAAATAGCGGCTAAAGCACTGTCTATTTCTGTCTGGGCATAAGCAAATAAAAAAGGAGGAATAAAAGAAACCAAGCCCGTAATTAAAATCCATTTCCATTTGTCTCTGGGTATAGATTTTAGGCTTGAATAACCTATTGCAAGTAATAAGACAGTTGATATTATGGTTCTTAAACTTCCGACCTGTAGAGGGCTTAATCCAATTAATGCTTTCTTAATTAAAATATATGAACTTCCCCAAACAAATGACAGAATGAGTAAATAGATCCATTTTAAATTCTTATTCTCCATTTAATAATTTATTTCCATTTAAAAGTTTGTATCATTTTTCTTATTTCATTATTAACTAGAAAAATTGAAGGAAGTAAAGAATCGTAATTAGGTTTAGAATCGAAATACAAAGACCCTGTTAAATAAACTGATATTGAATCTGTAATATAAAAACGAGTATTGGATGGGGTATTTCCAGTAAACGAATAATACTTTGCAAAAACATTGTTTTCTCGATCATTAAACTCACTTACATTAACACTAAAAGCATTTGTAGAGTTTTCATCAATTTTTTTTAAAAAATCTGAATCAATTAAATTAAAATTATTTTTAATAGAGACTTGACTTAAATAAATTGTAGAATTTAAGGAACTACTTTTAATTTTCATGTTACAATTTTCAGAATCGATATCGTTTTTAGAATTAACAAAAAACGAATATCCGCAGTTACTTTTATAATAAACATAATTAGGTTCTGCTAATTCATTGTAAAAAAAAGCTTTTGGTTTAGGAATTGTTGACTGATTTGAACAGCTAAAAAGAAAAACAAAGAAAAGCAGCATTTTTTTCATTATTTCTTGAGTTTTATCATAACATTTTTAATTCTTTTTCTATTCACTTCAATAATCTTGAATTCGATCCCCTTAAGTTTAAGCTTGAAATTCTTTTTTGGAAAAAACCCAATTTGTTCAAGAAGAAAACCTCCTAAAGTTTCAGAGTCACCTTTAATGTTTTCAAACACTTTATTATCACTAATTTTCAAAATTCTATATAAATCCGTAAGATTTACTTTGCCTTCAAAAATAAAGGTAGAATTATCTATTTTATTATAAATAATATCATCTTGATCGAATTCATCGTTAATTTCACCAACTATTTCTTCAACAATATCATTTAAAGTGATAATACCAGAATTCCCCCCATACTCATCAACTACAATGGCCATATGATTTTTTAATTTTTGAAATTCATTTAACAAATCGTCAAGTTTTTTATTTTCAGGAATAAAGTAAGGCTCTCTTATTAAAGTTATCCAATTAAAATTTTTTTCATTTAAATGGGGAAATAGATCTTTTAAGTATACAACTCCAGTAATATTGTCAATAGTTTCATCATATACTGGAATTCTAGAATACCTGTTTCCTCTTACTTGTTTAATAAGATCGATGTAAGACATTGTTTTAGAAACTGAAAAAACATCAATTCGGGGCTTCATAACTTGTTTAACTTCTGTGCTTCCAAAAGAAATAATTCCTTTTAAAATCTTTTTTTCCTCTTTAGATGTCTCATTTTTATCAGTTAAATCAAATGCATCAGAGAGCTTGTCAACTGACAAATTAGGTTTTTTAAACACTAGTTTGTCTTGAATAAACTTAGTCATTTTACTCATTGGTATAGTAATGAAGAAAAACAAATATTTATCAATGAACTGAACTGGAAAAGCCATTTTTTTTGAAAACGAGATGGGTTTTCTGTTAGCATAAACTTTTGGAAGAATTTCACCAAATAATAGGATTAAAGCGGTAATAAATCCAACTTCTAAGACAAAATTTAACCAACTTGGCAAGAAAACTAAATTAAATAATTGACCAAAGGAGGCTAAAAGCAGAACTATAGAAATATTTATAAAATTATTAGAAACAAGTAATGTTGCTAGTAATCTTCTGGGGTTACTTCTTAAAAGAGCTATGAGCTTTAAATTATTAGTATTAGAAGTTGATATTTTTTTTAAATCTGTTTTAGAAAGAGAAAAAAAAGCAACTTCAGATCCAGAAATAAGAGCAGAACATATTAATAGAACAATAATTAATAGTATTTTGAATAAATCAGGATATATATCTATCAACAAAAAGGAAATGACCAAATTATATATGATTAATTAAAATGGTAAATCATCTGAATCATTTTCAGAAACCGATGGATTTGGTTGAGGAACACTCGGTTCATTGTTAACGGATTGCGATTCGTTTACGTCAGATTTATTTGAAAGAAAATTGAATTCATTTACATGAATTTCAGTAGAATATCTTTGAACTCCATCTTCAGATTGCCATTTTCTGGTTTTAATCTTTCCTTCGACATATATTTTATCTCCTTTACTTAAATACTTTTCACAAACTTCAGCGGCTTTATTTCTAACAACAACATTGTGCCATTCAGTATTAGAAACTTTTTCTCCAGTTGTTTTGTTTGTATAATTTTCATTTGTTGCAATTGGGAACCTTCCAATACAGCCTCCTCCATCGAAATGATGCATTTTAACTTCATCACCTAAATTTCCAATTAACATTACTTTGTTTAAAGATCCGCTCATAATAATTGTTTATACTCAAATATAACAAATTACTTCAAGAATTTATTGAATGTTTCAATAAATGAACTTATAGGTTTTGGAAAAGGAAAATTTGAAAGTTCCTCAACATAAACGCTGGAATCATTTAATTTTTCAACATGATTAATCCAAAAATTAATTTTCAAATTCTGATGTGATAATTTATGACTTACTGTTTCTACAAGTTTCAACCCAGTTGTTTCAAGAAATGGAAGATTATTTGATTTCAAATAATCTTGTATTAAAGATTTATTGAAATTTTTATCAGTTTCAATTAATGGAAATTGAAAGAGATTTTGCCAAATGTCTTTCTTAACTCGCTTTTCAATCATAATCTTTTTACTTTTATCGAGAATTAAAAAATAATTTAAAAATCTAGTTTTTGGTTTAGAACTTTTCTTTTTAACCGGAAAATCAAAAACACTATGATTTTTTAAAGAAAAACAAACCTTGTTGTATATACAATTTTTACAGTCTGGAGCTTTAGGCTTGCAAACTAAAGCCCCGAATTCCATAATAGCTTGATTAAAATCACCAGGATTGTTGACGGATATTAATTTATTTAGGAGAGTCTTAAATTCCTTTAAAGCACTAGAGGTGTTAATAATTGTAGAGATTCCAAATAGTCTTGATATAAAGCGGTAAACATTACCATCAACAACAGGATGTAATTCGCCATTTGAAAATGAACTTATAGCGCTAGCTGAATAATCTCCAATTCCCGGAAGTTTAATTAGGTCATTGTAAGAATTAGGAAAAATAGAATTATATTTTTCTACAACAATTTTTGAAGCTTTATGTAAATTTCGTGCTCTGCTGTAATAACCAAGACCTTCCCAATTTTTTAAAACATCTTGCTCGCTTGTTTTAGATAAACTTATTACGTTTGGATATAGCTTTATAAATTTTTTATAATATGGCAATCCTTGTTTAACCTGAGTCTGCTGAAGAATAATTTCTGATAACCATATTTTGTAAGAATCTTTTGTATTTCTCCACGGCAAAGATCTTTTATTAACTGAGTACCAGTTAATTAATTTTTTAGAAAAGTTATTTGATATTTTATTTAACAAAATTAAATTTAAAATATTTAGAGAGATTATTAGAGCATTTTTAAGATCAAATAATGAATATAAATTTATATATTTGGCACCTTGAAAAGTAAACATAAATAAAATAAAGAATATGACCAAAGCAGAGATTGTTTCAAAAGTTTCCAATAACCTAGGTTTAGATAAAAACGAAGTTTTAGCAACAGTTGAAAATTTAATGGAGGAGATAAAAAGCTCATTAAACGAAGGAGAAAATGTTTATTTAAGAGGATTTGGAAGCTTTATAGTTAAAAAAAGAGCTGAAAAAACTGGAAGAAATATATCAAAAAACACAACAATAAGAATTCCTGAACATCACATACCTGCTTTTAAGCCGGCTAAAGTTTTTGTTGAGGGAGTTAAAAAAAATAATTAAAAATATAAATTATGCCAAGCGGTAAGAAAAGAAAAAGACATAAAGTAGCAACACACAAGCGAAAGAAAAGAAGTCGTGCTAACAGGCACAAAAAAAAGTAATATAAATACTTAACTGATACAACGTTCTTTGACATGAATTAAGTTTAGTGACAATCAGCACAAAGCTTATTTCCTAGTAATTTAAAATCCTGTGAATAAAGTATAACCAGTTCGCTGTAAAGCGAACATAAAATCAATATTGTGAGTAAAGAAATAATAATACGTTCAAATTCCACAGCTGTTGATTTTGCACTACTTAAAGACGGTAAATTAATTGAACTTCATAAACAAAATGATAGTAATAAATTTAATGTTGGAGATATTTTTTTAGCTAAAACTAAGAAAACAATTTCAGGTCTAAACGCTGCATTTGTAAATGTAGGTTATGAAAAAGATGCATTCTTGCATTATCATGATTTAGGACCAAAAATATTATCATTAATTAAGTTCATTAAAGGTGTAAGCACAGGTAAAATAAAAAAATTTTCACTTGAAAAATTTCCTTTTGAATCAGAAATCGATAAAGAAGGAAGTATTTCGGACGTTATAAGTCCAAATCAAACTGTTTTAGTTCAAATAATAAAAGAACCAATCTCAACTAAAGGCCCAAGAATAAGTTCAGAATTATCTTTTGCTGGTCGTTATTTAGTATTAGTTCCTTTTTCAAATAGAATTTCTATTTCTCAAAAAATTGAAAGTAGAGAAGAAAAAAGCAGGTTAAAAAGACTTGTACAAAGCATTAAACCTAAAGGGTTTGGGGTAATTGTAAGAACTGTAGCTAAAGATCAAAAAGTTGCAGAACTAGATAAAGATTTAAAAAACTTATATAATCGTTGGATAAATCTTTGTAAAAAAATCCAAGGAGCTGAAGTGCCTTTAAAGGTACAAAGCGAACTAAACAGATCCTCTTCAATTCTAAGAGATTATTTTAATGATACTTTTACAGGAATACATGTTAACCAAAAATCTATGTACTCTGAGATTAAAGATTATTTGAAGCAAATAGCTCCAAAAAAACAATCCATTGTAAAACTTCATAAATCACATAATCCAATCTTTGAAGAATATGGAATTGAACGCCAAATAAAAACTGCATTTGGAAGAACCGTTACAATGAGTAAAGGTGCTTACCTAATTATAGAGCATACTGAGGCGTTACATGTTATTGATGTTAACAGTGGAAATAGATTAACAAAGTCAAAAAATCAAGAAGATTCTGCCCTTGAAGTAAATCTAGTTGCAGCTACTGAAATAGCTAGGCAATTAAGGCTTAGAGATATGGGAGGAATTATAGTTATTGATTTCATAGATTTAATGACTCCAGAAAATAGAAAAACTCTTTTCGATCATTTCAAAAAAGAAATGGAATCTGATAGAGCTAAGCACAAAATTTTACCTCCAAGTAAAATTGGCTTAATTCAAATGACCAGACAAAGAGTTAGATCAGAAATGGAAATTAAGACAATTGAGGCCAATCCAAATCAAAATGGAACAGTTGAGGCCCCGATAGTATTAATAGATAAAATTTATGATAAAATTGAAAAAGTGTTTTCAAGCAAAAAATACAATAACGTAAAGGTTTTTTTACATGTTCACCCATTTGTTGCAGCTTACTTAAAAAGCGATTATCCTTCACTAAGAATGAAGTGGTATATTAAACATAAAAGATGGGTAACAATTGTTCCAAGAGATGCCTACACCTATTTACATTTTAGATTCTTTAATAAAGAAGGTAAAATCATAAATGCTTAAAAAAAGCGGCTAAATAGCCGCTTTTTTTTTGCCCAAAAATGAACTAATTTAAGAGAATGAAAAGTGGAAACTTTACCGTAGATGAAATTGAATTTAAATTAAAGCAATATTGCTCATACCAAGACAGATGCCATAATGAGGTTGAAAAAAAATTAAAAACATTTGATGTAATTCCAGAGGTTAAAGAACAAATAATTATCAGATTAATAAACGAAAATTATTTAAATGAAACTAGATTTAGTAAAAGTTTTGTTAGAGGAAAATTTAAAATCAAAAACTGGGGGAAAAGAAAAATCATTTTAGAGCTAAAAAGTAAAAATGTTTCTAGTTACAATATAAAAGAGGGGTTAAAAGAAATTGAAGAGGAAGATTATAGAAATAAACTTGAGTACTTGTTTAATAAAAAATTAGCATCTTTAGATCATCTAAGTCTAATTAATAAAAAGAAAAAAATTCTTTCATTCCTATTATATAGAGGATGGGAAACAAATTTAATTTATGAAAAAATCAATCAAATTAAATAATCTAATTATACTATTAGTAGTACTGACTTTCTCACTACAAAGTTGCAAAAAGTCCGTTGACTACATTGCTTATAATGGAAATATCTACACAGTAAACAACGATTTTGATAAAGCAAGTGCATTTGCTGTAAAAGATGGGATATTCATTGATGTTGGAGACGATAAAATCCTCTCTAAATATAATACAAAGGAAAAAATAAATCTTAACGAATCAACTGTTTTACCAGGCTTAATTGATGCCCATTGTCACTTTTATGGGCTTGGATTAAATCAAAATGTAATTGATTTAACAGGCACTAATTCTTTTAATGAAATTTTAGAAAAAATTTCATTAAATGACGATAAAAATGTAATTAGAGGAAGAGGCTGGGATCAAAACGATTGGGAAATAAAAATATTTCCTAATAAGACAAAACTGGATCTATTATATCCAAACACTCCCGTAGTTTTAGAAAGAATTGATGGGCATGCTTATTTAGTGAATCAAAGGGCATTAGAAATAGCTAAAATTGATGTTAATACTAAAGTAGATAATGGTACAATAATAATTGAAAATGGAAAATTAACCGGAGTTTTAATTGATGGACCAATGTCATTAATTGATAGGGCTTTTGGAGAAGTTTCTTTGGATGATAAAATAAAGGCTCTTTTGAGTGCTCAAGAAATTTGTTTTAAACATGGATTAACTACTGTTGATGATGCAGGTCTTTCCAAAGATGTTATACTACTTGTAGACAGTTTACAAAAACAAAAGAAATTAAAGATGCGTATTTATGCAATGATCAGTAACATAGAAAATGATGTAAATTATTTTTTAAAAAGTGGTCCAATTAAAACCAATTCACTTAATGTAAGATCGGTAAAAGTTTACGGAGATGGAGCATTAGGGTCAAGGGGAGCAACTTTAAAAGAACCTTACTCTGATGATAATCATAATTACGGAAAACTTGTAACTGATGTTGAAAGCATTAAAATTTTAGCTAAAAAATTATCTGAAGCTGACTTTCAAATGAATACCCATGCAATTGGAGATTCTACAGTTAATATTTTAATTAAAGCTTATTCAAAAGTTCTTGAAAAGAAAACGGATCCAAGATGGCGAATAGAACATTCCCAAATTATTGATCGAAACGATTTAGATGGATACAACGAAAAAATATTACCCTCAGTTCAACCAACTCATGCTACAAGTGATATGTATTGGGCTGAAGATAGGATTGGACCAAAACGAATAAAAGGTGCTTACGCTTACAAAGATTTACTAAAAAGATCAAAAGTAATTGGACTTGGAACAGATTTTCCAGTTGAAAAAGTTAACCCATTTCATACTTTTTATGCTGCTATAGCCAGGAAAGATTTAAATAATTATCCTGAAAATGGATTTGAGTATGAGAATGCACTTTCTAGGGAAGAAACACTTAAAGGAATGACTATTTGGGCAGCTTACTTAAATTTTGAAGAAAAAGAAAAAGGAAGCATTGAAAAGGGAAAGTTTGCAGATTTTATTATTATTGACAGAGATATAATGAAGGTCGAAACAAGAAAAACACCAAATACTAAAGTGTTAAAAACTTATTTATCAGGAGAATTAGTCTATTCCAACATTAAAGCCGACTAAAAAACTTCTTCCTGGCATTGGTACCAGATTGGTTTCAGAATAAATCTCATCCAAAATATTATTTATATAAATATATAATCCTTTTTTATACATGATTTTTGAATCCAAGACAGAGTAATTAGACTTATTGGATCGCTCAGAATATTTATACACAATTGTATGATTGATATTCTTTGTATATTTTAAATTAAGTTTTGATATTAAGTGGTGTTTTAGTGAATTAAGAGAATATTTTGAAAAATTAATATCAGTTACATAATTATCATCTCTAATATTAGTGTATCCGATGCTAATTGAATTAATATTTGACAAGTCGTATGAACTTTTAAAACTGTAAGATATATCAAATTCATATCCTTTTGTTGTTAAGGATCCTATGTTTTCTGCTTTCCACAAGTCGTCCTCACTTGACTTAACATAATCTATTATATTTTTTGCATTTCTATTAAATAATGCAGCTGAGAACTTGAAATTAGAAGAATTGTATTTTAAGCCTAGTTCAGTTGAAGTTGCAGATTCAGGATTTAAGTTTTCATTACCAACGGTTGTTCTATCGCTGTAATATAAATCTGTGTATGTTGGAATTCTATAAGTTTTACCGATATTACTGTATATTTTAAAGTCTGAACTCACATTATATCCTAAATCAATCCCAGGAAATGAATGAAAAGACATGTCTGAAAAATAACTAAGAGCGATTCCAGGTGATATAAATAGCTTTTCGTCAAATAGTTGAAAAGTATGGTCAGTAAAAAGATTAACTGTTGTTCGTTTATGCTCACCTAAATTATTACTAGAAATATTTACTGTAGACAAATCCACACCAAATCCAGTAATACCAGACTTAGAAAAATAAGAACCGCTTAGTTCGGCAGAAACTTTATTAGTTTTGTGTAGATTTCTATAAACAGAAGGATTATCTCTTATATATATATATTCGTCTTGACCTCGTCTCCAATATAATCTTGGTGTAATTGAAAGCTTTTCAGAATTTATTGTGGTAGTTACACCTAATAAACTTGCCTGAGTTTCTTCATATTGCTCTGTTGCGCTAGGACTAGCATAAAAGCCGTTAGCACCAAATTTATTTTCATTAAAAGAGGCAATTATATTAACAGGTGATTTATTAGTATTAAAAGATGTTTTTACAAAGTAATTATTTCTTTTAAAATCAGTATTGTGTCTATACCCATCTGATCTATTTCCTGAATAACTAATTAAAGATTTAATATTTTCTGCTGTAATCTTAGTTGATAGAGAAATATTTTTTTGTTCAAATGAACCGTAAGAAAGTTCGTTTAGTTTCATATGAACAGTACGCTTTTGACCCTCTAGATCTTTAGTCACTATATTAATTGCGCCATTAAAAGCATTTTGACCAAAAATCCTAGCAGCTGGACCTTTTATTATTTCTACTCTTTCAATCAAATAAAGTGGAAGAATCATATTTAATGTATGATGTCCGGTTTGAGCATCATCCATTTTCATACCATCAACTAAAAGTAAGGTTTGGTCAAAACCCCCTCCTCTTATGTATAAATCTCCTTGAACACCTCCAACGCCTCTTCTTCTGACATCGATTCCTGTAATTTCTTGAAGAAGATCAGAAACATTTGTTACTGGACTATTTTTAATATCCTCTGAACTAATAATATTAACAGTTCTAAAATTTTTAGAAAAGGGTAAGTCAAGTTTTGAAGATAATACTACGACTTCATCTAAATCTGTACTTAGGTCTTGGGAAACAGAAAAATTGCTAATTAGAAAGATTAAAAGTGTAAAAACTTTTTTCATAGAAAAGCATTAAGAAAAACAAAAACTAGTCAGTTAATATAATAACTTTATTTTCTTTCATCTCAACTACTCCTGAGCTAACTGTAAGATGAATTTCTTTAGGACTAACAACTGAAAATAAATCTGATAAATTGTCTGAGTTTTCAATTTCTCCTAATATTTTTATTTTACCTGAAATTAAAGTTGAAACTATTGGAGCGTGATTATCTAACATTTGAAAAGATCCGTCAGTTCCAGGAACTATTACAGAATCCACATCAGCGGTAAGTAAAGTACTTTCGGGACTTACTATTTCTAATTGCATAATATCATTTTAAGCTTCAGCTAACATTTTTTCTCCAGCTTCGATAGCTTCTTCAATCGTTCCTTTAAGGTTAAAAGCAGCTTCTGGAAGATGATCTAATTCACCGTCCATAATCATATTAAATCCTTTAATTGTGTCTTTAATATCAACTAAAACACCAGGGATACCAGTAAACTGTTCAGCTACGTGGAAAGGTTGAGATAAAAATCTTTGTACTTTTCTAGCTCTATACACAGAAAGCTTATCTTCTTCAGATAATTCTTCCATACCTAGAATCGCAATAATATCTTGAAGCTCTTTATATTTTTGTAATAATTCTTTTACTCTTTGAGCACAATTATAGTGATCATCTCCAATAATATCAGGAGCCAAAATTCTAGATGTTGAATCTAAAGGATCAACCGCAGGGTAGATTCCTAGTTCAGCAATTTTTCTTGAAAGTACTGTAGTTGCATCTAAGTGGGCAAAAGTTGTTGCAGGAGCAGGATCCGTTAAATCATCCGCAGGAACGTATACAGCCTGAACAGATGTAATAGAACCGTTTTTAGTTGAAGTAATTCTTTCTTGCATTGCACCCATTTCTGTGGCTAGCGTAGGTTGATAACCTACAGCTGATGGCATTCTACCAAGTAGTGCAGATACCTCGGAACCAGCTTGAGTAAATCTAAATATATTGTCTACGAAAAATAAAACATCTTTACCTTGACCATCACCAGCACCATCTCTAAAATATTCTGCCATTGTAAGACCTGATAAAGCAACTCTAGCACGTGCACCAGGTGGTTCGTTCATTTGACCAAAAACAAATGTTGCTTTTGAATCTTTCATTGCTTTTTTATCAACTTTACTTAAATCCCATCCTCCTTCTTCCATGGACTTATCAAATTCTTCACCATA
>CAJQMK010000043.1 GCA_905479415.1 uncultured Flavobacteriaceae bacterium | reverse complement strand
GATTGAAGTGATATATATCCTTCAAAAAGAGACTCCCCTACTCTGTCAAGATAGTTGGCTGGAATTTTATCACCTCCTACTCTTAAATTAGAATAAGAAATCACCGTATCATTTTCAACAATATGATGAACTATATTATTTGATTTAACAATTACTTCAACTTTAACCCAATCGTCATTATGATACGTTTTAGAATTAGAATTTACACAGTGGTATTTTGCTTTTTCAGAGTTAATATCAACATCGATTCCAGGTGAACACATATTTGCTGTTGATCTTTCTCCGGTTCCCAATCCTCCTAAAAGCTGGACTTCTGAACTAACAGGAAAATCTTGATCTAAAAGCATAGTAGATGGATGCTGAGAATGTAGCATTATACCACTATTTTTAATTGACCATCCTGGAGCACCTTTCAAATGTTCTCCACTAAATTTATATTCTAAACTAAGGTGGTAATTTTTGAACTTAGATTTAGTATAAAATATATGACCAAATCTATCATCAAAATTTTCATAATTTTCGTATGAAACTTTCAATGAACCATCATTAACCTTAAATGTGTTTTTAAAATTATTACCTAATTCTTCACCTCTAATTTTAATTTCCCATCCATCAAAATCTTCACCATTAAAAATATTTTCCCAATCATTTATTTCTTTAATATCATCAACTTGTTCTGGATTATTATAAATAATTATAAAACAAAATATTATTAAGAGACCAACTAAACTAGTAAAGGTTGATTTAACATCTTTCATAAATGTTTAATATTAAAAGTTAATCCTGATTTATTTTCTAACCTCTCCAGTAAATTATCTCCCATTGCTGTAGAGGGTGTAATAACACCATCTAGACTATCCAATTTATCCATAGCTAAACATATGGCAGATTCACTTAGCATTTTTGATGTTGAACCGTATCCTGGGTCCCTGTCTCCAGTAACTTTAGCTATGGACTTAGATCCATCTTTATAAGTAACGTAGAATCTCAAATTAAAATATCCATTTTCACGATCTTTTTTTGAGGGTCCTTCTCCAGCTCTTGGTAATATTTTATCAACAATCTTCTTTATAATTGATCCAGGTTTTGCAAGCATAACAATTGCTAATGGTATTGACATTAAAACACTTTTTACTCTTCCATTAAATCCTTTGCCACCCAAAGTTGCCTCATCATATTCAAAATCTTTTCCATACAAATATCCACTTAAAGCATTACTTCTTCTAACTATCTTAGTATTTATAGCAGCCATTATAAATGGACCAATCCAATTTTTTGATGTCTTATCAAATTTTACCTTTCTAAGGTCATATTTATCAGGTCCGCTTTGTTCTCCTATTGGGTTTAGTCCATAAGGGCTGATCACTGTTTTAAAAATTTCATTGTCTTTAAGAGCTTCTTTATTCACGTTACTCAAACTTTCATAAGTACCACCACTAATACCACCTTTTGCACCAGCAACCCTCATCTCAATTTTACTTATGGTTTTGTTTAATTTTAGAGAATCTTTATAAATAAAATAGACACCCATGTCAGAAGGAATTGAATCAAATCCACAACAGTTAACAATTTTGACATTATTAGATTTAGCTTTTTGATGATACTGGTCGATCATTTTTCTAATCCACTGAACCTCACCAGCCAAATCACAATAATGTGTTTTACTTTCTACACATGCTTTAACCAAATTTGATCCATACAGAGCATATGGTCCGACTGTAGTGCAAACAACCTTAGTTCTTTTAACCATTGATTGAAGACTAGCTAAATCATCGCTATTGGCAGAAATAATAGGAACTGAATCATCAGCAAACTTTAATCGTATGTTATATAATTTTTCAATACTTCTACCAGCAATTGCCCATTTAAGATTTTTATAGTTATTATAAATATACTCTACAACTAATGATCCTGTAAACCCTGTACCTCCCCATATAATAACATCAAATTCTCTTTCATTGTTCATACTTTTAAATTTATTTAAACAAGTTAGTAAATATAAAATAATAGAGTGAAGTAAATTAAGATACTTTTTGTCCTCTATTTGGCTTAAGTTTTTTTTTAAAAAAATCTAAATCTTCAGTATTAGTTATAACAAATACTATCGAGTGATGATCACTATTTTCCTCTAAACCGGTTTTATATTCATACATTTTTTCTAAAGCAAGAAATTCTTTGAGATGAGAATGAAAATGATGAGCAGTTTTTTTCGAAACAGGACCTCTAAAATCCCAAATTAACTTAATTAAATTCATGAAAATAAAAGTTGAAATTTATGACTTTAAATTGTTATATTTATAACAAAATACTTAATAATTGTTATAATATGAAAAACATATTAGTTCTTGGTCTTGGAAAAGTTGGAACCTTAGTAGGGGTACTTTTAAGTAAAAATTTTAATGTTTCTGGATTAGACCAGAATAAACCACATTATGATTTCAAACTACCATTTAACGTTATCGAAACAGATGTTAAAAACAAAGAAAACTTAATAAATATTTTTAAAGATTTTGACACTGTAGTTTCTGCTTTACCTT
>CAJQMK010000042.1 GCA_905479415.1 uncultured Flavobacteriaceae bacterium | reverse complement strand
TGGGAAGAGAAAAGTCTCCTAATTGAATGATAAAATCAGGTTTTCTTTTTTTCATTTCACTTATAAACAAACTTAATCTTGAAACTCCATCATGAATTATATCTTGATGAACATCAGAAACTATACCTATCTTCAATTTAGTATTCTTTATATTAAATGATGATAATGACAATGGAATTGAAGCTAAAACACTCCCCTTTAAAGCATTAATTATAAAATTTCTTCTTTTCATTATTTAATAGATTATCTCAGTTTAAATGTTGTGACAACTATTCCATGATCAGATGGGTAAATAATTTTTTTGTTATTTATAGTTATTGGTTCGTTAAAATAAGCGTTGTAAGACTTTGACTTTACGGACTTAATAGACTTCCCTTTATAAAAAATATAATCAATTCTGTGAGAATCGTTTCTTCCCTTTTTATCCCAAGTTATTCCAGGATAAGTCTTTGGATTAGAGTTCTCTTTTCTGTAAGAGTCTATCAAACCTAAATCATCTAAAATTTTAGTTGCTTTCCATGGAACTATCAAATTATTATGAATTTTTTTTGTTTTTTTCGTCCAATCTAAATGTGACAACGTGTTCATATCACCACCAAATATCATTGGAATAGAATCAGTTTCTGCAGCAAACTTTTTTAAATATGGTAAAACTTTTTTAATCATTTTATGTCTAGATTCAGTTTGTTCCCATTCTAATAATTGCTCAACTGTTTTTCCCATCTTTTCAGGTTCATTATCCCAGGGAAGATAATGGAACCAATTTGTAAAAAAACGTATAGTTTTTCCGTTTATAGGAATTTCAATTCCCCCAAGATAAAATGGAAATTCCGTATCAATTCTTTTTCCAAAAGCATATTTTGAGTAAATGGATAAATTCACTGATTTATCATTGAGTGGAGTTTCTTTAGATGCGACTAAATGAAAGTTTAAGTTTGAGTATTTTGCAATATAAGGACCTGACCCATATGTTTCGATCATTAAAATTATATCAGGATTTATTTCATTAATTATTTTACCAACATTTTCTGGACCATTTTCAATATCATTTCCCCCATGCAAAATATTCCAAGCCATAACTTTGAATGTATTTTTTTGGGCATGAATTGGAAAATTTAAAAAAAATAAAACTCCAATAAATAAAATTAATTTAGATTGTTTCATAATGAATATTTACTTCTTTAATTTATAAAAATTTAATTAAATCAATTTGTTTTTTAATAGTTAACAAACAAAAGTATATATTTGCAACCGTTGTGTTACCTGCTTTTGCAGGGGGTTTGTAGAGAACCGATGAAGAGCTTTCCTTTTGGGAAGCTTTTTTTGTTTTCAGCCTATTACTTATTTGGCTTAGGCAATTATAATTATTAAATTTAAAATATGAGGTTTTTAATATTACTAATATTTATTGTTTCTTGTAATTCCAACATCAGCTCTGATAATTATTTAAATATCATTCCGACTATTGATGTTTCATCTAAACATCAAGAGTTTTCAAATATAAACGCTCAAAAAGTTGAGTATGCTTATTCAACTAAAAATGATAAAATTCCGATTACATATGGATTTTTAAAAAATATTTCTGAGGGTGACTCTGAAAGTTCAACAATAAAATTTGAAATAGATGACAGTATTGATCTAAAAAGTGAGGGTTATATTTTAAATATTGAAAAGGAAAATATATTAATCACAGCCAAGGATCAAGAAGGTTTATTTTACGCTTTTGTAACACTAAATCAAATATTAGAAAATGCATTTGCTCAGAAAACATCCGTTCCTATTTTAAATATTAAAGATCAGCCTTCTTTAGATTTTAGACCTATTCACTTAGATCTAAAGCATCACACTGAAAAACAATCTTATTATTTTGATTTAATTGATCATCTGGCCAATTTAAAAATCAATGGAATTATAGTTGAACTTGAAGATAAACTTAAATACGTTTCAAGACCGGAAGTAGGTTCTTCAGATTCTTTTTCTATTGAGTGGTGGATTGAGTTAAGTGATTATGCCAAATCTAGAAATATTATAATAAATCCTCTTGTTCAAGGTTTAGGACATGCTTCGTTTATTTTAAAGCATGAAAAGAATATTCATTTAAGAGATAAACCAGAAAGTGATTGGGCTTTTAATCCATTAAATCCAGAAACATACGAACTACAATTTGATCTCTATCTAGATGCAATTAAAGCTACCCCGTATGGAAAATATTTACATATTGGAGGGGATGAAGTTCACTTGGTTGAAAGAGATAATAAGACTGAATTAGAGTTAAATTTAATATGGCTTAATAAAGTATGTGAGTTTGCTGAAAAACATGGAAGAATTCCAATTTTTTGGGATGACATGCCACTTAAACACGCTGGAGTATATAATCCAATGTTTAATGATAAAATTTCTGTAAAAGAGGTTGACGAAATTTGGGAGAAAAACGAAATTAACTTGATGAATTTTATTGAAAAATTTCCAAAAAATGCAGTTTACATGAGATGGAATTACCAAAAATCTGATACTTATGGTAATTTAAAAGCCATGGATTGGTATTCAAAAAATGAATTAATTGTAATGGGAGCTACAGCTGGCCAGACTAGATGGACACTAATGCCACAAAACCAAAGTAATATTTCTCAAATAAAATCTTTCGCTTCTAGTTCTATTGATAAAAAATTAGATGGTCTATTACTGACCTTGTGGGACGATGATTCTCCTCATTTTGAGCTTTACAAAAGAGGAATTGCTGCTTTTGCACAATACAGCTGGTCTGGCAATAGTTTGCCTATTAAAGAATTTAAAAAATTATTTAGAATTAAAAATTTTGGATCTCAATTTGGAGAGGATAGTTTTGCCTTTATAGATTCATTAGAAAAGCCAGTGGGTATGTGGCTTAATATGCTGCTTTCAGAAAACGGATGGAGACCTGGACTTTCTAAAAAACAAAACCCATTAGAGTCTGACATTATTGACCTGCCGAACTTAGATAAAAAAGGAGAATGGTCTAAAAAACATGAAGTTAGAATTAATAATGCTAAAAGATCCCTAGAAATTTCACTCAAAGTAGAAACTATTATTAATAATCTTATACAAAGTGAATCTAAAAACTTGTATTTATTAGAGATTTACAACCAGGTTAATGAGCTTACCAAGTTTTCGTCTAATGCTATATTGAAATTAGAAAAAGTTGATTTTGATGGTGATTTAAAACATATAAAAAATCTTGAAAGTGAGTTTAATATTACAAAAGAAAAGTTTGAAAAAATCTATTCTAAGACTAGAATCTTAAATAAACCGGACGACTATATATTAGACCAGGATCATCATCATCATCCTGCTAATCAAACAAAAAACTTTGATTGGCAGTTTTTATCTGAAATAATGCTAATAAAAAAAATAAAAGAAACATATAAAATCTGATCATGAAAAATTTAAAATGTATTTTAATTGTACTATTGTTTTTCACTATTTCTTGTGAAAAAAACGAATCAGAATGGATTGATTTATTTGATGGGAAGTCAACTGATGGATGGAGAGCTTATAACGGAAAAGAAATACCTGAAAAATGGGCCGCTATTGATGGAGAATTAACATTTGATACTGATCTTAAATTAGAAGATGAGTGGATAGGAGGAGGAGATATAATATATTATAAGGAAGAATTCGAATACTTTGAATTATACCTTGAGTGGAAACTTCCAAAAGGAGGAAATAGTGGAGTTTTTTATAACGTTCAAGAAGGTTTTCAAGCTCCATATGCGATTTCCCCTGAATATCAATTGCTTGATGACATTGGTTGGGAAGAGATAAACAATGCTAAACTTGAAGAATGGCAAAAAGCTGGAGCTAATTATGCAATGCATGAAGCTGATTTAAGCAAAAAACAATTAAATCCAGCGGGTCAATGGAATTCATCTAAAATATTATATACAGAAAAAAAAGTTCAACATTGGTTAAATGGAAAATTGTTATTGGAATTTGTACCCTATTCAAAAGAATGGTATTTAAAAAGAGATTCTGGAAAATGGGATGATTATCCTGATTATGGAAAATTTAAAAAAGGATATATAGCTTTACAGGATCACGACAGTCCAATTTGGTTTAGAAATATAAAAATTAGAAAACTTTAACTAATCAAAATTAACTTTAGATATAACAGGGATCATTTTATCTACCCATAGTTTATACATCTTTCCACTTGGATGTAATCTGTCACTTGCGATTAATGAATTATCAGTAAGAGCTCTTCTTGAAATTGTTGTTATATTAAAATATCTAATTCCTCTTTTTTCTGACTCTTCCTTTAAAACTGAATTAAAATCATCAATTTCTTTAGAAATTTTTTCTCTGTTTAATGAAGCACCATATGGGCTCGATCCCCAATCTGGAATAGAAATTACAAATAATCTTTCTGTTCTGTTTTCAACAAGTTTTAAAGATTTTTCTAGTATTTCAATAAATTCAGGTCTGAATCCAACAGCATCTTGACCCTGAAATTGATTGTTAACTCCAATTAATAGTGAAACAAGTCCGTAAGGTGGTTGAAGATCAGAATTATTCATGGCTTCTTTTAACTGATCAACTCTCCATCCAGTTTGAGCTATAATTTGAAGTGTATCTATAGCGTTTGTACTGGATTTTAACTCTTTTAAAAATTGTACAGGCCATCTTTGATTGACCTCTACCGATTGGCCGATTGTGTAACTATCACCAAGAGCTAAAAATTTAGAAGTATTTTTTCCAATGTAATTTTTTTTAAATATTGCAGTAATATTTTTTTGACCGTCAATATTAATATGAACAGGATTTGTGGTATTATTTTCAATATCTCCTTGCCATTTAACAAAAGTCCATCCATTATCTGGAGAAGCTAAAATTTCTAAAATACTTCCGTAGCTATAATCGTTTTTTGAACCGCTTTTAATTAATCTTTTAGAGACTTTCCCTTGACCTTCAATGGTTATATTTACTTCAAATCTTTTTTTGGAAAAATTAGCAAATACAGTTTTATCAGAATCAACAACTAAATCAATTAAAGAATTATTACTGTTGAGATCCCCAGACCAGAAATCAAAACTGTAATTCTCAGACGGAATAGCTTCGAGCTTTAAAATCTCACCTTCATTATAATTATTTGAATTTAAATTAATAGAACCTCCATTAACCGGCTGAGTTACAAAATCAACTTGGTACAGTACAGGTTCCTTGGTACAGGAAACTAGATATATAAAAAAGAATAATATTTTTAATTTAAACAACCTAAGATCTATTTATTAACCATTGAGATCAAATATTGTGCAAAAAAGACAAAGTTAATTACAAGCTCCACCCTTTTCTATAAGTTTTATGTAGTAATGCATTTGCTTGTTCATTATTTTTAAATTTAAATTCTTTAGAATTCCATTCAAGTTTCTGATTTTTTAAGCGAATTGCAATCATACCAAGTAATGCCATTTCTGTTAAAGGACCTCCATAGTCAAAAGATGAACTTGCAGGTATTCCATCTTTACAGGCTCTAATCCAATCTCCTTCATGGGTAGTATCTACTCTTTTTATATATGGAGAGGGTTGTTTGTAGTTTAACATTTTTTCTTCGGGAATAATTTTAACACCACTAGC
The DNA here is from genome assembly GCA_905479415.1 of uncultured Flavobacteriaceae bacterium. GTDB lineage: Bacteria > Bacteroidota > Bacteroidia > Flavobacteriales > Flavobacteriaceae > MAG-121220-bin8. The sequence goes on along the minus strand of CAJQMK010000042.1, from coordinate 33,590 downwards.
TCCGTGAGAGTCGTGAGTTATTTTCCCTTGATCTCCGACAAACATTGCTCCACTTAAAGTGAATTGTTCTCCGCTCTTAAATTCGTCAGGAATTGAAGGTTGAATTCTTCCATCTGACCAGGTTAGATTTAATTCTGGATGTTTACCTCTTTTTGGGAATTTCATTCTTACAATAGAAGCTGAAGGATAGGTTTGAGACTCGATTTCTGGAATATAATGAGTTGATGTTGCCTGAATTTCACTAGGAGCGCCTAGTTCCAGAGCATAAAAAGCAGGGTCTAAAATGTGGCAACCCATGTCTCCCATTGAACCTGTTCCAAAATCAATCCAAGCTCTCCAAGAAAGCGGATGATAATCTGGATGATAGTCTCTATACTGAGCAGGTCCTAACCATAAATCCCAATCTAAACCTTCAGGAATTGGAGGTTTTTCTTTAGATTTTGCCTTAACTGCAAAAGTATCCCAAGCATTTCCCCCGATAGGTCTATCCGTCCAAGCATACAATTCTCTAACTGGACCGATTGCATCGTCATCAATCCATTCTTTGAGTTTTCTAATCTCATCAGAGGACCTTCCTTGATTACCCATTTGTGTTTGGACATTATATTTTTTTGCAGCTTTTGTGATTTCTCGAGCTTCGTAAACTGTATGAGTTAATGGTTTTTGACAATAAACATGTTTACTCATTTTAATAGCTTTCATTGTAATAACAGCATGATTATGGTCTGGTGTTGCAACAATAACAGCGTCTATATCCTTTTGCTTATCTAGCATCACTCTGTAATCTTTATAGACTTTAGCTTTAGGATATTTATCAAAAGTTGGTTTAGAATGATTAAAATCAACATCACACAAAGCTACTATGTTTTCATTTCTACATTGATGTAGGTTGTTAGATCCCATTCCCCATTTTCTTACTCCAACGGCAGCTATATTAAGTTTATCACTAGGAGATATATATCCTTTACCACCAAGAACATGTCTTGGTACTATAAACAGTGGTGGAATAATAATTGATTTTTTTAAAAACCCTCTTCTGGAATTATCTTTTTTAATCATATTATTGTCTTTTTATCTAAATTTAGTTGATATAAATTATCAAAACAAATTAGATCTTAATTATTAATCTAATATTAAATTAATTGTTTTTAATCCCAAGTAATAAGACTTTGATCTTTAAAAAAAAAAAAATCTATTTTTTTTAATTAATTTTAATTCGTAATATAATTACTATGAAAAATAACAGAAGAAATTTTATTAAATCATCAGCTGCTTTGGCGTCATTGAGTGTATTGCCAACATCAATTTGGGCATCAAATAATAATCAAATTTTGAGATTAGCTCATGTAGGAGTTGGCGGAATGGGAGCAGCAGATTTAAAAGACATGTCCTCACACAAATCTGTGGAAGTTGTAGCGCTTTGTGACGTAGATTCAAATGCTTTGGAAGCAGCTAGTAAGCTACATCCAAAAGCTAAAGTCTATAAGGATTATAGAATTATGTTTTCTGAAATAAGTGATTTGATTGATGCTGTTATGGTCTCTACACCAGACCATACACATGCTCCTGTATCGATGATGGCAATGGAACTAAATAAATCTGTTTATTGTCAGAAACCATTAACTCATCATGTAAGTGAAGCTAGAGCAATGCGAAAAATGGCAAAAGATAAAAACCTAATAACCCAAATGGGTATTCAGGTACATTCTTTTTATGATTATAAATTAGCTACTTTATTGATTCAATCTGGAATTATTGGTAAAGTCAGTACAGTTAGAGCCTGGTCTCCAAAAAATTGGGGATATGATGGCCCAGTACCAAACGGATCTGATTCAATTCCCGATAATTTAGACTGGAATCTTTGGCTAGGTACAGCGTCATACAGAGACTATAAAGACAAAATTTATCATCCTGGTAATTGGAGAAAAATTGTAGATTATGGATGTGGAACACTTGGAGATATGGGCGTTCATATTTTTGATACTCCCTACAACGCCCTTGAACTTGACGTGCCATTAACAATAAAAAATAAGTGTAGAAAGCCAAATGGATTTGGTTTCCCTGAACATAACCAAGTAACATATGAATTTCCTGGAACAAAATATACTTCAGAAAAACTAAAATGGATATGGCAAGACGGTTCTGGAGCACCAAAAAATAATAAAGATTTAAAATTACCGAACAAAGATAAACTGCCTTTGCAAGGCGCTATGTTTGTTGGAGAAAAAGGAAGATTATTACTTCCGCACTTTATGGAATTACCTAAATTAATTGTTGATGGAAAATATGTGGAATTAGATCTTGCTGAATTAGAAAGTTCTGGAAAAATAACAAATCAACCAGTTAGAGATTATGGAGGTGAGTCATATTTACATTATCACCAATTTGTTGACGCTTGTCTTGGAAAAGATAATTGTACTGCTCCTTTTTCATATTCTGCACGTTTAACTGAAACAATTTTATTGGGTGTAATAGCCGGAAGATTCCCCGGTAAAACTTTACATTGGGATAATAAACTAGCCAAATTTAAAGAAGAAGAGGCAAATAAATTCCTTGATAGTCCATACAGAGAATTTTAAATTGTAAGACTTTCTTTTTTTCATTACTTTAAGGTGATGAAATTGATTTATATTTTAGTTTGTTTTTCTTTTAGCTTTTCTTTAAGCCAAGAAAAATTTAATGAATACAATCAATATATTTTAAACACTAACTATGGTCTTGAGTTGAGTCCTATTGTTGGCGGTCAATTTTTAATGGGTAGCCCATTAAATGAAAAAAACAGATTAGCCGATGAAGGTCCTGTTCATAAGGTACAAGTAGATTCGTTTTGGATGGCTAAATATGAAACAACTTGGGATTTATATAATTTATTTATGAGTCGTAATTTGGATGAACTTCAGCCAGCATTTAATTCTAAAAACGAAGTAAATATCGATATTGATGCAGTTTCAGGTGCAACAACACCATACGTAGAAATGAGTTTTGGAATGGGTACAGATGGATTTCCCGCAATATCAATGACTCAATTGGCTGCTAAAAAATTCTGTCAGTGGCTTTCGGCAATTACAGGAAACTTCTATAGACTACCAACTGAAGCTGAATGGGAATATGCCTGTCGAGCAGGATCTGAAGAAGCTTATTCATTTGGAGATGATCCTAAAGAATTAAATAAATACGCATGGTTTAAAGATAATAGTAGTAATAAATATCATAAAGTTGGTCAAAAGCTACCAAATAATTGGGGATTACATGACATGCATGGAAATGTTTCTGAGTGGACTTTAGACGCGTACAATACTACAACGTATTTAAAAGCATCACAAAGTATAAGTAAAAACCCAATCGTTAAGCCAATAAAATTATATCCAAGAGTAGTGAGGGGAGGTTCATGGAAAAGTTCTTATTACAGGTTAAGAAGTGCGTCTAGACAAGCATCTTCAAAACAATGGAAAAAACAAGATCCTCAAATTCCAAGAAGTAAATGGTGGCATACTGACGCACAGTTTGTTGGATTCAGAGTCGTAAGACCGTACATAACACCAACTATTGAAGAACAAAACGAATACTGGAATAATTAATATAACATTATGAAAAGAAGAAATTTTATACAAAATTCAACCCTTACAGCTGCTAGTTTAATGGCAGTCAACCCACTATTTTCTAATAATAATTCTAACCCAAATCATGTTTATAATTTAAATTACGCTCCACATTTTGGAATGTTTAAAAACCATGCTGGATCAGATATTTTTAATCAATTAGAATTTATTAAAGATCAAGGATTTAAAGCATTTGAGGATAATGGAATGAAAAATAGAGATGCTAAAACTCAAGAAAAAATTGGAAACTTTTTATCGAATTATAATATAAAAATGGGTGTTTTTGTTGCTCATAAAATATATTGGAATGAACCCAATCTAGCAAGTGGTGACTTAAACAAACGAAGTGAATTTTTAAATGATATTTCAACCTCTGTTGAAGTTGCGAAAAGAGTAAATGCAAAATGGATGACTGTAGTTCCTGGACATCTGGATTTAAGAAAAGACATGAATTATCAAACTCAAAATGTTATAGAAACTTTAAAACAAGCCTCTGAAATTTTAGAAAAACACGACTTAACAATGGTTTTAGAACCTTTGAATTTTAGAGATCATCCTGGTTTGTTTTTAACAGAAAGTCCTCAAGCTTTTCAAATTTGTAAGGCAGTAAATTCAAAATCTTGTAAAATCCTTTTTGATATTTATCATCAACAAATACAAGAAGGTAATTTAATTCCAAACATTGAAGCATCTTGGAATGAAATAGCCTACTTTCAGATTGGAGATAACCCTGGAAGAAATGAGCCAACAACTGGTGAGATAAATTATAAAAATATTTTTAAATATATTTATGACAAAGGATTTAATGGAGTGTTAGGCATGGAGCACGGTAATTCTCTTAAAGGATTAGAGGGAGAATTAAAACTTATAAATTCATATAAAAAAGTAGATAACTTTAAATAAATCAACAATGAGTAAAAAACAATTTTCTAGAAGATCTTTCGTTAAGTCTACCGCTTTAACTGGTGGTGTATTATTGTCTTCAACATTTTCGTTAGAGGCTATGGCAAATAGTTCTAATAATAAAAAATTAAAACTTGCCTTAGTTGGTTGTGGTGGTAGAGGAACTGGAGCTGCAGTTCAAGCTCTTAGAGCTGATAAGGATGTTGAATTAGTAGCAATGGCTGATGCTTTTGAAGACAGATTAGAATCAAGTTTAAAAGCTATTTCAGAGGAACTTAATGGTGAAAGAAGTGTGAAAGTGAAAGAAAAAAACAGACATGTAGGATTTAACTCATATCAAAAAGTTATCGATATGGCAGATGTAGTAATCTTGGCTACACCCCCTGGTTTTAGACCACTTCATTTTAAATATGCAATTGACAATGATAAACATGTTTTTATGGAAAAACCTGTTGCAACAGATGCTAATGGAGTTAGACAAGTTCTTGAATCTGCAAAAATTGCAAAGAAAAAAAAATTAAACGTAGTGGTTGGTCTTCAAAGAAGGTATCAAAACAGTTATAATTCAACTCTTAAACTTATTAATAATGGTGATATTGGAAAAATTGTTTCTGGTCAAGTTTATTGGAACAGTGCTGGAGTTTGGGTAAGAAAAAGAGTAAAAGGTCAAACAGAAATGGAATATCAGATGAGAAATTGGTATTATTTTAATTGGCTATGCGGAGATCATATACTAGAACAACATATTCATAATATTGATGTTGCTAATTGGTTTATAGGCGAATATCCAAAATCTGCTAGTGGAATGGGAGGAAGAGAAGTAAGAAAAGGAATCGATCATGGAGAAATATTTGATCATCATTTTGTTGAATTTAAATATCCAAGTGGAGCAATAGTTTCTAGTCAATGTCGTCATCAACCAGGAACAAAATATGACGTAAGCGAAGCATTTCAGGGAACGAAAGCCAATTTAGTTACATCTGGTGATTATTGTAAAATTATTGATCATAATGGTAATGATGTGTTTAAGCATGATCCCTCAAATGATAAAAGTCCATACCAAATCGAACATGATAGATTATTTGAATCTATTAGATCTGGAGGTGTAATTAATAATGCAGAATATGGTGCAAAATCAACTTTAACTGCTATTATGGGTAGAATGGCAACCTACACAGGAAAAGAAATAACATGGGAACAGGCATTAAATTCTCAACAAGTTCTTGTTCCTAATGATTTAAGCTGGAATTCTAATCCACCAACACTTCCTGATAGTAATGGTAGATATACCATTCCAAAGCCTGGTGAAACTAAAGTAATTTAATATGCATAGATATATATATTTATGTTTTTTTGTATTTGTTTTATTTGGTTGCAGTAATCAAGACGATGAATTAGAACCAATAGCTCAGCCTGCTTGGACGCAAAAAGAATTTTCTATTAACTATGGTGGAATTAATAGGAGATACATTATTTATAAACCAAAAAGTTATACTGAAAATTCCCCGCTCTTGTTCATGCTTCACGGATTTGGAAGTAATATGAACAATATTTTAGCATATTCAAAAATGAATGATGTGGCAGATCAAAACGGATTCATGATTTGCTACCCACAAGGATCAATGTTAGCAACCGGTCAGGCTCATTGGAACGCTAATTTGCAAATGAGTACTGTAAATGATATTGATTTTTTATCTTTTTTAGCAATTAAAATTAGAGAAGAATTTAAATCTAGTATTGACAATGTGTTTACAGCAGGAATGTCTAATGGTGGATTTATGTCCTATACTTTAGGATGTGAAAAGTCGGATGTTTTTAAGGCTGTAGCATCAATCACTGGAACAATGAGTGGATCAGATTGGAATAATTGCTCACCTGCTTATAAAATTCCTGTTTTACAAATGTCAGGCACTTCTGACACCACTGTTCCATGGGATGGAACAATGAATACTGCTTACGGTTGGGGAGGCGCTCCTCATATTCTGGAAGTAATGGAGTTTTGGTCTGATTTGAATGCGTGTGTTCAAGATGAAGTTTTTAATTTTCCAGATATTGATAAATCAGATTACTCAACTGTTTCTTTGACTAAGAAAAAGGGAGGAAGTTATAACAATGAGGTTTGGTTTTATCGAGTTGATGGTGGGGGACACGATTGGCCTGGAGCCTTTGGAAATAATGATATTAATGCAAGTGATGAAATTTGGAAATTTTTCAAACAACATTTAAAATAATTACGCAAGTAAGTCTTTAATTACGTTTCCTGAAACGTCCGTTAATCTAAACCTTCTGCCTTGATGTTTGTATATCATTTTCGTGTGATCTACACCAAATTGATTTAATATTGTTGCCTGTAAGTCATGAACATGAACAGGATCTTTTACAATATTATAACCTAAATCATCAGTCTCTCCATAGCTAAATCCAGGTTTAATTCCCGCTCCTGCCATAAAAATAGTAAATGATCTCGGATGATGATCTCTTCCGTAATTGGTATCTGATAAAGTACCTTGACAATAGTTAGTTCTTCCAAATTCTCCTCCCCAAACTACTAATGTGTCCTCCAATAATCCTCTTTGTTTTAAATCCATAATAAGAGCAGCTGTTGGTTGATCAACATCACTTGATTGGCCTTTAATTTGATTAGGAAGATTTTCATGCTGATCCCAACCCATATGATAAAGCTGAACAAACCTAACGTCTTTTTCAATTAATCTTCTAGCCTGGATACAATTAGCTGCATACGTACCTGGCTTTTGAGCATCAGGCCCGTACATTTGAAGAATATGGTCAGGTTCATCTGAGATGTCCATTGTTTCGGGAACTGAGGTTTGCATTCTGTAAGCCATTTCATATTGAGCTATTCTACTGCTAATTTCAGGATCTCCAAATGAAGCTTCTTGTTGGTGATTGAGTTCCGCTAAGTAGTCAAGCATTTTTCTTCTTTCTTGTGCAGTTACCCCATCAGGATTTTTTAAATATAAAACAGGATCTTTTGCTGATCTAAACTGCACCCCTTGATGTAGTGAACTTAAAAATCCATTTCCCCAAAGTCTTGAGTATAAGGGTTGTCCTTTAGGTCTTCCTGTTCCATTTGAAAGTAAAACTACAAACGAAGGCATATTATTATTTAAACTTCCAAGACCATAGCTCATCCACGAGCCCATACTTGGTCTTCCTGGTTGTTGTGATCCAGTTTGAAAAAAAGTAATCGCAGGATCATGATTAATTGCCTCAGTATGCATTGATTTTACAAAACATAATTCATCTGCAATTTTCCCAACATACGGCATTAATTCACTAACCCATGCTCTAGATTCACCATATTGTTTGAAGTTGTAATTACTTCCAACTAGAGGAAAATTATTTTGACCTGATGTCATTCCTGTAAGTCTTTGCCCATCTCTAACAGATTTTGGTAAATCACTCCCTCTCAACTGATTTAGTTTAGGCTTGTAGTCAAAAAGATCTAATTGCGAGGGTCCACCACTTTGAAATAAATAAATAATTCTTTTAGCTTTTGGGGCAAAATGCGGAAGATTTAAATCATTTTTTAAGGAAGAAAAGGGATCGATATTGTTATCTGTACCAAAAGGGTCTAGCATAGATCCAAGCGCTAAACCACCAATGCCTAAACCAGCTTTTTTTAAAAAATTTCTTCTGTTATTATTTAAAAAGTGTTTATGTATTTCTTCCATTTTTAACTTTTTTGAGTGGTTTCATCCAAATTATAAACTAATACGGTTAATGAGTTGAAAGCTTTTTGTTCCTCAATATCATTCAAATTTTGGACTTCATTTAAAAATTCTTTTAATTTGATTAATTCTTTTTCAATTGGTGTTCTACCCGTTACAGTTCGGTATAGTTTTATAATTTTTTTATCAATTGAAATTTCTTCTTTAAAAATCGATTTAGATAAATTCTCTGCAGCCAGTTGATACTGCGGGTCGTTCATTAATGCTAATGATTGAAGAGGAGTACTAGTTTTTTGACGAACAGGGGCGCAAAAATCTCGAGTTGGTGCATCAAATATCATCATTGAAGGAGGAGGGACTGTTCTTTTCCAAAAAGTATATAAACTTCTTCTAAACAAATTATCGCCTGTATCTGGAACATAGAAAGCCAGACTTCCGCCTCCACCACCAGTAACTTCATTCCAAAGATTTGGAGGTTGCATTGGCTTAACACTAGGACCGCCAATTTTTTCAACTAGCATTCCACTTGTTGAAAGGGCATTGTCTCTTATCATCTCAGCGGAAAGTTTTTGTCTTGGATAGTTAGCTAGATATGTATTGTCAGAATCCATTAAGCGATTCTCTTTTTTAATTTTACTTGACTGTCTGTAAGTAGAAGACATTACTATTCTTTTAATAAATTTTTTAGTATCCCAATTGTCTTTATTTTGAAATGTATGCGCTAACCAATCTAATAATTCGGGGTTAAAGGGTTTATTTCCCTGACTTCCAAAATCATCAGGTGTCGCTACTATACCAATTCCAAAAAATTGTTGCCACAACCTGTTAACTGTAACTCGTGATGTTAAAGGATTGTCTTTATCAAAAAACCATTTTGATAATCCTATTCTGTCTGAAGAATATTTTTGTTCATCAAATTTTAATACCGTTTCAGGTGTACCTGGCTTTACAAGCCTTGTTGGTGAGTCATAACTTCCGCGGTTTAAAACATATGTATTTCTTAAATTTTCAGTTTCTTTCATTACCATCAGAGTTACATCACTGATGCTGTCTGGTAGGTTTACAAAAGGTAAATCACTTTTAATATCATTAGCGTCTATAGTTAAATTTGGTTTTGGGGCAGTATCTCCATAAACAATCAAACCATTCTCATCAACATTATTAAAAAAACTATAAAGACTAAAAAATTCATCGTGTGAAATTGGATCATATTTGTGAGTATGACATCTAGCACATTCAACCGTTAACCCCATCATTATTTTAGCAGATGTTACAGTTCTATCTGCAACATATTCAACTCTATATTCCTCAGGTACCACTCCACCTTCCTGAGTTATCTTATGATTTCTGTTAAATCCAGAAGCTAATATTTGTTCTTTAGTGGCGTTTGGTAGCATGTCTCCAGCCATTTGCCATGTTATAAATTTATCATATGGCATATTTGAATTGTAGGCGTGAATAACCCAATCTCTCCACGGCCACATGATTCGTTCTTGATCATCTTGATAGCCATGGCTATCTCCGTATCTAGATAAATCCATCCATATAGCAGCCATTCTTTCACCGTAAGCTTTAGATTCTAATAAATTATCTATTACACGTTCATATGCATTATTGCTTGAATCAGAAATAAAATCGTCAATATTTTCTAAACTAGGAGGAAGACCAGTCAGATCAAAATAAGCTCTTCTTATTAATATTTCTTTTTCTTCAATTTCTGAAGGTGACATTCCTTTAGATTCTAATTTATTGGCTATAAAATAATCTATTTCATTTGATGCCCAATTTTCAATGTTTATTTCAGGTAAATCTGGTAATTCTGGTTTAGTATATGCCCAATGAGGTTCCCATTTACCTCCCTGAGCAACCCAGCTTTTTAAAATTTCTTTTTCTTTTTCAGTTAATTTTAAATTAGATTCCGGAGGAGGCATAACATATTTAGCTTCTTCGCTATCAATTCTTTTTAAAATTTCGCTTTTATTAGGATTGTTCTTATCTATTACAAAATGATTTGGATTTTCTTCTAATGCTGAATAAAATCCTTCCTCAATATCAAGTCTTAGATTAGCTTTTCTTGCTTTATCGTCGGGTCCATGACAGGTGTAGCATTTATCGGATAATATCGGTTTAACGTCAAAATTAAAATTAACCTCTTTATAATTTGTATTAGTTGTGTTATCTACACTGTTTTGAATAGTACTATTATCGATTGAAATTTCTTTAATAGATGGTTGTGTTGATATGAACTTAAAAATTAATATCCCAACTAAAGGCACTAGAAAAAAAAGAAGATTATTGCGGATATTTTTATTCATCCACTAAAGTTAATGAAAAATTAGTTTAATAATTAGTGATTTTAATCACATTCTCTTATTTGAATATTTTTAAAATAAGCTTTTCCCGGATGGTCTTGAAGACAGATGTGACCGTATTTATTTTTTGCAAAACCGTACCATCTTTCATCACCTAAGTATTCATAGTCTTCAGACTTACTAAATTTGCTTTGATTTACTAATGAATCCCAAGTTTTACCACTTAAAGGAAACTCATTAATTAGAATATTATTTAGCTTAACTTTTCCTTTATTATTTCTGTGGTCAATTTTAATGTGATAAGAGTTCCATTCTCCTGCTGGGTTAGAAATATTTAATTTACTAGGCGGAGATATTCCATAAACAGCTCCTAAAAAATTTTTATTTTTTCCAATATCATTTAAAATGTTGTTTATTTCTATTTCACCACCTTGTATGGTTTCAGGGCTGAGATAAGTTTCAGTATCTATAATTTGAATTTCAGGTCCTGTTTGATAAGGAAATTTATATTTCATCTCTTCGTTGACTCCCCACATGAAACCACTATTTCCACCTTTCTCAATTTTCCAGTCAAATTTAATTTCAAAGTTCAAATATTTTTTGTCTGATATTAAGCTAGCATCTGAAATGAGCATATTTTCTGAACTCATTTTAGCATCAAAGATAAATACATCATTTTCAACTGACCAGCCACTTTTATTTCCCTCATCCTGAAAAATATGCCAACCGTCAAAAGAGTTATCAATAATTAAATTTTCCCAATCTGATTTACTTTGATTACAACTAACAATTGATAGAAAAATTAATAAAATAATATTTCTAAAATTCATATCTAAATTAATTTAATGCTTTGAGAATAATTTTTTCCATCACTTTATACCCAGCTAAATTAGGATGAACCAAATCGTCAGCTGTAGTATATTCAGGAACCTTTAATCCACCTTTTTCATCAGACATTGCAGAAAAATAATCTACATATGGAATGTTATTCGAGTCACAATAATTTTTTAAAATAGTATTTAATTTGACAACTTTAGGGCCAGGCTCCATTCCTGGAGACCATGGAAAATCAATTGCTGGTAGGGTTGAACAAATAAACACTTTAATTTCATTTGCTTTTGCAATTTCAGCCATTGAAATGATATTCTCAGCTATATTCTCTATAGTTACTGGACCTGTATTTCCAGCTATATCATTTATTCCTGCCAGAATTACTACAGCTTTGGGATTTAAGTTCACTACATCTGGTTTAAACCTTATTAACATCTGAGGCGTAGTTTGCCCTCCAATTCCTCTATTTACAAATGGATTATTTATAAAAAAATCTTTATCAAAATTAGACCATCCTTCAGTTATAGAATTACCAATAAAAACTACACGATCTGGTTCATTAATTTTTTTAAGTTCAGAATTGCTTTGTTCGTATTTTTTTAAATGAGCCCAATCTGTGAGAGTTCCACCCCCTTGAATATATATGTCTTGAGCATTGTTACTCATAGCGATTGAAAATAAAATTAATATTAATAATATTTTGTTGTATTTCATTGTTTTGTTTTTTTTGATTTAGAGTGTATCCATTCAAGAAAATCTTTTTCATTAAAAGCATTGTTCCAACTGTCGTGTCCAACATTTTCATAGAAAGTGATTTTTGGACTTCCGCCGGCATCAATAATAGCTTTAGCCATTTTTAAAGAATTGTTTGGACTAACTGCGGAATCGTCAGATCCATGAAAAATCCAAATAGGAATTTTTTTCGCGTAATTATTGACTAAATTAGGGTCTCCATCTCCGCAAATCGGGGTTGCAGCAGCGAACATATCAGGTCTTAAATTTAAAATCACAAAAGTTCCCATTCCACCCATAGATAATCCACTAACGTATATTTTATTTTGATTAACGTCTTCTCTTTTAATGAATTCGTCCATAAACTTTATTACTAGACTCATAGCATTTGACTCTTTCACATTATACGCAAACTTGTATGGATCTTTATATCCCCACCAATCGTTTTTAGGAGCTTGTGGGAATATAACCCATGAATTAAATTGTTCTCTATTTTCTTTTTTTAAAAATAATTTTGCTCCATGTACCAATTGAGATTTATTGTCATTTCCTCTTTCACCAGCACCATGTAAAAATAAATGGACAGGATATTGTTTACTGGGATTGTAATTCAATGGTTTTAGAATCCTGTAATTAAGTGTGTCCGTTTCAAATACAATTTTTTCTTTTTTATATTGACTAAGATCTTGAGCGCTTAAATTGTTCACCATAAAAACAATTAAAAAAAAACTTAACTTTTTCATGAATTTTCAATTGTTGGTATTCTTATATTCTCAACTAAATCTTGAACTTCTTTAGAAGGTTCTTTAGTTAAATGACATACAATTAATGAAACAATAAAATTAATTAACATTGCAAATGTCCCGAAGCCCTCAGGTGATATTCCAAACCACCAGTCTGCTTCCGAGCCTCCACCAAACCATCCAAATTTAAATTTTGTCATATAAAAAAGCATTAAAAGTAGTCCAGTAATCATTCCAGAAATCGCTCCTTCTTTGTTCATTCTTTTGTAAAAAATACCCATAACTATAGCAGGAAAAAATGAAGCTGCAGCCAGACCAAAAGCTAGAGCTACAACTGCTGCTACGAATCCTGGTGGATTTATTCCAAAATATCCAGCTAATAAAACTGCAAAAAATGCAGAAACTCTAGCTGCAATTAATTCTCCTTTTTCACTTACATCGGGTTTTATAATTTTTTTAATAAGATCATGAGATACAGATGAGGAAATAACTAGCAGTAATCCAGCAGCTGTAGAAAGTGCTGCTGCTAGAGCACCAGCTGCAAGTAATGCTATCACCCAATTTGGAAGTTCAGCAATTTCTGGATTTGCCATAACCATAATGTCTCTATCAATTGTTAATTCATTTAGTTGTGGATCTGCAACATATTGAATAAGGCCATCGTCATTTTTATCTGTAAAAGTTAAAAGCCCAGTTTTTTCCCAATTTTCAAACCACACTGGCATTTCATCATATTTTTTTTCACTAACCGTTTCAATTAAATTAGTTCTAGCAAAAACTGCAATTGCAGGTGCAGTAGTGTATAAAATCGCTATAAATAAAAGAGCCCAACCTGCAGATTTTCTCGCATCGCTAACTTTTTTCACTGTAAAAAACCTAACAATAACGTGAGGAAGACCAGCTGTTCCAATCATTAGAGCTGCTGTGATGAAAAACACATCAAGTTTAGATTTTGATCCAGTTGTATACTCGTGGAACCCTAAGTCCCTGCTTAATCCATCTAATTTTTCTAAAAGATAAACTCCATCTGTGCCTACAGATCCAAAGCCTAGTTGTGGAATTGGATTACCTGTCATTTGCATTGAAATGAAAATTGCAGGAACCATAAAGGCAAAAATTAGAACACAATATTGTGCTACTTGAGTGTAAGTAATACCTTTCATTCCGCCTAAAACAGCATAAAATAAAACTATAGCCATTCCAATAACAACTCCTGTATTAATATCAACTTCTAAATATCTTGAAAAGACAAGTCCAACACCCCTCATTTGACCTGCAACATATGTGAAAGAAATTATAAGCGCACAAAACACCGCTACAAGCCTTGCTGTGTCAGAGTAATACCTGTCTCCAATAAAATCAGGAACAGTAAATTTTCCGAATTTTCTCAAATAAGGGGCTAGTAAAAGAGCGAGTAAAACGTATCCTCCAGTCCAACCCATTAAATATACTGAACCGTCATAGCCCATAAAGGAAATTAATCCAGCCATTGAAATAAAAGATGCAGCAGACATCCAGTCAGCAGCCGTAGCCATTCCATTAGCAATAGGAGAAACACCTGAACCTGCAACATAAAACTCTTTTGTTGAACCAGCTTTAGACCAAATAGCAATACCAATGTATAATGAAAAGGTAATTCCAATCATTAACCAAATCCAAATTTGTAAATTCATAGTTATTTTTTTGAATGATATTTTTTGTCAAGTTTGTTCATAAGGCCTATGTATATGAAAATTAATGTTACAAATACATAAATAGATCCTTGTTGAGCAAACCAAAATCCAAGTTTGAATCCACCAATTTTAATTTGATTTAGTTCATCAATTAATAGTATTCCAAAACCAAAAGAAACGGTGAACCAAATTGATAAAAGAATTACCAAGTATTTAAGATTTTTTTTCCAATATTCTTGTGCTAAATTTTTACTCATTGTAGTTTTGTTGTTGTTGTTGTTGTTGTTGTTGTTACTTCTAATTTAGAAAAAATAAAAAAAGAATTGTATTAAATAGGATTAAAGCCTGTATTTTTTATACTAATCAGTTAAATTATATGACTAAATTATTGTTACTTATATTACATTTATAAAAAAGAAAACCCTTAGCAATGAAAAAAATAATTTTCTTTATTATTTTAAGTTTGAATTTTTCGTGTAATACTTTTAATAAACAAGAAATAAAAGAAGTTCCAAATGGAATGGTTTTTATTAATGGTGGCGAGTTTTTAATGGGGGCAGACAACAACCAAGCTATGAGGGATGAATATCCTCAGCACAAAGTTATTGTAAATTCTTTTTTTATGGATGAAACAGAGGTTACTAATGCAGATTTCAAGAAATTCGTAGATTCTACTGGATATTTAACCACCGCTGAAAGAACTATAGATTGGAATGATTTAAAGCAATATTTACCTCCCAATACTCCAAAACCTCATGATAGTTTATTAGCACCATCCTCTCTTGTTTTTTTTGAATCAAAAACAAAAAATTTAAACGATTTTTCTCAATGGTGGAGGCTTCAAAAAGAAGTTAATTGGAAACAGCCTTATGGAAAGGAAAGTACAATTGATACAATTTTAGATCATCCAGTTATTCATGTAAGCTGGGATGATGCTGTAGCATATTGTAAATGGAAAGGAAGGAGACTTCCAACTGAAGCTGAATATGAATATGCTATGAGATCTGGAAACTCTAATACTACATACACGTGGGGAAATCAGTCTATTGACACAGGTGTGCAAAAGGCAAATGTTTGGCAAGGAGATTTTCCTTCAAATAATATGGTTTTAGATGACTTTTACTACACATCACCAGTTAAATCGTTTGGTGATAATGATTTTGGGTTATATGATATTTCCGGAAATGTATGGGAATGGTGTTCAGATTTATATCACAGTGATTATTATTCAACCATTTCAAATAAGGTTGCTAATAACCCAAAAGGTCCAACAAAAAGTTTTGACCCTAATGATCCATTTAGTTCCAAAAGAGTGATGAGAGGAGGAAGTTTTTTGTGTAACGATTCCTATTGTAGTGGTTTTAGAAACTCAATGAGAATGAAAAGTACACCTGATAGTAGTTCTCAACATGTTGGGTTCAGAACGGTATTAGATTTATAATAAAAACAAAAATGCTCAGCTTTAGGAAACTGAGCATTTTTAACAACAACTAACCAAAAATATTATGTGTTATTAAAAATACATTAATCGTGCCAAACTGTTTTTTTTAAAATATTTCTTTAAAATTAAACACTGTTTTATATCCCTTTTCATAAAAATACTTTTTTGAATTAATTGGTCCGGCTGCTAAAATAAAGTCTCCTCCCCACGCTCCCAAACTTTTGATTTCTCCTTTGTAATCGTTAAAATATTTATTTTTTACTGGAATTGTTTTTAAAGTTTCAGAGATTATATTTTCATGTTTTTTTATACAGTTTTGTAAATCTAATAATGTTTTTGAATTAACAAATTCAAGTGTTAAATCGGACAGTTTTTTTATCTTAAGATCAGAAATTTTCATTTCAAAAAATTTATCTATTTCTTTATTACTGTCCTGTTTTTTATTTAAATAAACAAAAAATATATTTTTAGTGTAATCAGGATTAAATTGTACTGATTTAGCAATTGGAATACTATCTTCAAGTTTATATAAAATAGGTGTTTTTGCTAATGCGCATGCAATATCATAACCACTTCCTTTATAGTTTGACCACAACAATTCATAGGGATCTATATTAGCCCATTTTGAAATATTATTTATTAAAGTAGATGATGTTCCTAGACCCCATTTTTTTGAAAAATTTAGATGAGTTGAGACTGATCCTCCACAATTATTTTTTAAAAACATAGGATTGATTTTATTTGCAGAAATCAGTATTGATTGAAGAGTTTTACTGAACTTATTTTTATTTTTTTTTATTTCAAAACTAGAAAGTTCAAATTCACAATTTATCCATAGTTCATTATTTTCATCAAAACTTTTCCATTTTAATTTATTTGAATTGTCACATTTAAATTCTAGGCTTTGTCTAAATTTAGTAGGAATTGCTAGTGCCAGCGCCCCTTTAGTTACATAATATTCGCTTGTAATTAGAAGTTTTCCTGGACTTGAAATTTTAAAATCCATTCTTTCTTAAATTTATTAATTCATTTTTAGCAGAACTATAAGAAACAGTGTTTTTCTTAAAAAAATTAATTAATTGTTCTTTTTCTTTGTCGTTTGCATTTAATGAATTTAAAATATTTATTAAATGCATTTTCATATGTCCTTTTTGAATCCCTGTTGTTATTAAAGAATTGATTGCTCCAAAATTTTGAGCAAGTCCAGCTACTGCAACTATTTTCATTAGTTCTTTTCCTTTTGGATTATCCAATAAATCTAATGACCATTTAACTAACGGATGCAGGTTTGTTATTCCTCCAACTGTTCCAAGTGATAAAGGAATTTCAATCCAAAATTTAAATATGTTGTTTTCTATAGAAACATCAGTCAAACTTTTATAAAACCCATCTTTAGCTGCATAAGCATGAACTGCTGCTTCTATTGCTCTAAAATCGTTTCCAGTAGCAATAACCACAGAATCAATTCCGTTCATTATCCCTTTGTTATGAGTTACAGCTCTATTGGTTTGAGTTTTAGCAATTTCAATAGCTTGAGCAAATTTTTTAGCATATTCTTCTCCTTTCATTCCATTATCAGCAATAGATTGAATATCACAACTCACCTCAGCTTTTACTATGCATTCTGGAACATAATTTGAAAGTATACTCATTATTATATCTATCTCTTTTTCATTTTCATCAAATTCAGAATAAATTTTAGCTTCTCGTTTTAATGTAATGGCAAATTGTTCTAAACACGAATTTATAAAGTTTGCACCCATTGAATCTACAGTATCAAAGATTGAATTTATTTGAAAGTAGTTTTCAATATCAGAAGTTTTATCTAAAATTTCAATATCCAATATTCCTCCTCCTCGTGCTTTCATACTTGAGTTTAATGAATCGCTATCTTCAAAAAATATTGATTTAATAATATTAAAAAACTTGAACAATTTATTTTTTTCACCGTTGAAAATAAAATGAACTTGACCTGTTTTTTTGAAATTTAAAATTTCAGTTTTGAAACCTCCTTTATTTCTCCAAAACTTTGCAGCTTTACAAGCAGCAGCAATCACAGAACTTTCTTCAATAACCATTGGAATTGTATAGTCTTTTCCGTCAATTAAAAAGTTAGGTGCAACGCCAAGTGGTAAATAAAAATTAGATAGTGTGTTTTCTGTAAACTCATCGTGAATTTTTTGTAAAGCCTTATCATTGTTCCAGTACTTTTTTAAAATTGATGTAGATTGATTTCTAAAATAATTTGATTCTATCCAATCTATTTTTTCTTTTTTACTTAACCTTGAAAATCCTTCAATTTTATTTTCAAAAAATTCTTTTTTCATTATTCAAAGATAATCAATGTATTGGTGATGTTCTTTCAATTTTTTAAATTAGTACTAACTTCAAAACAAAACAATGAAATATTTTATAAAAAAATTTCAGATTATATTTTTGTCTTTTTTATTACTCGTAAATTATGCTTGTGATTTTTCTGTTGAAACTCAACGTCCTAATATTATTTACATACTAGCTGACGATTTAGGTTATGGTGAGGTAGGTGCTTTTGGTCAAAAAGTAATTGAAACTCCAAATATTGATAATTTAGCAAAATCAGGAATGATCTTTACTAATCATTATTCTGGAGCTCCTGTTTGTGCTCCTGCAAGAAGCGTTTTGTTAACTGGAAAACATTCTGGAAATACTCACATAAGAGCTAACGGTGAGTGGTCTGAAAGAGGAAATGTGTGGAGTTTTAAAGCTATGTTTGAAGACCCTAGTTTAGAAGGGCAAAGACCTCTTCTAGACTCTATTGTCACAGTAGCTCAAGTGTTACATGAAAATGGTTATAAGACAGGAATGGTAGGGAAATGGGGACTTGGAGCACCAATGACTAATAGCATTCCTAACAAAAAAGGATTTGATTTTTTTTATGGATATAATTGTCAACGACAAGCACATACCTATTATCCAACTCACTTATGGAAAAATGAAACTAGAGATGTATTAAATAATTATATAGTTACAAAACAAGAAGGACTTGGCGATCTAGATCCATATAAATATGAATCATATTCAAAATATAACCAAAATGATTATGCACCGACTTTAATGCACAATGAAGCTTTGGATTTTATATCAAGAAATGAAGATTCTCCCTTCTTTCTATACTACGCTTCTCCAATCCCACACTTACCATTGCAAGCACCAACTAAATGGGTTGAATATTATCAAAAAAAATTTGGTAAAGAAATCCCTTACACTGGAAAATCGTATTATCCAAATAAAACTCCAAGAGCTACTTATGCTGCAATGATTTCTTACTTAGATGAACAGGTTGGTGAATTAGTTGAGAAATTAAAAGAAATTAATCAATATGAAAACACACTAATTATTTTTACCAGTGATAATGGCCCAACGTGGGTTGATCATGTTGATTATAAATTTTTTAATAGCACAGGTAAATTTGTCAATTCAAGAAGAACAATGAAAGGAAGTGTAAGCGAAGGAGGTATTAGAGTCCCTATGATAGCTTCATGGCCAAACAAAATAAAGTCTGGTTCTAAATCAAACCATATATCGGCATTTTATGATTTTTTTGAAACTGCATGTGATGTTGCAGGGATTAAAAATAATGTTGAAACAGATGGAATAAGTTTTTACCATGAAATGATTGGAGGAATTCAAGCCAAACACGATTATTTGTATTGGGAATATCCTGCAAGTGGTGGTTTGCAAGCAATTAGAATGGGAAAATGGAAAGGTGTTAAAAATAATTTATTTAAAAACCCTTCAAAACTAAAGCTGTTTGATTTAACATCTGATGAAAAAGAATTGAATGATGTTTCTTTAAAAAATCCTGAAATAGTTAATGAACTTGAGCAAAAGCTTAGTGAGGCTCATAGCACTCCCTACTTAAAACAATTCATCATTCCTTCACTTGAACAATAGATAAATGATTTCAAAAGCACCTGCAAGAATTTGTTTATTCGGAGATCATCAAGATTATCTTGGTCTTCCAGTTATTGCTTGTGCGATAAATAAATATATGGTTGTTGAAGGAGTCCCAAATAACACAAATTATTTATTGTTCTCTTTGATTGATTTTGATCAAGTAATTAAGATAAAATTAGATGAAGATTTTTCAGTTATAAAAAAAGGAGATCATATTCGTTATGTTATTAAGACATTAAAGAAAAATAATATAAAAATTGACAAAGGGTACGATATAAAAATTAGAAGTGATATTTTCATAAATGCAGGCATTTCAAGTTCATCAGCTTTAAATGTGGCTTTAATTGGATTTTTTTTAAAAATTTTTGATTCAAAAAAAAGTTCAGAAGAATTTGTAGCTGAACTAGCTTATCAAAGTGAGGTAGTTGAACAGGGTGGGTCAGGCGGTAGAATGGATCAGTATTCAATATCAATTGGAAACACCATTTTTTTAGAAACTAAAAGCGCTTTTAGTTATAAAAAAATAAGTAACCCTTTTAAAAATTTCATAATAGCGAATTCTGGCGTTATGAAAAAAACTGATTTAGTTTTAAAAAATTTAAAAAATAAAACTATTAGTTCTATTGATAATATCATTTTAAACAATCCGAATTTTAGCTTAAGTGAAATTTCTATTAAAGATGTTAGTAAGTATGAAAATCAAATGAACAAAACCTCATATAAATACTTTAAAGCTGCTGTAGAAAATCATTCGATTACTCAAGAAGCTTATATAGAATTAAAAAAAATAAATCCAAATCTCAATAAGTTAGGAATTTTGATGAACAGGCATCATAACATTTTAAAAAATGATTTATCGACTACAGTTCCTTTAATTGATAAAATGATTGATTTAGCTATTGAAAATGGAGCATACGGTGCAAAAATAATTGGTTCAGGTGGCGGAGGTTCGATATTAATATTGTCGAACGAAAAAAATGAAAATAGAATTATTAATGCGATGTACAATATTGGAGCTAAGGAAGTGGTAAAAGCTAATGTGTCGTGTGGAATATTTAGTCTATAGTTATTCTCTTTTAATCTATTAAAAAAGAATAGAAAAATAATAATTATTAAATTTATGTAACAATTAACTTATGATAGACCTTTCCTTTCTCGATATTTCAATAATAATAGGATTCTTTACCTTAACTCTATACATAGGGTTTTATGTATCAAAAAAATCTTCTTCAAGTTCTAGTGAATATTTTTTATCTGGAAGAAATATGCCATGGTGGTTGTTGGGAATTTCAATGGTTGCAACAACATTTTCAACAGACACACCCAATCTGGTAACTGATATTGTTAGAAATAATGGAGTTTCAGGGAATTGGGTATGGTGGGCGTTTCTCTTCACAGGTCTTTTAACAGTTTTTGTTTATGCAAAACTTTGGCGTAGGTCAAATGTTTCCACTGACATGGAGTTTTATGAACTAAGGTATAGTGGTTGGGGAGGTAAGTTTTTAAGAGGATTTAGAGCAATTTATTTAGGCGTTATTTTTAATGTGATGGCTATGGCTGGAGTTACACTTGCAGCAATAAAAATTGGAGAGATTATGTTAGGGTTAGATCCGATGGAAACTATTTTATATGCAGGTTCTATCACAGTAATTTTTAGTACCGTAGGAGGGTTTAGAGGCGTAGTATACACTGATTTTATACTCTTTTTTGTAGCTATGATTGGCTCTGTTGGTGCAGCATATTATTTAGTTAATTTACCCGAGGTTGGTGGTTTGTCTAATTTAATGCTAAACGAAAATGTTTCAGGAAAACTATCTATTGTACCAAGTTTTGACAATCCGGATGTTTATATTCCATTACTTATAGTCCCTCTGGCTGTTCAGTGGTGGAGTTCATGGTATCCTGGTGCTGAGCCTGGTGGAGGCGGTTATATTGCTCAAAGAATGTTGGCTGCAAAAAATGAAAATCATGCAATTGGTGCTACTTTTTTCTTTAATGTTATGCACTATGCATTAAGACCTTGGCCATGGATAATTGTTGCTTTAGCATCTTTAGTTATTTTTCCAGATTTAGCAAGTATTCAAGAAGCTTTTCCTAATATATCTGCTGATAAGTTAGGTCAAGATTTAGCTTATCCAGCTATGCTTACAAAATTGCCTTCTGGACTTTTAGGAATAGTTGTAGCTTCTCTTGGCGCAGCATATATGTCAACAATTTCTACCCATTTAAACTGGGGGTCATCATATATTGTAAATGATTTTTATAAACAGCAGGTTAATAAGCATGCCAGTGAAAAAGAACTTGTTAATATTGGAAGGATTTCAACAGTAAGCTTATTTGTTCTTAGTGCTGTTTTTGCTTTATTATTAACAAATGCCCTTCAGTTATTTGACGTTATTTTAATGTTTGGCGCTGGAACAGGTCTTATTTTTATTTTAAGATGGTTTTGGTGGAGAATAAACGCTTGGAGTGAAATCTCAGCTATGTTCGTTTCAGGGTTTATTTCTATTATTTTAAATTTTTCTTCTTTAGGAGACACGTTGTTTTCTGATGTTGGAATGTATCCAAGTTATTATAAATTTCCTGCAGTTGTTTTGTTTACTACCATAATATGGGTTTTAGTAACTTTTTTAACTAAACCAGATACTACAGAATCTTTAATTAATTTCTGTAAAAAAACCAATCCAGGCGGGCCAGGATGGAACAAAATTAAAAATGAAGCTAAAAGCCAAAATATATCCTTTAATAAAGCTGGTGATAATGAAACATGGTCAGTCCCATTAGGAATACTTTGTATGTTATGTGGATCTTTTGCTATATACTCCCTTTTGTTTTCAACAGGATATTTTATTTATGGTCAAATAAATGACGGAATTTCATTTTTAACAATAGCTATTGTGTTTTCTTGGGGTTTAAAGTACAATTGGAATAAACTTAAAAAATTGAATTGATGAATATAAGTCATAAATCAACTGGTGCATTAGAACAAACTAGATTTGAAAAAATTCATAGTGTGATTTTTAACGACTCAAAAGAGGCTTCAAAAATTGTAGCTAAAGAAATTGCAGATTTAATAATAAAAAAACAAAAGCAAAATAAAAATTGTGTTTTAGGTTTAGCTACTGGTTCATCTCCAATTTCTGTTTATCAGGAATTAGTAAGAATGCATAAAGAAGAAAATTTAAGTTTTAAAAATGTTATAACTTTTAATCTTGATGAGTATTACCCTATGAAAAAAAATGATATTAATAGTTATCATCATTTTATGGGAATACATTTATTTGATCATATTGACATAGAAAAGAAAAATATTCATATTCCTGATGGGACAATTCAAAAAGAAAAAATTAATGATTATTGTATCAAATATGAAAAACAAATTGTTGATTCTGGGGGTATAGATTTTCAATTACTGGGGATTGGTAGAACTGGTCATATTGGATTTAATGAGCCAGGTTCTAATTATAATTCTTTAACTAGGTTAGTTCATTTAGATTATATGACAAGAAATGATGCTAGAAAATCGTTTTACGGCATTGAAAACGTTCCTAATACTGCAATTACAATGGGAATTAGAACCATTAGAAAATCTAAAAGAATTGTTTTAATGGCCTGGGGAAATAATAAATCAACGGTTGTGCAAAAAGCAATAGAAGGTGAAATTGATTCTAATATTCCCTCTAGTTTTCTGCAAAAACATAATAATGTAACATTTGTATTAGACGAGTCAGCTTCAGAAGATTTGACAAGAATAAAATCACCATGGCGTACAGGATCATGTGATTGGGATGAGGAATTAAAAGCTAAAGCGGTTGCATGGCTTTGTAAACAAACTGGAAAATCAATTTTAAATTTAACGGAGTCTGATTATAATGAAAATAATCTTTCAGAACTACTACTTTCCAAATCATACTATGATTTAAACCTTGATTTTTATAAAAGATTACATAGATCAATTACAGGATGGCCAGGAGGAAAACCCTATTCTGATGACAAGGTCAGACCTGAAAGATCAAAACCAGCAAAAAAAAGAGTATTGATTTTTAGCCCGCATCCGGATGATGACGTAATTTCTATGGGTGGTACTTTTGACAGATTAGTTTCCCAGGGTCATGAAGTCCATATAGTTTATCAAACATCAGGAAATATCGCAGTGAATAATTCTGACGTTCTAAAGTTTTTAGAAGTTACAAGTTCAGCATTTCCTAATTCTAAATGTGAAAACAAAAATCTCATAGAAATTTTAAAAGATAATAACGAAATTTTAAATCATCCTGAAGTAAGAAAAATTGCTGGAATTATTAGAGAAAAAGAATCTCTTGCTGCTACAAGATTTTTTGGAATCCCAGATTCGCAAGTTCATTTTTTGAAATTGCCTTTCTATGAAACGGGTACTGTTAAGAAAAACCCCCCAGAAAAAAAGGATTTTGAAATTACAAAAGATATTATTAGCAATTTGAAACCTCATCAAATTTATGCAGCTGGGGATTTGGCTGATCCTCACGGTACTCACAAAGTTTGTTTAGATATTTTACTTAGTGTTTTAGATGATATTAAAAATAAACCCTTTATGAAAGATTGTTGGGTCTGGTTATATAGAGGAGCTTGGCATGAATGGCCAATTCATCTTATTGATATGGCAGTTCCAATGAGTCCAAATCAAGTGTTAAGAAAACGAAAAGCCATATTCTATCATCAAACTCAAAAAGATAACGTTATGTTTCAGGGTGACGATAATAGAGAATTTTGGGTCAGGACTGAGGATCGAAATCGAGCCATAGCTAAAAAATTTAGAGATATTGGTATGTCTGATTACACTGCAATCGAAACTTTTAAAAGATATCATTTTTAGTTATATTTCTTAAATGCAAATTATTAAAGAAGTTTGTGTTGATTCATTAGAGGAAGCTTTAAAAGCTGAAAAAAATGGAGCCAATAGAATTGAGCTATGTGGAAGATTAGATTTAGACGGGTTAACTCCCTCAAGAGAATTAATCATTAATGCATTTTCAGTTTTAAAAATCCCAATAAGAGTGATGATAAGACCAAAGCATCCATCTTTTGAGTATTCCGAAGATGAAATAAATACTATGATTGATGATATTGAATTTTGTAAAAGAATTGGAGTAGATGGTGTAGTGTTTGGATGCCTGAATAAGAATTCTGATTTTCAAATGGATCAAATAAATAGACTATCGAAAATTTCAAAACCGTTAGATGTCATTATACATAAAGCCATAGATTCTACTAGCTCGGTTTTAGATTCTTTGTCTTTAATCTCTAAAAATTCTAATATAAATGGTGTATTAACATCTGGAGGTGAGCGTTTTGCAATAAATGCCGTTGAAACTCTAAAAAAAATGTTAGTTTTAGTACCCGATAGATTTGAAATTATTATAGCAGGGGGAATAACTTTTGAGAATTTTGAAAGCTTACACACTCTTACAAATGGTAAATTTTATCACGGAAAGAAAATAATTAATATTAAATAAAATTATGAGCAATCAAATTGAATTACATCACAAGACACTTTTTGGACACCCAATAGGACTTTTTGTATTATTTTTTACTGAGTTATGGGAACGATTTAGCTATTATGGAATGAGAGCAATTCTTGTTTTGTATTTAGTTTCAGAGACTGGAGGAGACAATCCAGGAATGGGATGGAGTGATGGTTCTGCAATTGCTTTATATGGTTGGTATACTATGTTTGTCTATTTGGCAACGATTCCTGGGGGAATTTTAGCAGATAGATTTTTAGGTCAAAGAAAATCTGTTATGGTTGGAGGTCTTTTGTTATGTTTTGGCCATGGTATTTTAGCTGTTGAAGCATTATGGACTTTTTATACTGGACTTACATTTATTGTTTTAGGTGTTGGATGTTTAAAAGGAAATATTTCTACTATGGTTGGAGGTCTTTATGGTGATAAGGATATTGATAAGAGAGACATGGGTTTTTATATTTTTTATATGGGAATTAACGTGGGTGCAGCTGTTTCAGCAATTTTGGTAGGATATGTTGGAGAAGTTTATAATTGGCATTATGGTTTTGGTTTGGCTGGAGTTGGGATGTTAATAGGTCAATTTGTTTACTGGAAAGGTCAAAAATATTTAGTTCACGTTGGTAATAAAATAGAGTTAGATAAAACAGACAATGAATCTTCTAATTTATTTTTACAAATTTTTAAAAAATCTAATTCATTAATTGGATTTAGTTTGACTGCTTTGTTGGGAGTCTATTTGGGATACAGCGGAGATTGGAGTTATGGATTATTGTTAATAGGAATTGCTTTTGCTGTTGGATTTGCAATAGTAGTTTACAATGATGGTAATAAAATTGAAAAAGACAGAATTTTAGTTACGTATTTGGCTTTTCTTATTGTTATTGTGTTTTGGGGAGCTTTTGAACAGGCCGGTGGCTTAATGAACCTTTATGCATCCCAAAAAACTGATTTAGCTTTAGGTAGTTTTATGGTTCCAGCAAGTTGGTTTCAGTCTGCAAACGCAACTTACATATTAATTTTTGCCACTTTAGTTGGGTCTTTTTGGATCTGGTGGAAAAAAAGAGGTTATGAACATTCATCTATTTTTAAAATGGCAGTGGGAGTTATTATTATGGGCTTAGGATTTTCATTTATGTCACTAGCATCTAACGAAGTATCGTATAATGCTGCAGGTGAGATTACTCAAAAATCTGCTATGTACTGGCTTATGTTAGCTTATTTATTTCACACTATTGGTGAGTTATGTGCATCTCCAGTAGCACTTTCATTTATAACTAAATTAGCCCCTGCTAGGTGGGGAGCTTTTATGATGGGCGCATATTTTGCAGCAACAGGACTAGGAAATAAAGTTGCTGGACTAATTGGTGAAAACGCTTCTGAAGCAGGTGATTTTTGGACTTTTACAGGAATTACAATTTTTTGCACAATTTTTGGTGTATTGGTAATACTAATTATTAAGCCACTAAAACGACTAGTTCATAATGCAGAATAAAAGTTACATTAATCTGAAATTATATAAAATATATTCAATAGTATTTTTTGTTTTTGTATGCTTTAATATCCAAGCTCAAGAGATAAATTGGGTGACTTTGGAGAAAGTAGTAGAATTACAGAAAACCAACCCTAAAAACGTTATTATTGATGTTTACACTAACTGGTGTGGTCCTTGTAAGTTGATGGATAAAAATACCTTTAGCAATCCTGAAATTGTTGATTACATTAACAGTAATTATTATGCCGTCAAATTTAACGCCGAAGGAGATGAAAAAGTTAATTTCATGAATAAAACTTTTACAAATCCAAATTATGATGAAAGTAGATCTCAAAAGAGAAATTCTTCTCATGAATTCACTAGATTTTTAGGAATTAATGCTTATCCCTCAACTTTATTTTTTGATTCTCAAATGAACTATATTAGTCCTGTTAAGGGTTATTTGAATCCTAAGCAAATTGAAATTTATTTGCATCTTTTTAAAGATGATAATTACAAGAACATTAAATCTCAAGAAGATTTTGATGGGTTTGTTAAAACTTTTAAAAGTAAAATAGAAGCTTAATTTATTTTTTATTTGCTTTTTCGATGTACATGTCTAATGCTTTAGACATTGAAGGGACTTTAGGTGTAGGCGCTAAAATATCAATTCTTAATCCAGCTTTTTCAGCTGCTTTTACTGTCGTTTTACCAAAAACCGCTATTCTAGTGTCATTTTGTTTAAAGTCAGGAAAGTTAGAAAGCAAAGATTCTATTCCAGATGGACTGAAAAAAACTAAAATATCATAGTAAACATCTTTTAAACTGGATAAATCGCTAATTTTTGTTTTGTAGAACGTTCCTTGAGTCCATCTAACTCCAAGTTCATCAAGTTTTTTTGGAATTGCTGGAGATAACACGTCAGCACTTGGAACTAAGTAACTCTCTTCATTGTATTTTTCTATTTGAACTGAAAGATCTTCAAAAGTTCTTCCACCTACATATATTTTTCTTTTTCTGTAAACAACATATTTTTGAAGATAAAATGCAACAGCTTCAGATAAACAAAAATATTTAAGAGCGTTTGGAATCGGAAATCTCATTTCTTCTGCAACTCTAAAAAAATGATCAATGGCGTTTCTACTAGTTAAAATAATAGCTGAAAATTTTGATAAATCAATTTTTTGATGTCTAACTTCTCTTGCCGTCATTCCTTCAACATGAATAAAAGGAATAAAATCTATTTTAACTTTTCTTTTTTTCTTTAAAGTTATATAAGGTGAATTTTCAATAGTTGGGGCAGGTTGTGAAACTAAAATTGATTTAACTTTCATAAATACTATTATTATTTAATTAAATAAATAACACCAGCAATAGGTGCGATTTCGAACGTGCAAATGTACAAAATAAAATATACAAGAGCTTTTAACCCATTGATTAAGTATTTATTTAAAATAAATTTTAAATAAAGACCATTATAAATCAAAAACAACGTAAGTGAAATAGTGTAGATATTTTCTAATGGTAAATCACCAAAAATCATTATTATCAGAAAGAAATACAAATGAACAGAAAATAAATTTTTAATCCCAATTCTGTATCTGCTTACTTCGTTTAATTTTTTTTTGAACTTAAAAATCAAAGAAAATATATTTTCAATTATAAATTTTAATATTAGCAAAACGCTTAATCCAATACAAAGTTTAATAAAAAACTCTTTTTGATCAGTCAAATATTTATCTCTAAATAACATAAATAAAAATAAAGAGGTGGTCAATATTCTTAAAAAAAACATTGTTATATTATTTGGCGTAAATAGAGAAATAGTTTCTCCAGATTTATAATGAAAGTATCGGTGAATATTCCAAAATGAAAATAAATATTGGAATCTATCTCCAATATATAATCTTGAAAAAAGCATGAGAACTGTTCCTAGAATTATAATTATTTTAACCCAATTTTGAATTGGAAAATCTATGATTTCTAGTTCATTCATCGTTCAAAATTAATAATATTTTAATCCTTAATTAAATTTACTTCTTAAATCTGTATTTTTGTAAAAAATAAAATGTCTAAAGCTCTTGTAATTGTACCGACTTATAATGAAGCTGATAATATTATTAATATTATTGAGAGTGTTTTGTCACTTTCTTTAGACTTTAATATTTTAATTGTTGATGATAATTCACCAGACGGTACAGGTTTTCTTGTACAATCATTTGCTTTAAAAAATTCTAAAAAAGTGTTTTTACTTTCTAGAGATAATAAAGATGGATTGGGAAAAGCTTACACTGATGGATTTAATTGGGCACTAAAAAATAATTACAATTATATCTTTGAGATGGATGCTGACTTTTCTCACGACCCTATTGACTTGGTTAGGTTGCATAATGAATTATGTATCTCAAATTTTGATTTAGTGATTGGTTCAAGGTACATTAATGGAATTAATGTTGTTAATTGGCCTTTAAGTAGGATTATTCTTTCCTACTTCGCTTCTTTTTATTCTAGAATTATTACAGGTATGCCAGTTAAAGATGCAACATCTGGATTTGTAGGATATAAAGCAAAGGTTTTAAAAGCAATTAATTTAGATTCAATAATGTTTAACGGATATGCTTTTCAAATTGAATTAAAGTTTAAAGCTTTTAAGAAAAAATTTAAAATGCAGGAAATTCCAATTATATTTAAAGATAGAATTTATGGAGAGTCTAAGATGAATGGAAATATTATTTTTGAAGCAATTTTTGGTTTGATTATAATGAGGTTTAAAAGTTTGTTTAATAAATAATGAAAAAAATTCTTATTAAAAACGCAACGATTGTAAATGAAGAAAAGATTTTTGAATCTGATTTATTAATCATAAATGATATAATTAACCAAATTAGCCCAAGCATTTCAACACCAAATGATTGCAAGATTATTGATGCGTCAGGAAAAATTTTAATTCCAGGACTAATAGATGATCAAGTTCATTTTAGAGAACCCGGTTTAACCCATAAAGCGACGATAAGTTCAGAGTCAAAAGCAGCTGTAGCTGGTGGAATCACGTCTTTTATTGAAATGCCTAATACTGTTCCTCAGACAACAACCATCAAAGAATTAAATAAAAAATTTGAAATAGCTGACAAGAGTTCATATGCAAATTATTCATTTATGTTTGGAGCAACCAATTCAAACCTTGATGAAATAAAAAAAGTAAATAAAAATGAGGTAGCTGCCTTAAAAATATTTTTAGGATCTTCAACAGGTGATATGTTAGTTGATGATCAACAAATTTTAAAGGATATTTTTTTAAGCACTGATTTAATTATTGTTGTGCATAGTGAAGATGAACAAATCATTAATGAAAATTTAAAAAAATATAGAACAAAATATAATTCAAATATTCCTTTTGACTGTCATTCAAAAATAAGGTCTGCAGAAGCTTGTTTAAAATCAACAAAAAAAATAATAAAACTTGCCAAAGAAACTAATGCTAGACTACACGTTTTTCATTTGTCTACTAAAGCTGAATCTTTGTTATTTCAGAATGATATTCCTTTAAAGGAAAAAAAAATAACCTCAGAAGTTTGTGTTCACCACTTATGGTTTAGTGATAAAGATTATCAAGAAAAACAATCTTATATAAAATGGAATCCAGCTATTAAAACTGATAATGATAGGGAGGGGCTTTGGAATTCTTTATTGGAAGATAGAATTGATGTGATTGCCACTGATCACGCTCCACATACATTGGAAGAAAAATCTAAACCTTATTTAGATTGTCCCTCTGGCGGTCCATTGGTACAGCATGCTTTAGTCTCAATGATTCAACATCATTTGAATAACAAAATATCTCTTGAAAAAATAGTGACTAAAATGTGTCATAATCCTGCAATACTATTTCAAATAAAAAAAAGAGGTTATATAAGAAAAGGCTATTATGCAGATTTGGTTTTAATAGACATGAATAAGTCATGGACGGTGAATAAAGAAAATATTTTGTATAAATGTAATTGGTCACCATTTGAGGGTTTACAATTTGATTCTCAAGTAACACATACTATTGTTAATGGAAAATTAGTTTATGAAAACGGATTAATTAATTCAACTTTAAGCGGAAAAAAATTAACTTTTAATAGATGAAAAAAATATTCATTTTACTAATTTTAACAATATCTTGTTCTGATCAAAACAGTCCGACTGATTTAATGTCTGAGGAACAAATGGTAGATTTTCTTTTAGATATAAACATCATTAATTCAAGTAGGGCGTATAGAAATAATTCAGATTTAAATTATTATAATATAAAAGATACATTTTTATACAAAAAGCATAATATAGACAGTATACAGTTTGTTAATAGTAACAGTTATTATTCTTCAAAACCAAAAAAATACTTAAAAATTTATTCTCAACTTCAAAAAAAAATGAGATCTATTAAAGACTCTATTGAAATTGAATTAAATAAAGAAACCAGAGAAATTAAGGACTCATTATCATTAATTAATTAAGCTTATAGTTCTTACAAGTTTCTTTAATTGACTTTTCTATTTCTATAAATTTATAATCTAAGGCAGATGTTATTTTCTTGTTTGAATATTTGTTTTTAGAGTGACTAGACTCAATAATGGCACTACTTAGTCTTCTTCGTTTATTTAGAAAAAAACTTCTTACAGCATCTAAGATTAGTGCTAATATCATTAAGCTTTTACTAGCTTTTTTTTGAGGTGTTTTTAAATTCAAATGATTGCAAACAGAAAAAATAAAATCTTTTTGAGTCCAGTTTTCAGAAACAAGTAAAAATCTTTCAGAAAATATATTTTTATCCATTAAGTCTCTCATAATCTTAACAACATCCTTTACACAAATAAATCCTGTAGAACCTGGCGGATAGTAGTTTATTCCTCTACTTATTTGAGTGATAAAAGCTCCGCTTCCTCTTTTCCAAAAACCACTTCCAATAATTACACCTGGATTGACTATAACAGCGTTTAAACCCTCAGATATTCCTCTCCAAACCTCTAATTCCGCATCATGTTTTGTTTTTGAATATGGGTTATTGTTTTCATTCCATTTACATTCTTCATCAATCATAATATTTTTTCTTTCACCTACTGCTGCAATTGTACTAACATAACAAAATTTATTAATTTTTTTATCAATGGCAGAATTAATCATATTAGCAGTTCCTTCAACATTGATTTTTTTCATAGCGTTTAAATCCTGATTACTAAAAGAAATAAAGGCTGCACAATGATATATTTCATTTATATTTTTAAAAGCAACATCAAGACTTGTTATGTCATTAATATCACCTTCAACCCATTCAATTTTATCAAATAATTTTTTATAATCTTTTGAGTAATAAGAAAAAACTTTTCTTACACTTTCAGTTTTACTATTTTTTCTATATAAGGCTCTTACTTTTTTATTTTCTTTTACAAGAGAATAGAGTAAATGACAACCTACAAGTCCAGTTCCTCCAGTTACTAATATCATAATGTAAAAATACTATTTTTTGGTTTACTTTTTTCTTAAAGACAAGAGGTATATATTTGTTAAAATTTAAGCTGTGTCAAAAAACTTTATTAAAGAATTAGAATGGAGAGGAATGCTTCAAGATTCCATTCCTGGTTGTGAAGATCAGTTACTAGAAAATTCCTGCAGTGGATATATTGGGTTTGATCCTACTGCTGATTCTCTTCACATTGGTAGTTTGGTTCAAATTTTAATTTTAATGCATTTTCAAAAATGTGGTCACAAACCTATAGTTCTGGTTGGTGGAGCAACAGGTATGATCGGTGATCCCTCTGGAAAATCAAACGAGAGAAACTTATTAAGTCAAGATGATTTAGATAAAAATATAAATGGCATTTATAAGCAGTTGTCTAAATTTTTAAATTTCGATTCCGATAAAAAAAATTCTGCTGTTTTATGTAACAATAACGATTGGTTTAAAGATATTAATCTAATTGATTTCATTCGAGATACTGGAAAATATATTACTGTAAATTACATGATTGCAAAAGAATCAGTTAAAAAAAGATTAAGTAAGGATTCTACAGTAGGTATGTCTTTTACAGAATTTTCTTATCAGTTAATTCAAGCTTATGATTTTTACCACCTGTTTTCTGAAAACAATTGTTTGGTTCAAATGGGTGGAAGTGACCAATGGGGAAACATAACAAGTGGAGTCGAATTAATAAGAAAAAAAACTGGAGAAAAAGCTTATGCTTTAACTTGTCCTTTAATTACTAAAGCAGATGGAACTAAATTTGGTAAAACAGAAGCCGGAAATGTTTGGCTAGACAGAAACAAAACATCTCCCTACAAATTTTATCAGTACTGGCTTAATATTTCTGATGCTGATGCAAAAAAATATATTAAAATTTTTACTTTTTATAGTGAAAATGAAATAGAAGAATATATAAAGACACACGATGAAGCACCTCATCAAAGATTTCTTCAAAAAACAATAGCAAATTATCTTACAAAATTAGTTCATTGTGAAGAGGATTTAGACAAATCAATAAAAGCATCGAATATTTTATTTGGAAAATCTACCTCTAAAGATCTGAGCGATCTTGATGAAAATACATTTTTAGATATTTTTGAAGGTGTGCCAAGTATAATTATTTCATTTGATGAAATCAGACAGCCCGCTCTCGTTCAAGAATTTCTTTATAAGGCAAAATTTTTATCATCAAAATCTGAAATTATTAGAGCTTTAAAACAAAATTCAATTTCAATTAATAAAGAAAAAGTTGA
>CAJQMK010000041.1 GCA_905479415.1 uncultured Flavobacteriaceae bacterium | reverse complement strand
CACCTGCCTGTCCACCGTATCCATGAAAGTTTAATAAAAGTGGTAATTTTGAATTACCATCATAACCTTGAGGAGTATAAATAATATATTTCCTTTCTACACCATTGTGAGTGATAGTTTCAATAGGTCCATTATAAGAGTTACCATCCTTATCATAACCGTCTTTTTCAAGTTCATCAGTTGAACAAGAAAAAGAAAAAACTAGAATGATTAATAAAATCAAATTTTTCATATTATTAGTATTTCAAAATTTGTACCAAAAATCATAAAATTTCAGAAACAGTAAAATTACTTCCTCCAATAAAAATTAAATCTTTTTCGGATGAACCTGAAAGAGCAGAATTATAAGCATCCGATACACTGTCGTGCAAGCTATATTTAAGTTTACTAACAGAGCCATAACTCGCTAAACTATCTAAAGAAAGTCCTCTTTCAATATTTGGTGTACAAAAGAAATAATGAGCATTTTTAGGAAGAATATCTATAATTTTTTCAAAATCTTTTCCCTTAACAAAACCTAATACAAATTTTAAGTTGTCAAATTTCAAACAACTGAGATTAGCTAATATTTCTTGGAAAGCTTCTAGATTATGACCAACATCACATATTACTTTTGGGGAATCACATAAAATTTGAAACCTACCTATTAACCCAGTGTTTTTTTTGATATTTAATAGGCCTTTTTCGATATTTTGATTTGAAATATTTAAATGATCTAAAAGAGAAATTACCTTGACTACTCCATTTATGTTTTTATTTTGAAAATCACCTAATAAATCAGTTTTAAACTTATTAGTGATTTCAGCCAGATGTATTTTTGTTCCAATTTTTTGTGCTTTGTTTTCAAAAACAGGATAGGTTTCTTTTTGAAATTCGCTGATTACAACTGGAACACTACTTTTAATTATTCCTGCTTTTTCTTTTGCTATATCTTTAAGATTATTTCCTAAAAATTCTTTGTGATCTAATCCAATATTTGTAATGAGAGAAACTAAAGGGTCTAAAATATTTGTAGAGTCCAACCTGCCTCCAAGTCCAGTTTCAATAACTGCGATATCAACATTCGATTTAGCAAAATAATCAAATGCCATGGCCACAGTCATTTCAAAAAATGAAATTTTATTGTTTTCAAAAAAATCAATATGTTTTGTTACAAAATCAGAAACAAAATTTTTTTCTATAAATTTTCCATTTAATTTAATTCGCTCACGAAAGTCTAATAAATGAGGAGAAGTATACAATCCAACCCTTAATCCTGATTCCTGCAATATTGATGATAACATGTGAGAACTTGAACCTTTTCCATTAGTTCCAGCCACATGTATAGACTTAAAAGTATTTTGAGGATTTTTTAAGTAATCGCAAGTCTTTAAAATAGGCCCTAAGTCTACTTTATACTTAAATTTGCCGTCTATTTGATAAACAGGTAATTGATTAAAAAGCCAATTAACTGTTTGTGTATAATTCATTAGTGCTAAAGAACAAAATCTCTAAGTAACATAAATGTTCCGTATCCGGATAAAAAACCTATTAGTGCTAGAATAGCAACTTTTTTTAGATACCAGAAAAAATCAATTTTCTCCATACCCATTGCTACAACTCCAGCAGCTGATCCTATAATCAACATACTTCCGCCTGTCCCAGCAGAAAAAGCTAAACCATGCCATAAGGGATCGTCAAGTAAATTTGGGAACATACCCATTGAGGCAGCAACTAACGGAACATTATCAATAACAGCGGATAAAAATCCAAACAGTATCATTAATACGTCAGTGTTTGGAAATAATTCAGTTAAATATCCAGCGAAATTGAATAAAATTCCTAAAGATTCTAGTGCTCCAACCGCTAATAAAATTCCTAAGAAGAATAAGATACTGGGAAGTTCAATTTTTGAAAGCGAATGATGAACAGGACTGTGGTGAGCAACAGCATCACTTTCTGAATCCACATTAGAAATATTAATTTTTTTGTTTGATAATATTTCAGCAATTGTAGCAACAAAAGCTAGTGAAAGCATCATTCCAACATATGGTGGCAGATGAGTGATTACTTTAAAAAAGGGTACAAATAATATAGAACCTAGTCCTAAGAATAACATTTTATTTCCATGTGGACTACTTTCTTCATTAATTTCAGTTACTTCCAATTCGCCCTTAAAAATGCTAAATTTTGATGCTATTAAAAATGGAACTACCATACAAACAATGGAAGGAATAATCAAGTATTTAACAAGGTTAACTTCACTGACTTTATTACCAATCCATAACATAGTTGTAGTAATATCTCCGATTGGAGACCATGCTCCTCCAGCATTCGCAGCAATAATAATTAAACCTGCATACCATAATTTTAATGATCTTACTTTTACAAGTTTTTGTAGAAGAGTTATTAATACAATTGTAGCAGTTAGATTATCAATTATAGCTGAAAGAACAAAAGCTAATGCACCAAAAATCCATAAAATTTTGACTTTACTTCTTGTCTTTATAACCTGTTTAATGCCAGAAAATCCATCGAAATAGTCAATTATTTCTACAATAGTCATTGCACCTAAAAGAAAAATTAAAATTTCAGCTGTTTTACCCAAATGATGTAATAAAACCTCCTCAATGTGTGTTGGTTCTAATTTTAATAATTCTAAATTGATGTCGTAAACATCTAAATGATTTAATGCAATAATTGCCCATAAAATACCCATCATTCCTAGAGCAGGAATAAGTTTATCAATTTTTATTGAATGTTCAAGAGTGATTAAAATGTAGCCTAAAACAAATACTGAAATAATAAGAATTTCCATAAAAAAAATTTGAGCTTAAAAATATATAAAAAAAAATTAATAGAAAGCATTTTGAAAAATATTCAAAATAATAGTTTTAAAATATGAAATAATCAATATTTAGGTATATAATTATCAACTTAACATAAATATTGAGTTTGTGGCATAATCGTTGAACAATAAAAACATAAATAGATATCTTTATCGGTTCCAATTATAATTTTTATGCTACCTAAAAAACAAGGACTTTATTCTCCAGAATTTGAACATGACAATTGTGGTGCAGGATTTATATGTAGTCTTAAAGGAGAAAAGACTAATAATATAATTCCAAAAGCACTTAACATTCTTACATGTTTAGAACATCGTGGCGCGGTAAGTTCTGATGGAAAAACTGGAGACGGGGCTGGGATATTAATTGAAATTCCTCACGATTATTTTGTAAAAGAATGTGATTTTAAATTACCAAAGCCTTATGATTACGCTGTTGGCATGGTTTTTTTACCCCAAAAAATTAATCAATTAAATTATTGTGTTGATGTATTTGAAAAAGAAATTCAAAAACAAGGTTTAAATATTTTAGGTTGGAGAAATGTTCCGATCAACTCTAAAGTAGTTGGTTCTATCGCAGCTAAAACTCAACCTGTGGTTAAACAAGTTTTTATTGAAAAAGATAATACATTATCCGAGACAGATTTTAACACTAAACTTTATATTTCTAGAAAAATTGCTGAAAACGAAATTTATAATAGTCCCCTTTCTCAAAAAAATTATTTTTATTTTTCAAGCCTTCACAATCGAACTTTAATTTATAAGGGTTTGCTTATTCCTGAAGATATTGATAGGTTTTATTTAGATTTAAAAGATCCTGATCTTGTAACAAGATTAGCTTTAGTTCATCAAAGATTCTCGACAAATACTTTTCCTACATGGGATTTAGCCCAACCTTTTAGATACATGTGTCACAATGGAGAAATAAATACAATAAAGGGTAATGTAACTAGAATGAATGCTAGGGAAGAATTGATGAAAAATGACTTTATTGGAAAGGACTTAGAAAAAATATTTCCAACAATTTTAAAAGGAAAGTCTGATTCAGCTCAAATGGATATGGTAGTAGAATTATTATTAACAACTGGAAGATCTCTTCCAGAGGTTATGATGATGATGGTTCCTGAAGCTTGGGAAAAACACAAATCTATGTCTGATGACAAAAAAGCGTTCTACGAATTTAATTCAAGCATAATGGAACCTTGGGATGGTCCAGCATCTATTCCATTTACTGATGGTAAGTATATTGGTGCTCTACTTGACAGAAATGGATTAAGACCCTCAAGATATACAGTAACAAAAGACGGATACGTAGTGATGTCCTCTGAAACAGGAGTAGTTGAAATTAAGCCAGAAAATATTGAATCTCATGGTAGACTAGAACCCGGAAAAATGTTCTTAGTCGACATGAGCGAAGGAAGAATTATTGAAGATGAAGAGATTAAAAATAGTATTGTATCTAAACATCCATATAGAAAATGGGTAAATGACAATGTTCTTCCTCTTAAAGATGTCCCATACACTGGAAATAAAACTCCAAATGAGAAATTAGATTTTGAAACAAGATTAAGGATTTTTGGATACACTCAAGAAGATCTCAAAACCTTAATATTGCCAATGTGTACATCTGGAAAGGAAGCAATTGGTTCAATGGGTACAGACACCCCGCTTGCTGTTCTCTCAACAAAACCACAATTATTATTTAATTACTTTAAACAATTATTTGCTCAAGTTACTAACCCACCGCTTGATGGCATTAGAGAAGAAATTGTCACTGATACCGGACTTGGAATTGGAAGCGATTTCAATATTTTTGATATAGTACCTGATCACTGTAAAAAATTAAAAATAAATAATCCCATTATTTCTAATGAAGATTTAGACAAAATAAGGTTTATTAAAAACAAAAATTTTAAAACTGCTTCAGTGAGTGCTTTATACGACGTAATAAAAGGTCACAACGGAATTGAAGAAGCTTTAGATAAAATGGTTAAAGATGTTAATTCATATGTTGATCAAGGTTATAACATTATAATTATAAGTGACCGTGGAGTTTCTAAAGACAAGGGTGCTATTCCTATACTTTTAGCTTGTTCAAATGTTCATCATGTTTTAATGAAAGCTAAAAAAAGATCTAAATTTGGAATTGTAATTGAATCATCTGAACCAAGGGAACCTCATCACTTTTCCATGCTATTCGGTTACGGAGCTAGTGCGATTAATCCATATTTAGTTAACGAAATTATAGAACATCATCATAAAAATGATTTTTTTGGTAAACAATCTTTAAAAGACTCAATTAACAATTACAATAAAGCTATTGATAAAGGGATTCTGAAAGTAATGAACAAAATTGGGATTTCAACTCTTCACTCATACAGAGGGGCTCAAATATTTGAAGCTTTAGGTCTAAGGGAAAGTTTTACTGAAAAATATTTTTCAAATACACCAACAAGAATTGAAGGTATTGGTCTTTACAGTCTAGAAAAAGAACTTTCATCTAGACATTTAGAAGCCTTTACAGATAAAAATAAATTTGTTAGTTTAGAAATTGGAGGTAATTACAGATGGAGAAGAAATGGAGAAGCTCACATGTTAAATCCATCAACAATTTCAAAGCTTCAGCAAGCTGTAAAAGAAGATAAATACGATACTTATAAAGTATACTCTGATTTAATTAATAAGCAAAGTAAGCAATTAATGACATTAAGAGGAATGTTCAAACTTGTTGATTTTGATCCTATTCCAATTGAAGAAGTAGAGCCTTGGACTGAAATTGTAAAAAGATTTAAAACTGGTGCAATGTCTTACGGATCTATTAGTAAAGAAGCACACGAAAACCTTGCAATTGCAATGAACAGTATTGGTGGCAAAAGTAACTCTGGAGAAGGCGGTGAGGATTCAAATAGGTTTAAAAAAGAGAAAAACGGTGTTTGGAAAAATAGTGCTATAAAACAAGTTGCCTCTGGTAGATTTGGAGTAAGCTCACACTATTTAAGTACAGCAAAAGAGATTCAAATAAAGATGGCTCAAGGTGCCAAGCCTGGTGAAGGAGGACAATTACCAGGTCCTAAAGTAAATCCTATGATTGCTGAAGTTAGAAATTCAACTCCCTACGTTGGATTAATTTCCCCACCGCCCCATCACGATATTTATTCTATTGAAGATTTATCTCAATTAATTTACGATTTAAAAAATGCCAACAGAGAAGCAAGAATTAATGTAAAATTAGTTTCTGAAGTTGGTGTAGGTACTATTGCAGCTGGTGTTGCAAAAGCAAAAGCTGACGTAATATTAATTTCTGGTTTTGATGGTGGTACAGGTGCATCTCCACTCACTTCATTAAAACATGCTGGTTTACCATGGGAATTAGGAATTGCTGAAGCACAACAAACTTTAGTAATGAACAATCTTAGGGGAAGAGTCGTTATGGAGTGTGATGGTCAACTTAAAACAGGAAGAGATGTTGCTATCGCCTGTTTATTAGGAGCTGAAGAGTTTGGATTCTCAACCGCTCCCCTAGTTGCATCAGGTTGTATTATGATGAGAGCTTGCCACTTAAACACATGTCCTGTTGGAATTGCTACTCAAGATCCTGAACTAAGGAAAAACTTTAAAGGAAAACCTGAACACGTAATCAATTTCATGTATTTTGTTGCACAGGAATTAAGAGAAATTATGTCTCAACTTGGATTTAGAACAGTTGATGAAATGGTTGGACAAAGTCAGAAAATTAATATGGAAGATGCTGTAAAGAATTATAAAACAAAAGGAATTAATCTATCAAAAATCTTGTACAAGCCAAATGTTCCTGAAAATACGCCTTTAAAAAACAATACTAAACAAGATCATAATTTAGAAAACGTATTAGATTTCACCATATTAAAGGAGGCAAAGTTAGC
Source organism: uncultured Flavobacteriaceae bacterium (assembly GCA_905479415.1). Taxonomy (GTDB): domain Bacteria; phylum Bacteroidota; class Bacteroidia; order Flavobacteriales; family Flavobacteriaceae; genus MAG-121220-bin8. The sequence continues at coordinate 28,312 of CAJQMK010000041.1, read as the reverse complement.
AATTGAAAAAAAGGTTAAAATGAATCTTTATTATGAAATTAAAAATACAGACAGAACTGTAGGTACTATAGTAAGTAATGAAATTTCAAAATTATATGGTGCAAAAGGTCTTCCAAAAGATACTTTAGAAATTAATTTTAAAGGTGCTGCTGGACAAAGTTTTGGTGCTTTTGGTGCTCCTGGGCTAACATTGACAGTCAGTGGTAATACTAACGATTATTTTGGAAAGGGTCTTTCGGGATCTAAAATCATTGTAAAAATTCCAAAGGAAGCTAGTTTTAAATCTGAGGAAAATGTAATTACTGGAAACGTAGCTTTGTATGGAGCTACAGCTGGCGAGGCTTATATAAATGGTATAGCTGGAGAAAGATTTTGTGTTAGAAATTCTGGGGCAATTGCAGTAGTAGAAGGAGTTGGAGATCATGGGTGTGAATATATGACTGGAGGAACTGCTATTATTCTTGGCGATATTGGAAGAAATTTTGCAGCTGGAATGAGCGGAGGGGTAGCTTATATTTACAAATCTACAAAGTTTGATAAAAGAAATTTTAACTCAGAAATGATAGAATTTGAAAACCCTTCTAATCAAGACTTAGATTTAGTCAAAAAATTAATCGAAAATCATTTTACATTCACATCCAGTAAAATAGCAGAAAGATTTTTAAATAATTGGGATAAAGAATCTAAAAACTTTATAAAAATAATGCCAACCGAATATAAATTAGCTCTTGAAAAAATGGCAAAAGAAAAAATTACAGAAATAATTAAATAGTTGCTATGGGTAAATTAAAAGGTTTTATAGAATTCGAAAGAACTGAAGAAGGATTAGTTCCTGTAAAAAAGAGAGTTAAAAATTATAATGAGTTTACTTTAAAACCCTCTGACAAAAAATTAAAAGAACAAAGTGGAAGATGTATGGATTGTGGTGTTCCGTTTTGCCATAGCGGTTGTCCATTAGGAAATTTAATTCCAGATTTTAATGATGCAGTATACAACAATGAATGGGAAAAAGCTTTGTACATATTACATTCGACTAATAATTTTCCTGAATTTACAGGGAGGCTTTGTCCCGCACCCTGTGAAGCAGCGTGTGTATTAGGAATTATCAATCCACCGGTTTCTATCGAAATGATTGAAAAATATATAGTTGAAAGAGGTTTTGAAGAAGGATGGATAAAAGCTAATCCTCCTTTAAATAGGACTGGAAAAAAAGTCGCAGTTGTTGGATCTGGTCCAGCTGGATTGGCAGCGGCTCAACAATTAAATAAAGCTGGTCACTCTGTTGATGTATATGAAAGAGATTCTAAAATTGGTGGTTTATTAAGATATGGAATTCCTGATTTTAAGATGGAAAAAAACATTATTGATCGAAGACTATCTATTCTTGAAGAAGAGGGAATTAATTTTTTTACTAACAAAGAGGTTGGGAAAAACTATTCTGTTAATAATTTAAAAAAATACGATTCAATTGTACTTTGTGGTGGAGCAACGATTAAAAGAAACTTGCCAATAAAAGGATCTGATTTAAAGGGTGTCAAGCAAGCTATGGATTTTTTAAAGCTTCAAAATGAAGTTGTTGACGGCTTAAATAAAACTACTGAACCTTTAAATGCGAAAGATAAAAATGTCATAGTTATTGGTGGTGGTGATACTGGATCAGATTGTATTGGAACTTCTAATCGTCAGGAAGCTAAATCTGTAACAAATTTTGAGATAATGTCAAAACCAAACGAGAACAGAACAGATGAAAACCCTTGGCCATATTGGCCATTTAAGCTTAAAACAACTTCATCACATGAAGAAGGTATTCATAGAGAATGGAGTATACTTACAAAAGAATTTATTGGTGATGAAAACGGAAAAGTAAAAAGTCTTAAAACAGTTGAAGTTGAATGGATTAAAAAAGAAGGTGAGAGACCCCAACTAAAAGAAATTTCAGGATCAGAAAAATTATGGCCTTGTGATTTAGCATTACTGGCTTTAGGTTTTACTGGTCACGAACCTGATTTAATTGATAAACTAAATTTAGAAACTAATATTAGTAATCAGATAGTAACTAATAATTATCAAACTAGTGTTTCTAATATATTTTCAGCTGGTGATATGAGAAGAGGACAATCTTTAATTGTTTGGGCAATTTCTGAGGGAAGAGAAGCAGCTTACCAGGTTGATAAATATCTAATGGGACATTCTGAGTTAGAAACTAAAGAAAAAGGTGATTTACCAACTGTATAAGTTGGATTTAATTAAAAAAATTCCAAACTAGTCCAAATCTTATTATAAAATCTCTGTAAGGGTAAGATGGTGAGGAATAAAAGTTGTTTCCTGTTGTTGTTGAATTTATATGTTCTGCTTTTAAATATAATCTTGTTTGTTGGATTTTAGCATTAACAAAAACATCTATCATAGGAAATCCTCCAATTTGCTTTTCAGACTGAATATGAAATGAACTGACTAAAGGATTATATTCGTTGGCATGGAATTTTGAAAAATATTTAAATGAGATACCTGCTTGAAGAAACATTGCCTTATTAAAAACATTGTTTGAGTAATAAAAAGTATTTCGTGTAATAAGGTCGGGTAAATTTAAAACTTTTTTGTCCTGATTTACTGATTGATAAATAAAAGAGTTGTCTAAAGCAAATTTTCCAAATTTAAATTCTTTTTGCCATTTAAATTTCAAATACTTTATAGAATTTAAATATTGACTAACATTAGGAATTAAATTAGTATCCCCTTCATTGTTTATTGAATTGTTATTTAATAATTCAAAATAGGTTAAATTATCAATCAAACGGTAATCTAAACTTAAAGATCCAAATGAATTGGAATTTAATTTGAAAAATAAATTTTTAATCTCCAACAAATTCAATTCTTTTTGCCATCCAACATCATTGTAAGCGCTGTCAAATAACTCAAAATTAAAACCAGGATGCTTGGTTAAAATATTTAATCCAAGTGAATAATTAATATTTGAAGTATATTCTGAATCAAGGGTGAAATTTAAAAGATCTCCTAATCTACTTCCAAACAAATTTTTAGAAAATTTTGCACTTACATTATGATTAAAAATTGATTTTTTTAAAGAAAAAGAAAGTGAATTTTCATTTTCTTTAAATCCATTATAATTATCACTTAGAGCGTTTGTTTTATAATTGTAATTATAATTTAAATAAGAGACCATTACATTTCCAAAAAAATTTGACTTTAAACTTGTATAAAAAACATTAGTTATTGTCTTAAGTTCGGTCTTATCACTAATTGAATTTGTAGCTGTTCCGTAATAATCACTCGATTCAGTTTGTTCAAAAGAGTTATACATAGTTTCGTATTCGAAAACATGACCCAAAGAAAAAGTATTTGATTTTTTTAATTTGAACAATAATATATTCTGGTCAAAGAAATATCTTTTATTTAAAAAGTGACTAGTCGCGTTTTCAAATTTTACCGAAAGTTTTGATCTTTCCGAAAATAAATTATCCTCAGATTCAAAATTAAGAATAGATGCATTTGTTAATCCACCATTCTCTCTGTTCTCTAAATTTTGACTTACATAATGTGTCCTTAAACTATAATTTTCATTTTTAGATTTATAGTTTGAAGAAAAAACAAATTGCTTTAAACCTGATAATATATTTTGATAATTACCTAATGATCTCATTCCTTTAAAACCAATTGAAAAGTTAAAATTTTCTGACGTATTTGTTGAAAATAACACATCGGTAAATTGACCTTGTTTCATAACTGATTTAAATAACAGTTCAGTTAATGGCGTAGGGACGTAATAATAGTTAACATCGCTAGATTTTAAATATATGTCTTGCTTTGAATTAAAACTAAAAACCGGTAAAGAGGAGTTTTGAAAATTTGATGTAAGTGAATTATAAGTTTGACCTAAATTTGAAAACTTTAATTTTTCAAAATTATCATTTCTTAAAAAGTTAAATCTATAAAATTTTTTTATTGTTAATGAGGTATCAACATATGTTGTGTCACTATGGTTTTTAAAAATCAAATACTGCTTGATTGAAGCTAAATTTTTTCCAGCTACTGAATCTTTTTCAAGTCCAACAGAGTTTTTAAAAGAGTCAATTATATTTAAATCCTGACAAAGCGAAGTGTTGACTGAAAATATTAATATTAAAAAAAAGTAATAAAACTTCATTCTTTGTATTTGAATCAAAGTTATTCATTTCATTTCATTTATTATTTTAATTATTTCTTAAATTTAAATAAAGTCATTTATGTTAATTAATTCATATTCAAAACTTATTGAATGCGGAACAGATGAAGCTGGAAGAGGGTGTTTGGCTGGTCCAGTCACAGCGGCAGCAGTAATATTACCAAATGATTTTAGAAACACAGAACTAAATGATTCAAAAAAGCTATCGGAATCAAAAAGAAATGATTTAAAAAAAATAATTATTGAAAAGGCAATAGATTATTCAATAGTTCACATTCCTGAACAAGTAATTGAAAAAATCAATATTTTAAATGCTTCAATTTTAGCAATGAATACAGCTATTGAAAATTTAAAAATCGTTCCTGAATTTATAATTGTAGATGGCAATAAATTTAATACTAAAAATAAAATACCTTTTAAATGTATAATAAAAGGCGATTCAAAGTACATGAGTATAGCTGCTGCTTCAATACTTGCAAAAACATCAAGAGATGAATTAATGTTTTCACTATCGAAAAAATTTCCATTGTATCAATGGAACAAAAATAAAGGTTATCCAACTAAAAAACATAGAATAGCTATATCAAAATATGGTATAACTAAACATCATAGAAAAAAATTTAAGTTGTTATAAAATAAAATAATTGTTCATTACTTTTACTACACGATTTATATGAAAAATAAAATATTCTTACTACTGACATTAATATTTATAGGATGTCAAAATGAAAAGAAATACAATAGTTTAATAGACCTAGTTCCATCCAATCCGTTAATACTTATCAAATATAAATCGAGCAGTAATGCTCAAAAATTTAATCAAATTTTTAATAATCTTATTAATATAAAAATTGATTCAGTTTTGACAAGTTATGAAAAAGATGAGGTACTAATCAGCTATCACAAAATAGGTAAAAAAAGTATTGTTCCAATTTACTTCACCAGTTCAGAAAATAAAAAAATAGAGTCTAAAGTAGTAGTTGATTCAATCTTATACGATGGTTCTATTATTAAAAGAATTGGAACTGAGAAAAAATATAAATTCGTAACCAAAAAAAACAATGTTACCATTGAATCTGAAAGTAAATTACTTGTTGAAAACACGATTAGAAAATCCAATCATGTTTTTAAAGAAAAGGTTAGCGATTTAAAAAAACTTTACAATATTTCAAATTCAAAAATTGCACTTTTCATCTCAAATGATTTTAAAAATTATATTGAAAATAAAGAGCTTTTTAGTTTATTTAATATTAATAAATTATCAAATTGGATTCAATACGATATTGATTTAAATCAAAATGGAATAACGTTAAATGGTTTAGCTTTTCAAAATGATTCAATTCCTAAAGAAATATCTTATTTAAATGGAATAAAACCAAGTAAAAGTAATTTTATCAATATAATTCCCAATAACTTTTCTGATTTTCAAAGAACTAGTTTTAACTATTATAAATATCTGGAAAATTTTGAAAAAAACGAATCAATAAAAAAAATAAATGAATTTAAAAAGGACTCTATTTTATTTGAAATTGATGAATTTGGACTTTTAAAAAATAAACTTGATTCGATAATACTCGTTAATTTTGAAGATAAATTATTTTTAAATAATGAGATTTTAAAGAATAGTGAAAACAACTATAGTTATAGAGATATTAAAATACATAAATTAAGAAATCAAATAATTGATTACCAACATTTGAAATTTATTAATTATAAATTGAAACAAAACTATGCTAGTATTATTGAAAATAAACTAGTAATAAGTAATTCCAAAAATAGTTTGGAAAAAATAATTATAAATATTTCAAACTCGTCAACTATCAAAAATGAAAATAAGTTTAGCCAATCATTTGAAAATATTCCGGAAAAAAGTAATTATTTAAAAGTTTACAACTTAAAAAACTCTAAAGAGAAAACTTTAGAATCATTGAATATTTCAAATAAAAAATTCCCGTTCATGATTAATCATACTAGATTAGATGATAATATAGTTTACAATTCATTTAGTGTTATAAAATCGATTGAAGAAAATAAAAAAAATGGAATAAACTTAGATTATAGTTTTAAAACTGATAACCCAATAAACTTAACTCCCAAATTTGTCACGAATTATGTAACAAAGAAAAATGAAATAATAACACAGGACATAAATAATATTTTGTACCTAATATCATTGGATGGAAAATTAATTTGGAAAGAAAATATAGGCTCTAAAATTATTGGAGAAATTCATCAGATTGATCTTTACAAAAATGGCAGATTGCAATATGCATTTAACACAGACAGTGATTTTCAAATAATAGATAAAAATGGAAATCAGGTTAAAAAAATAAAAAATAAAAACACTTTAGGCTTGACTGTCTTTGATTACGATAAATTAAAAAATTACAGATTCTTATTATTTGATAATGAAATTAAAATATTAGATTCCAAAATGAAGAATGTTAAAGGATTTATCAAGAAAAATATTATTGGTATTCAAAAAAACAATCCAAAACATTTTAGAATTGGTAAAAAAGATTATTTAATATTTAACTCTAACAATAAACTTAAGATTACTGATAGAAGAGGTAATATTAGAATTAAAAATAATCTTATTAATATTGAAAATGAAATATTTTTAAATCAAAATTCATTTACCACAATTGATTCTAAAAATAATGTTGTAAAAATCAATACAAAAGGAGAAATTATAAAAAAACCATTGCCATCTGAAAGTAAATATCTCTTTAGTGCAGATAAAAATAATTTAGTTCATATTAGCGAAAATATATTAACAATTAACGGAAAAGTAAGTGAATTAGAATTTGCTAATTACACTAAGCCAATTATTTTTAATAATAAACTTATCGATAATATTTCTCTAACAGATAAAGATCAAAAACTAATATATCTTTTTGACTCAAATTCAAATTTAGTTCCGAATTTTCCAGTATTTGGTTCAAGTAAAATTGATTTGTTTGAAGATAAAAATTCAAGAAAATATATTACTTCTGTTGGTGAAAGTGACGAAATACTAGTTTACTCCCTCTACTAATTTAGCAGAAAATATTTCAATAAAATGTTGTGTTATTATTTTTGTGACTTGATTTAAACTGATATTCCTACCTGTCTCTTTTTGAATTGATGTCACAGATTTATTTGAAATTCCACACGGTATAATGTTTTCAAAATAACTTAAATCATTATTAACATTGAGAGCTAAACCGTGCATAGTTACCCAACGACTAGCCTTTACACCCATGGCGCATATTTTTCTAGAAAAAACTAAATCTGAATCAATCCAAACTCCAGTTTCATTTTGACTTCTTTCAGAAACTATTCCAAAATCATTTAATGTTCTGATTATTGTTTCTTCTAAGAATCTTAAATATTTGTGGATATCAGTGAAAAAATTATCTAAATCTAATATTGGATAGCACACAATTTGGCCCGGACCATGACAAGTTATGTCACCTCCTCTGTTTGTATTAAAAAATTGAATCTTCTTGTCATCTAATTCATTTTTATTCAATAATAGATTATTAATATCACCACTTTTACCAAGAGTGTAGACATTGGGATGTTCTACAAAAATTAAATGATTATCAGTTTCTATTTTAGTATTATTTTTTCTGTTTTTAAGTTTTATATCTATAATTTGGTTAAATAATTGAAGTTGATAATCCAAAGCATCCTGATAATCCACTAATCCCAAATCGTGAACAATAATTTGCTTATTCATAAAAATTAATTTTTAGGATTATTTAAAATAACTAAAGCAGCTATTACACCAGGAACCCATCCACATAACGTTAAAATAAAAACTATAATAATTGATCCGCATCCTTTATCTAAAACAGAGAAAGGAGGAAATAGAATCGATAAAATTACTCTCCAAAAACTCAACAACTTAATTTAAGATTAGTAATGTAAATATATTAATTAAATGAAGAATGAAATACAAACCTTCCTTTGAAATTGATTGATTATATTTGAAAAAAAAAACAAACATGCTATCTGAGCAAGAGCAAATTAGAAGAGAAAAATTAAATAAGTTAAAAGAAATGGGAATTGACCCATTTCCAGCAGCATTATTTCCAATAAATACTAATTCTTTGGAAATCATTTCAAATTATAAAGAAAATAAAAAAGTTTCAATTGCTGGAAGACTAATGTCAAGAAGAATACAAGGGAAAGCAAGTTTTGCAGAAATACAAGATAATAAAGGGAAAATTCAAGTTTATTTTAATAGAGACGAAATATGTACTGGAGAAGATAAAACCATGTACAACGAAGTTTATAAAAAACTTCTTGACTTTGGAGATATTATTGGAATAGAAGGTGAATTATTTACTACTCAAGTTGGTCAAAAAACAATTCTTGTTAAGAATTTTAAATTATTATCAAAATCTATTAAACCAATTCCACTTCCTAAAACAGATTCAGATGGAAACACTTACGATGAATTTTCAGATCCAGAGTTAAGGTATAGACAACGTTATGTAGATTTAATTGTTAACCCTGAAGTCAAAAAAACATTTATAAAAAGAACTAAAATTATTAATGTCATACGCTCTTTTTTTAATAACAACGAATATTTAGAAGTTGAGACTCCAATTCTTCAACCAATTCCTGGTGGAGCATCTGCCAGACCGTTTATTACTCAACATAATGCGTTGAACATTCCACTATATCTTAGAATTGCCAATGAACTTTATTTAAAGAGATTAATTGTGGGTGGGTTTGACGGAGTATATGAGTTCGCAAAAGCTTTCAGAAATGAAGGAATGGACAGAACACATAATCCAGAATTTACAATGGTCGAATTATACGTTGCATATAAAGATTATTACTGGATGATGGAAATGACGGAATCATTATTAGAAAAAATAGCAGTTGATGTTAATGGGTCTACTGTTGTAAATCTAAACAATCAAGAAATTAATTTTAAAGCACCATTTAAACGTATAAGTATTATTGACTCTATAAAAGAACATACTGGAATAGATATTTCAAAAATGAATGATAACCAACTTTTTGAAACAGCAAAAAAACTTAATATTGAGGTAGATAATACAATGGGAAAAGGAAAGTTGATTGATGAGATTTTTGGTGAAAAATGTGAGCACAATTACATACAACCTACTTTTATCACTGACTATCCAAAGGAAATGAGTCCACTTACTAAAGAACATAGAGATAACCCTAATCTAACTGAAAGATTTGAACTATTTGTTAATGGTAAAGAACTTGCTAATGCTTATTCTGAATTAAATGATCCGATTGATCAATTAGAAAGATTTGAAGATCAATTAAAACTTTCAGAAAAAGGAGATGATGAAGCTATGTTTATTGATAATGATTTTATAAGAGCTCTTGAATACGGAATGCCACCAACATCAGGAATTGGAATTGGAATTGATAGGTTAGTTATGTTATTTACTAATAATGTTTCTATACAAGAAGTACTATTTTTCCCTCAGATGAAACCTGAGAAAAAAAATATAGCATTGAGTGAGGAAGAAAAAAGTGTTTTAAAGATTATTAAAAATAATTCCTCTATTAGTAAACTAATAGAAATAAAAACTGAATCCGGATTGTCAAATAAAAAATGGGATAAAACAATAAAAAGTTTGACAAAAAATAAACTTGTTATAGTAAAAAAAGTTGAAGATACATTGCTAATTGAATTAGTTGACTAATCTTTAATAAACATTCTTAGTGGTATTTTTTTAATTAATTCTTAGAAATAACTTAAAAAAGAAAAATATTTCGCAACAAGAATGAGATATATTTAATATATTCATAATAAAAATAATACTAATTATGAATAAAAATAATATTTCTACTTTTCTATTTTGTCTTCTTTTATCTTTAAATCTTGCTGCTCAAAAACCAAACACTAAGGAAGACTCCAAAAAGCCTAAAAAAGAAAAAACTTTTGAAGACATAATAACGAAAGAAGCAATCACTGACAAAGGATTATTTAACATTCATAAAGTCAAAGAAAAATATTATTACGAAATAAATGACACTCTCTTTGGAAGAGAAATGTTGATGGTTACTAGGATAGCTAAAACTGCATCTGGACTTGGTTTTGGAGGAGGAAAACAAAATACACAAGTTTTAAGATGGCAGAAAAAAGATAACAAAATATTGTTAAGAGTAGTTTCGCACAACGTTGTTGCATCAGATTCACTTCCAGTCAACGAAGCTGTTCTTAATTCAAATTTTGAACCAATTTTATATAGTTTTAAAATAGAAAGCAAAGGAATAGATTCTACTTCAACACTTATTGAAGTTACAAAACTATTTAGTGAAGATGTAAAACCATTAGGATTTCCTCAAAGTAGAAGAAAAGGTTATAAAATATCAAGTTTAAACTCTAAAAAATCTTTTATTGAATCTATAAAAAGTTATCCAGAAAATATAGAATCAAGACATGTAAAAACATATAATTCCTCATCACCACCTTCAAACTCTAGCACAGGAACTATATCGCTTGAAATCAATAATTCAATGATATTATTACCTAAAGTTCCAATGAAAAGAAGATATTTTGATCAAAGAGTAGGATGGTTTGCAAGAAGTCAAGTTGATTACGGACTAGATGTACAAGAAAGTAAATCTTTAAAATATTTAGATAGATGGAGATTAGAAGTTAGAGATGAAGATTTAGAAAAGTTTAAAAATGGAGAGTTAGTAACTCCAAAAAAACAAATAGTATATTATATTGATAGAGCTACACCCGTAAAATGGAGAAAATATCTAAAACAAGGTATTGAAGATTGGCAAATAGCATTTGAAGAAGCCGGATTTAAAAATGCAATTATTGCTAAGGATCCTCCAACTAAGGAAGAAGATCCAGATTGGAGCCCAGAAGACGTAAGGTATTCAGTTGTAAGATATTTAGCCTCTCCTATTCCAAATGCCAATGGACCACACGTTAGTGATCCTCGATCTGGAGAAATTTTAGAATCGGACATTAACTGGTACCATAATGTAATGACATTATTGAGAAATTGGTTTTTTGTTCAAACTGCTGCTATAAATGAAGATGCAAGAGGAGTTTCTTTTGATGATGAAGTTATGGGAAGATTAATAAGGTTTGTCTCAGCTCACGAAGTTGGACATACAATTGGCTTACCACACAACATGGGAAGCAGTAGTGCTTACCCAGTAGATTCACTAAGATCTGCAACTTTTACAAAAAAATACGGTACAGCTCCATCAATTATGGACTATGCTAGATTTAACTATATAGCCCAGCCTGAAGATAAAGGTGTTGCACTAATGCCAGATATAGGAGTGTACGATAAACATTCTGTCAGATGGGGCTATAGACCTATTCCAGATGCTAAAACTGCAAAAGATGAAAAGAAAACATTGGATAAATGGATAAGAGATAATGAGAACAGCTTGATGCATAGATTTGGTAGTGCTGGTATTGATCCAAGTTCACAAACAGAAGATTTAGGTGACGATGCCGTTAAAGCGAGTGAATATGGAATATTAAATTTAAAAAGAATTATACCTAACCTGAACAAATGGACTTCTGAAGACGGAAAAGATTATTCAGATCTTCAGACAATGTATGGACAAGTACTTTCACAATTCAATCGCTATATGGGACACGTAAGCTCAAATATTGGAGGAGTGTATCAATATTATAAAACTTATGATCAAGAAGGTCCAGTTTATACTCACGTTAAAAAGTCTCACCAAAAAAAATGTATGAACTTTTTAAATGACCAACTTTTTGAAACTCCGACTTGGATGATTGATAATAACATTCTAAATAAAATAGAATTCGCTGGAATCACTAATAGGATTAGAAGCACTCAATCTAGAACACTTAACAGTATATTGGATTTTGGAAAAATGGCAAGACTTATAGAAAATGAAGCAATAAACGGAAAAGCCGCATATACTTTAATTGATATGATGTCAGATTTGAAAAGAGGAATTTGGAAAGAACTTTATACTCACAAAACAATAGATGTATATAGACGAAATTTACAATTGGCTTACTTAGATAGAATTAGTTACATCATGAACGAAGAACAGGGTTCAATTCCATCTTGGGCAAGAGGAAGAGTTACATCTGTAAAAGTTAGTCAGTCTGATATAAGGACTATTGCTGTTGGACAGTTGTTAGAATTAAAAAAAGATATTAAAAAGCATAAAAATAGATCTGATAAAATGACTAAAATGCATTTGGATATGGCTACAGCAAAAATTAATAAAATACTTATTGGTAAGCCTATCTAAATAGTTTTTGAAACTTTTTTTAAAGCATCGAGTGTAAAATCTATGTCACTGTAAGTAAGTGCATCGTTTAAAAAGTAACTCTCAAATGCACTTGGGGGAAGATAAATGCCTTCATTTAACATACCGTGAAAATATTTTTTAAATTTTTCATTATTTCCTTTTTGAGATGATTTAAAATCCGTAACGTCTTCAGAACAAAAATGTAGAGAAATCATAGATCCTAAACGGTTTATTTTAAAATCTAATGTCGTTTTGCCAAGCACCTCGTACATTCCCTTTTCTAAATAAGAGGATTTATCATTTAAACTTTGGTAAATATTATCGTTAAGTTTTAATTCAGAAAGAGTGGCTAACCCAGCAGACATTGCTAAAGGATTTCCACTAAGTGTTCCGGCTTGATATACTGATCCCTCAGGTGAAAGTTTATTCATTATTTCATCTCTTGATGAAAACGCTCCAACAGGCAGACCTCCACCAATTACTTTTCCATAAGTAACAATATCTGCATTTATACCTAGAATTTCTTGAGCACCACCCTTAGCGAGTCTAAATCCAGTCATTACTTCATCAAAAATTAGAAGACAATTGTTTTGATCACATAGTTTTCTCAACCCTTCAATAAACCCTTGCTTTGGAATAACACAACCCATATTACCGGCAACAGGCTCAATAATAATAGCTGCAACTTCATTTTTATTATTTTCAAAAAGTGTTTTTACATAATTCAAATCATTGTAAGGGGAAATTAATGTATCCTTAGCAGTGCCTTTAGTAACACCAGGACTGTTTGGAGTTCCAAAAGTAACAACTCCACTACCCGCTTCAATCAAGAAAGAGTCAGAATGTCCATGATAACATCCAGAAAATTTAATTATTTTATCTTTATTTGTGTATCCACGTGCCAATCTAATTGCACTCATACAAGCCTCTGTTCCCGAATTTACGAATCTAATTTTTTGCATTCCTGGAACCATTGATAAAGATAATTTAGCCAAATCCGTTTCTAATGTAGTTGGCATTCCAAAGGAAGTTCCGTTTTTAGCTGTTTCTGAGATTGCTCTAACAACCTTAGGGTGTGCATGTCCCAAAATCATTGGCCCCCATGAGGATATGTAATCTATATATTTATTTCCATCCTCGTCGTAGACATAAGCACCATTAGCCTTTGATGCGAAAACAGGAGACCCTCCTACTGACTTAAAAGCTCTTACTGGTGAGTTAACTCCGCCTGGAATATATTTTTTCGCTTCATTAAAAAGCACACTACTTCTCTGATACAACATTATTTTTTAATTACTTTTAAGGATTGACCAATACTTAAATTGTTATTTTTAATATTATTTATTTCCACAAGTTTAGAGACACTGATATTAAATTTTTTAGAAATTGAATACAAAGTATCTCCTTTTTTAACACTATACATTGATTTTGTTTCTGGCAGAATTTGCGCTTGCTTTATAGATAATTTTTTTTCTCTAGTCTTATTGAGTGGTTTTTTAGAACCATCTAATTTCCATAACTCATATCGCTCAATTATTGAAATTAATTTATCTGCATATTTAGGATCAGTTGCATATCCAGCTTTTTTTAATCCTTTAGCCCACTTGACATAATTCCTTTTATTTAATTTAAATAAAAAATTATATCGATCTCTAGATTCCAAAAACAAAGAATGATCTCTGTAGGATTTTTCTGGATTCTTATACTTTCTAAAACATTCTCCTTTTTCATCGTCGTCATGATAAACTTTTTTACCTTTCCATTTACTGTGACATTTTATTCCAAAATGATTATTAGACTTTAATGCAAGACTTCCTTTTCCAGAATTAGACTCTAATATTCCTTGAGCCATAGTTATGCTTGCTGGAATTCCAAATTTTTTCATTTCATCAATTGAAATTTTAGAGTAAGTATTTACATACCAATGAGTTCTTTGCTCGTTGGTCATAGATTTAAAGAATCGATTAACTGATTTTACGGATTTATTGTTAATTTTTTTAGGACTGTTATCACGATATGACACTTTTTTTACTCCACAAGAGTTAAAAAAAATAATAAAAACTAATATTAATAATTTATGGTTTCGCATCCTTTCTTTTTAAGTAATTTATTAATTCCTTCTACAGATTGAGTTCCTCCAGTATTTATAATTAAAATATTTTTACCAAAAACCCAATCATTTTTATTTATTAAATCAATTATCCTGAAAATCATTTTAGCATTATAAATAGAATCTAACCTAATATTATGTTTTTTATAAAAACTATTAATAAAATTTATTAATTCATCATTAAATTTTGCATAACCACCAAAAAAACTTTCTTCAAATAATTTCCAATTATCTTTCTTTACAAATTTATTAATTACTTCACTTATATTACTATTATTTAAGGCAGAAAACCCTAATATTTTTTGTTTTTCTAAACTAGAATTAATCAATCCAGAAAAAGTCCCGCCCGAGCCAACTGGGACACAAACTACATCAAAAAAGTTTTTATCAGATTCAGATAAAATTTCCTCACACCCCTTAACTCCAAGTATATTTGTACCACCCTCAGGGACTATGTACGCATTTTTAAATTTATTTTGTAGCTCATAATTGTATTTATTAGAATTTCTTTCTCTGTATTTTTCTCTTGAAACAAATTCAAATTTCATTCCAAAATCAGAACATTTTTGTAAAGTTGTGTTTAGTTTGGAATTTTTTAGCTCTTCTCCTCTTACTATTGCTAAAGTTTTAATTCCTTCAATTTTACCTAAATAAGCAACTGCCAATAAATGATTTGAAAAGGCACCTCCAAAAGTAATTAAAAGTGAATTTTTATTTTTTTTTAATTTCTTAAGATTATATTTTAATTTTCGAAATTTATTACCTGAAATTATAGGATGAATTAAATCCTCTCTTTTCATAAAAATCTTTAAATCATGATTTAAATCTTGAAATTCTAAACGAATGTTTTCTGTTTTAATTGTGTTAAAAAAAGACATTTTTTATATAAAAATTATGATCAGACATTTAAAAAATATAAATTTAAATAAAATCAAGGCACTATTATTGATGTATATATAAAAATATTATTTTGAAAACTTTTAAATTATTTTCTTACCTACTTTTTATTTCAGTAATCTTAATTAGTTGTGGATCTGTCAAAGTTGCTTCTGATTTCGACTCTGAAGCTGATTTCTCACAATACAAAACATTTGCTTTCTACAAGTCTGGGATTGATAAAGTTGAAATTTCAGATATAGACAAAAAAAGAATTCTAAAGTCTATTCAAAATACATTATTAAATAAAGGAATGACAATTGACGAAAACCCCGATATTCTTATTAATATTGCTACTAAATCTTCTGAAAATATTTACATAGATAATACTTTTTACAGTCCATATTACACTGGTTGGTACCCAAATTACGGAAGGGGTCATAGACAAGTCGCTTATTCAACTTCTCAAGGTGCTTTATACATTGATTTAATTGACACTAAGACTAAACAATTAATATGGCAAGGTAAAGGGACTGGTTTTTTGTCAAGTAGTAAAAGAACTAATAGAGATGATTTAGTGAGTTCTTATGTAACTAAAATCTTGGATGTTTACCCTCCAGAAATTGAAGTAAAATAATTAAAATAACTTTTTTGCTTCCTCCTTTAATTTTGCTATCCCATTTAATTTAGTTCCACTAGCATTAGCAAAAAAGGGTTGTCCTCCGCCTGAACCTTCAATAAATTGACTTAGATTTCTAACAATATTATTGGCATTCATTTTAGAATCATCAACTAAATTTTTAGATATGTAACAAGTTAAATAAACCTTGTCCTCATTTTGACACACTAGTATTAAAAACAAATTTTCAATTTGTTTTCCTGCACTGAAAGCTAAATTCTTTAGTAGTTCTGGCGAACACTTAAGTTCATGAAGGCAAAAATTAATTGATTTATTATTTTGAGTTTGATCTATAATTTCTTTCAAATAAAACTTTGATAATTCACTCATAATATTATCAATTTTTTTACCTAACTGAGTGTTGTGGTTTTTAAGTTTTTTTATGGCTACTAATACATCCTTTTCATTATTTAATAAAGAATTCACATTATCTAAAATTTTTATTTTTTCATTTAAATAATCTTTTGCTACTAGTCCACTTATTGCTTCAATTCTTCTAATGCCTGTTGATATTGCTGATTCAGATCTAATAATAAAGTTTTTAATTATGCTTGTGTTTTTAACATGCGTTCCACCACACAGCTCAAATGAAGTTCCAAATTTCACAGATCTAACCTTATCACCATATTTTTCGCCAAACAATGCAATTACTCCATTATTAATACATTCGTTGAAATCAGCAGATCTATTTTCTTCAAGATCTAAATGATCATCAATTTTTTGATTAACAAAATTTTGAACTTCTTTAATTTGATTATCACTTAATTTTTCAAAATGTGAGAAATCAAATCTTAAATATTTATCAGAGACCATTGATCCTTTTTGCTGAACATGAGTACCTAAAACATGTCTTAATGCTTGATGTAGTAAGTGTGTAGATGTATGATTACAGGAACTGTTAAGTCTTCGATCCTTAAAAACCGAAACATTTAAAGTTGAGTTTAAATTTTTTGGAAGTTCTTTAGTAATATGAATTATTGTGTCATTTTCTTTGACTGTATTAATAATTTCCAATTTAGAGCCGTCAACAGTTTCTATAAAACCACAATCTCCAATCTGACCTCCGCCTTGAGGATAGAATGGAGTTGATTCAAAAACCAAATGAAAAACAGAATCACCCTTTTTAGTAATTGACTCTCTGTACATTGATATTTTGGTGTCAGCTGATAAATTATCATAACCTAAAAACTCAGTTTGTTGAAAATTATTAGTTAAAGATATCCATTCTTGATTTTGAGTATTAATAGCAGCTTTTGATCTGTTTTTTTGATCTTGCATTAAACTATCAAATTCTTTAGAATCGTAGTTCATGTTTTTTTCCCGTAGTATAAGAGCAGTTAAATCAACAGGAAATCCAAAAGTATCATATAATTCAAAAGCATTTGAGCCTGAAATTGTGTTTGATTTACTTTTAGATATTATTTCATCAAGCTTAATAATCCCTTTATCTAAAGTTCTTAAAAAAGAATCCTCTTCTTGTTTAATAACATTTTTAATAATTTCAATTTGGGAATCTATTTCTGGGAAAACAGATGAATACTGATTCGATAGAGTATTAACAAGCTTATAGATAAACGGACTTTTTAAATTTAAAAAAGTGTACCCATACCTAACTCCTCTTCTTAAAATTCTTCTAATTACATAACCTGCGCCATTATTTGAAGGTAGCTGACCATCGGCAATAGAAAAAACAACTGCTCTTAGATGATCAACAATAACACGAAAAGCAATATCAGTTTTTGAAGAGGTACTATATTTTACATTAGAAATATTTTCTAATTCTTTGATTAAAGGAGAGAATACATCGGTATCATAGTTAGATTTAACCCCTTGTAAAACCATACATAGTCTTTCAAATCCCATTCCAGTATCTATGTGTTTGGAAGGAAGATTTTCTAAACTTCCATTTGTTTTTCTGTTAAATTGAATAAAAACTAAATTCCAAATTTCAATAACTTCAGGATGATCTTTATTGACTAAGTCTTTTCCATGAACAAGAGATTTTTCTTTTTCAGAACGAATATCAACATGAATTTCAGAACATGGACCACAAGGGCCAACATCACCCATTTCCCAAAAATTATCTTTTTTATTTCCAAAAATAATTTTGTCTTTCTCAACTATTTTAGACCAAATATCAAGAGCATCTTGATCTAAACTTGTATTATCCTCTTTTGAACCTTCAAAAATTGTAATATATAGTGATTCTTTATCTATTTTGTAAATTTTGGTTAATAACTCCCAAGCCCATTGGATAGCTTCCTCTTTGAAATAATCGCCAAAACTCCAGTTACCTAGCATTTCAAACATGGTATGATGATAAGTGTCTAAACCTACCTCTTCTAAGTCATTATGTTTTCCTGAAACTCTTAAGCATTTTTGAGTATCGGCTACCCTATTATATTCAATAATTGAATTTCCTAAAAAATTATCTTTAAATTGATTCATCCCAGCATTTGTAAACATTAGCGTAGGATCATTTTTAATAACCATTGGAGCAGATTTAACTACTTTATGATTTTTATTTTTGAAAAAATCGAGAAACGTAGAACGAACTTTATTAGAATTCATTAATTATTAAATTAGTAATAGATATTAAAAAAAACAATTTTATATATTTACTTAATATTATACAAAGTAATTTAAGCGTAAAATTAGTATAAATTAATTAATGTTTAAGACCAAATATTATTACGACACAAAAACACTTTCTTACAGAAAAATCAAAGTAAGTAAAGGAGTGCAATTAAGAAATGTTTTAACGTTTTTGATAGTATCCTCGTTCTTTGGAATCGTAGCCTTGCTAATACTGCTTAAATCCCCTTTAATTAATACACCTACTGAACTTTCTCAAGCCAGAGAAATATCAAATTATAAATTTCAGTTTGAGTTGATGAATAAAAAGCTAAATCAACTTAATATTGTTCTTAACGAAATTGAACAAAGAGATAATAATATTTACAGAGTTTTATTTGAAACCAATCCAATACCCAGTGAAGTTAGAAAAGCTGGATTTGGTGGTGTTAATAGATATGAAAATTTAGAGGGATTTGATAATTCTAAATTAGTTATTGAAACTACTAAAAAGATTGAAATACTTACAAAACAAATAGTAATTCAATCGAAATCTCTTGATGAGATAGAAAGACTTGCCAGTGAGAAAGAAAAACTATTGTCAGCTATTCCATCAATTCAACCAATTAAAAAAAGTGATTTAACAAGAATGGCTTCTGGATATGGTTATAGAAATGATCCCTTTAATAAATCTAGAAAAATGCATTCTGGAATGGATTTTACAGCTCCAAGAGGAACGCCTGTTTATGCAGCAAGTGATGGAAAAATCATTAGAGCTGATTCAAGATCAACCGGATATGGAAAACATATTAGAATTGATCACGGCTTTGGATATATTACACTATACGCTCATTTAAATAAGTATAACGTAAAAAGAGGACAGAAAGTGAAAAAAGGAGATGTAATTGGTTTTGTTGGTAGTACCGGAAGATCTCAAGCCCCTCACTTACATTATGAAGTTCAAATTGATAAAAAAAGAGTTAACCCAATAAACTATTTTTTAGGAAATCTTACCCCTGATGAATTTGACGATCTACTCAGATTAGCAAACCAAGAAAATCAATCTCTAGATTAATGCATGTTAATTTACCTCAAAAATTATATTATAGCATAGGAGAAATTTCTAAAGCATTTAACGTAAACGCATCACTTATAAGATTTTGGGAAACAGAGTTTGAAGAATTAAGTCCAAAAAAAAACAAGAAAGGAACTAGAAGATATTCATCAATAGATGTTGAAAAGCTACAAATAATACACCACTTAGTAAAAGAAAAAGGTTACACTCTTGATGGTGCAAAAGATCAGTTAAAAATTTTAAATAAAAACTTTGAAGTGATTAAAAAATTAGAAAAAATTAAAGCAAACTTAATAAATATTAAAAACGAACTTTAATTACTTTTTTCTGAAGAATATTCTAATGGGTACCCCATTAAAGTCATAAATTTCTCTAATTTTATTTTCTATAAATCTCTTATATGGATCCTTTATGTATTGAGGAAGGTTACAAAAAAATGCAAATTGAGGAAATGAAGAAGGAAGTTGAGTACAAAATTTAATTTTAACATATTTTCCTTTGTATGCAGGTGGTGGAGTTTTTTCTATTATAGGAAGCATACATTCATTAAACTTTCTGGTAATAATTTTTTTAGAACGATTTTTATACACAGCCATACCAGTCTCTATGGCCTTAAAAATTCTTTGTTTTGTTAAACTTGAAATAAATACTATTGGAATATCAGTAAAAGGTTCTAACTCTTTTCTAATTTCTTCTTCAAATAGTTTAATTGTATTGGTTTTTTTGTCAACTAAATCCCATTTATTAACTAGAATTACTATGCCTTTATTGTTTCTAGCAGCTAACCAAAAAATATTTTTGACCTGACTGTCAAAAGATCTAGTAGCATCAAATATTATTAAACAAACATCAGAGTTTTCGATTGTACGAATTGATCTAACTACCGAGTAAAATTCAACATCATCATTAATTTTAGATTTTTTTCTGATTCCAGCCGTATCAATCAATTTAAAATCAAAACCAAAACGATTAAAATGCGTGTCGATACTGTCACGTGTGGTACCAGCCAAATCTTTAACAACATAACGATCTATACCTAAAAGTGCATTAATAAAAGATGATTTACCAGAATTAGGACGACCAACTACAGCAAAACCGGGAATTTCATCATTTTCAATTACTGACTCTTCTGGCATCAATGAAACTAATGAATCCAACAATTCACCTGTTCCGCCTCCATTAATAGCACTAAAATTAAATATTTTTTCAAATCCTAGTGAATGAAATTCAGTTGAATCAAGTTGTCTTTTTGAATTATCTACTTTATTGACGGCTAATAGAACTTGCTTATTAGATTTATGTAATAATCTTGAAATTTCATTGTCCATTGAATTAATTCCTGTCTCAACGTCAACAACAAAAACAACAATATCCGCTTCCTCAATAGCTATCATCACTTGAGTATTAATTTCTTTTTCAAAATTATCCTCACCACCAAGCATAAAACCTCCAGTATCTATTACTGTAAAATCCTTTCCGTTCCAAAAAGAATAGCCATAGTGACGGTCTCTTGTCACACCACTCTGAGAATCAACAATTGCCTCTCTTTTTTGTATTAGTCTATTAAAAAAAGTTGACTTACCAACATTTGGTCTTCCAACAATAGCAACAATTGAACTCATTCTGATTTTTTAAAGGTGTACAAAACTAAACTTTTATTTTAATAAAAATTATTTTTGATGGTATCCGAATTTCTTAAGTAATTTTTCATCGGATCGCCAATTTTTTTTAACCTTGACCTGAAGATCTAAAAAAATCTTTTTATTGAAAAAACTTTCAAGATCAATTCTTGCTTTTGTGCCAACATTTTTAATGGCAGCTCCTCTGTGACCGATAATAATACCTTTTTGAGAATCTCTTTCAACTATGATAATAGATCTTATTTTTATAATAGTTTGCTCTTCTTTGAAATCTTCAGTAATAACTTCAACAGAATATGGTATTTCTTTTTTAAAATTTAATAATATTTTTTCTCTAATTATTTCATTGACAAAAAATCTTTCATTTTTATCAGTGAGTTGGTCTTTTGGAAAGTAGGGTGGAGACTCTGGACTCAACTCTACTAATCTGTCTAATAATTTAACGATATTGAAAGACTCTTTAACAGAGATGGGCCAAATTTCAGCATTGGGTACTTTTACTTTCCAAAAATCAATTTCAGATTCTAACTTTTCCTGATCTAATAAATCAATTTTATTAATAATAAGTAATAGAGGAACTTTGATATTAACAATTTTATTGAAAATAGATTCGTCTTTTAAATTATGATCCTTATACTCAACCATATATATAAGTATATCAGCATCTTCAGTAGCTGGTAATACGAAATCCATCATAGACTTATGAAGCTTGTGAACAGGTTTAATAACGCCAGGTGTGTCTGAAATTACAAGTTGGTAATTTTCATCATTAATAAGGGCTAAAATTCTATGCCTAGTAGTTTGGGCTTTTGAAGTTATAATCGATAACTTTTGTCCTAATAAATAATTGGTCAATGAAGATTTTCCAACGTTAGGGTTACCAATAATATTTATAAAACTAGATTTATGCATGACAATGCAAAGCTAAGATTGTTAATTAAGATTATAGAGAATTTTACTTAAAAATTAAGCAATTATAAAACAAAACGTAATAAAAATACCTTTACATTCCGTAATTCACAATAAAACAAAGTAAGACTAGTGAAAAGAGGAATTTAAGAGTAAAAATAGTTTCCGAAAAACTTATTAAAACAAGAAAATACCTATACAATACTTAAACATTTTATTTTTTAAAAACATTACATTCATGACAAAAATTAAATTTAACAGGTTAAATTAAAACTAATACCGCTTAAAAGGTTGATTGATAAAATGTAAAGGTTTTATAAAAAAAACATAGAGATAATACACTTATTTTTAAAATTGTTGCCTCGAGAAAAATAAACAGTATAAAAGTTCATTTTCAAGAAAAAATAATGCAATAAAAATTTTAAAAATTATATATGCCTGAAAAGATTTATGTTGGTGATTTAGAATCATTAGTTGAAAATAAAAAAGTCGAAGGAAAACAACTAAAAATTGGAAATGAAAATTTTTATAAAATTACCAATGTAGATAAAATGCGTCCATTTTTTATGAGTATTGTGAGTAACTCTAATCATTGGATGTTTATTTCAAGTACTGGAAGTCTTTCGGCTGGTAGAAAAAATAGTGAATTTTCATTATTTCCATATTATACAGACGACAAAATCACCGAATCAAGTGATACAACAGGGAGCAAAACAATTATTTTAGTAAAAAAAAATAACAAAAATTTCCTTTGGGAACCTTTTTCAAATAGGTATGAAGGAGCATACAAAGTTTCAAGAAATATTTATAAAAATACTATTGGAAATAAAGTAATTTTTGAAGAGATAAATCATGACTTAAACGTTGAGTTTAGCTACCAATGGAATTCGAGTAACATATATGGTTTTGTTAGAAAATCTTCGATCAAAAATAATTCAAACGATGATTTGGATATCAATATTCTTGATGGAATTCAAAACATATTGCCTTACGGAGTTGGCGAAGGTCTTCAAATTGCTCAAAGTAATTTAGTTGATGCTTATAAAAAATGCGAATTAGAAAATAAAAGTAAATTAGGAGTTTTTACTTTAAGTGCCATTATAGTTGACAAAGCAGAGCCAAGTGAAGCATTAAAGGCAAATACTGTTTGGACAACGGAAATTGAAAATACAAAACACCTTTTATCTTCACTGCAGCTTGATAATTTCAGAAATGGAATTGATTTATACAATGAACATGAAATTAAAGCTGAAAAAGGCGCTTATTTCATTAATAAGAAAATTAAATTAAAAAGTAATTCCTTAAAAGAATGGATGATTGTCTGTAATGTCAATCAAACAATCTCAGATGTTGTTAGTTTAAAAAATTCAATAACAAATGATAGAGAAATCAAATTTAAAGTAGAAGATGATGTGATTTTAGGATCATCAAAATTAAGAGAACTAGTTGGTAACGCAGATGGTCTTCAACTAACTAATGACAAGCTTAGAATGATTAGACATTTTTCTAATACAATGTTTAATATCATGAGAGGAGGTATTTTTGATGATAATTACCAAATAGAAAAAAATGACTTTTTACCTTACATAAAAAAAGCTAACTGTACTATTTACAAATCGTTTAATGAAACTTTAAATAATCTTCCTCAGATTTTTACACTTCATGATTTAAAATCAATTTCAGCAAACATATCTAATCATGATTTCAAACGATTGTGTACAGAATACCTGCCCTTAAAATTTAGTAGAAGACACGGTGATCCGAGCAGACCATGGAACAAGTTTTCTATTAATACTAGAAGCGAAATAGATGGATCTAAAATTTTAGATTATCAGGGTAATTGGAGAGACATTTTTCAAAACTGGGAAGCTTTGGCATATTCATACCCTCAATTTATTGAAGGAATGATACATAAATTTTTAAATTCAACTACCTTTGACGGGTACAATCCTTACAGGGTTACAAAGGATGGATTTGATTGGGAAACTATTGAGCCAGATAATCCTTGGTCTTATATTGGTTATTGGGGCGATCATCAAATAATATATCTTTTAAAATTTCTTGAATTTATTGAAAATCATTACCCTAATAAACTCTACAAATATTTCTCAAAAAGCCTATTTGTTTACGCAAATGTTCCTTATAAAATTAAATCTTATAAAGAAATTTTAAAAGATTCTAAAAACACTATTGATTACGATCATAAAAATGAAATATTAATAGATAAAAGAAAAAACGAAATAGGAATTGACGGATCGTTAGTTTTTAATAATAAACAAGAAGTTCATCATGTTAACTTTATTGAAAAGATTTTAGCCACATTACTTTCAAAAGTTTCAAATTTTGTTCCCGAGGGAGGAATATGGATGAACACTCAAAGGCCTGAATGGAATGATGCCAACAATGCATTGGTTGGTAACGGAATTTCTATGGTAACGTTATATTACCTGAGAAGATTTGTTTATTTTTTTAATTCTCTATTAGAAAAAACCGACCTTATTTCTGTCGAAATATCTTCTGAACTTAACAAGTTTTTTAATGATATTTCTTTTGCGTTAAATAAAAATAAAAAAGTTTTAGATACGTTAATATCAGATTTAGATAGAAAAAAAATAGTTGATTCACTAGGGCAAGCTGGTTCAAATTACAGAGACACAATTTATGATAGTAGTTTTTCTGGTACTAAATCTGCAATTGGGATTAAAGAAATTAAAGAATTATTACAACTGCTATTAAAATATATAGATCATTCGATTGATTCTAATAAAAGAAGTGACAAACTTTACCATGCATACAATTTATTGACTATTGATAAAGATAATATTTCAATATCACACTTGCCAGAAATGCTTGAAGGTCAGGTTGCTGTTTTAAGTTCCGGATACTTAAGTTCTAAAGAAAATCTAGAGGTTTTAGATGCGCTAAAATCAAGTAAATTGTTTAGAGAAGATCAATACAGTTATATACTGTATCCAGATAAAAATTTAGGCTTGTTTTTAGAAAAGAATAACATTGCGTCTTCAAAAGTTAAAGAATCTAAATTATTAAGTAAACTATTAAATGACGGCAATAATCAAATAGTTTCTCAAGATTGTGAGGGATCATTTCATTTTAATTGTGATTTTAATAATGTGAATGGATTAATAAGTGAATTGAATTTATTACCAAAAAAATACAATGAGTTAGTTAAAGAGGAGTACAACAATATTCTTGAAATTTTTGAAGATGTGTTTAATCACAAAGAATTTACTGGAAGATCCGGAACTTTCTTTGGATATGAAGGATTAGGTTCAATCTATTGGCACATGGTATCTAAACTTTCTTTAGCAGTTCTAGAAACTACAAAAAAAGCTATAAGTGAAAAAGATGATGCTGTAATTGGAAGATTCTTTGATCATTATTTTGAAATACTTGAAGGAATTGGTGTAAATAAGTCCCCTAAATTATACGGAGCATTTCCAACCGATCCTTATTCTCACACACCTGCTGGTAAAGGAGCTCAACAACCAGGAATGACTGGCCAAGTAAAAGAAGATGTAATATCAAGGTTTGGAGAACTTGGCGTAGAGGTTAATAATGGAATTATAAGCTTCAACTCTGAAATGCTCAGAGATCAAGAGTTTTTAACAACTAATGAAACTTTTAGATATGTGAATTTATCAAAAGAAAAAATTGAATTAAATGTAAATGTGAATTCACTTTGTTTTACATATTGTCAAGTTCCTATAATCTATTCTAAATCATCTTCTAAAAAAATCACCATTGATTTTATTGATGGTAGATCTGTTAGTATTCAAGGGAACGAGCTTGATATTGATTCGAGTAGATCTCTTTTTGATAGAGAAAATATTATAAAGCAAATTAATGTTAGTGTAATAAAATGATAATTAAAGAAATTAATAAGATCTCAAAAAATAAATTAATCAATTTAAACTTGATTATATTATTTATCACATGCTTGTTGATTTCTTGTAATTCCTCAGAAAATCAAATGATAAACAAATCTGAAATAACAGCTAAAGAAATTTTAAACAATCCTGACTATTTAGCAATTTCATACGGTGGTTATAGACACAATAGTAGAGATATTCAACCAACTATGGATGAGTTGAAAGAAGATTTAAAAATACTGTCTTCAATTGGAGTGAAAATTTTAAGAACATATAATTTACAATTAGAACAAGCACCCAATATTTTAAAAGCAATAAAAGAATTAAAAAAGTCTGATGCAGATTTTGAAATGTATGTAATGTTAGGCGCATGGATAGATTGTGAAAATGCATGGACTGATAATCCAAATCATGATAAAGAAGACGAATCTGCTAATGCAATAGAAATTCAAAAAGCAATTAATCTAGCTAACATGTACCCAGAAATTGTAAAAATTATTGCAGTTGGAAATGAAGCAATGGTTAATTGGGCGTGGAGTTACTATGTCAAACCAGGCGTTATATTAAATTGGGTTAATCATCTTCAAGATCTAAAAAAACAAAAAAAAATTCCTGAAAATTTATGGATAACTAGCTCGGACAATTTTGCTTCTTGGGGTGGTGGCGAAGATTCTTACCATACTGAAGACTTAAATTCATTAATTAAAGCGGTTGATTTTATTTCAATGCACACATATGCATTTCATGATACTCATTACAATCCAACTTTTTGGAATTTTGAAAAAGAAATTAGTAAAAGCAACTCTAATCTAGAAACAATTCACAAAGCGATGGATAATGTTCATGACTATGCAATTTCTCAATACAATAGTGTAAAAGAATATGTTAGAAAAATTGATCCTAACAAACAAATACACATTGGTGAATTAGGCTGGGCTACAAAATCTAATGGAAATTATGGTGAAAATGGGTCTCACGCTGCAGACGAATACAAACAAGCTGTATTTCATGATAAAATTAGAGATTGGTCAAGAAATGAAAAAATTGCATGTTTTTATTTTGAAGCATTTGACGAAAATTGGAAAGATTTTTCAAATGAAAATGGATCAGAAAATCATTTTGGTTTATTTACTGTTGACGGAAAAGCAAAGTATTCATTATGGAAAAATGTTGATAACGGAGATTTTAACGGCTTAACAAGAAATGGCAACTCAATTACTAAAACTTATAACGGAAACAGCGAAAATCTATTAAACAATATTTTAACTCCACCTAGTAATAATTAATAAATGAGATTTAAAAATTTACTTATCATTATTGCTTTAGGTTCTGTATTAGGTTGGAATTATTTAAATAAAGAAAGTAATGATGTTATTTCTATTTCAGAAAGAAGCATACTAATAAACAATGAGAATTATTTTATTAAAGGAGTATGCTATCATCCAGTCCCAAAGGGAAGTTCTGAAAGAAATTTCAATAATATTGATAAAGATTTATCATTAATGGTTGAAGCAGGAATTAATACCATTCGGGTATATTCACCAATTGATGATTTAGAAATACTTGATAAAATTGACAAGGCTGGCTTAAAAATTATTATTGGGTTTGGATACAATCAAAACGGATATTATGATATACTTTCTGGATCATTTACTCAATATATTGAAAAATATAAAAACCACAATTCAATCTTATTTTGGGAACTAGGTAACGAATATAATTATCACCCTGAATGGTTTGAAAACAATATTAGTAATTGGTATACAGCATTAAATACTGCTGCGGGTAAAATACATGAAATAGATAAAAGCAAACCCGTGTCCACAGCACATGGAGAAATTCCTGATAATCTTGCAATTTCTTCTTTGCAAAATATAGATGTTTGGGGCTTAAATGTTTACAGATGGGACGATCCCTCAACAATTTTTAATGAATGGAAAAATCTAAGTTCAAAACCAATGTATCTTTCAGAGGCTGGTAGCGACAGCTACATGACTATTGAAAAACTTGGCTATCTAAAAGGTGAGAATCAATTAGCACAGGCTGATGCGAATTCAAAAATTTTGAACTCGGTTTTCAAAAACTCAAACATAGTATCAGGTGTTTTAATTTTTCAGTTCATT
>CAJQMK010000040.1 GCA_905479415.1 uncultured Flavobacteriaceae bacterium | reverse complement strand
TCTTTATTGGAGAAATTTATCGTGAAGATGTATTGTTTTTTGCGAATTAAATCAATGTCTGGATGGTTTTTGTCAAAATTTCGTGGAGCGGTTTTTAGCTCACTTCCTTCCAAAACTCCCCAAACAGAGGAAAATTCTTTAGCATTTATTATATCTCTGAATTCATTTGCGTCATGCTCTAATTCCTTTCTTATCCTTTTTAAATCATTAGGGTTTGGATCCCAAAATCCACATGCTAAGAAGTTTTTTTCTGGTGATATGTGTAAATAATACCCTCCTCTATATAATGGCTTAGTTCTGTGCCAAGTGAGTCCAAAATGGGTTTTAAAAGGTGTTTTATCTTTGGAAAAACGAACGTCTCTATATATTCTAAATAATTTGAATCTATCAATACTGTCAAACTCATTCAATCTGTTTTTTAATTCTTCTCCAAAGATTTTGACTTGAACTTCGTGTTGTTTAAATGTTGGTTTGTTTTTTAAAAACCATTCTCTATTGTTATTAGCTTTAAGTTCTTTAAAAAAAGTAAATATAGATTTTGATAACATCATTAATTCTCATTTATAAAATTTAAAAACAGCTCTAAACTTTCATAAGGTCTTTCTTCCATTGGAAGATGGCCTGTTTCTTTCATTATATCTACTCTATTATTAGGCAATGCTTCGCTAAATAATTTTGCATTGTCAACAGAAATCCATTCATCTTCGTTTCCCCATATAATTTGAGCAGGAATGATAATAGATTTTAATCTTTGGGTATAATCAACTGGCGAAGAGTTTGTTCGATTAATAAATGATTCTCTATTATTTTCTCTTAAGATCAAATCTCTATAAGTGTCTATTTTTTTATCGGTTAGTTTAGTTTTATCATAGTACACTTCTTTTAAAGTGTTTTTAATAAAAAATCTAGGAGTTACATAACGGAGAATTTTATTAATTCCTGGAGCTCTAGCTAATCTAAAAACTAATGGGCTTTGCTTGTATTTATTGTAAAATCCTCCGGGATCTAAAAGACTTAATAATTTAACCTTATTTTGATATTCAGTAGTGTAGTACCATGCAATTGCTCCTCCAAGTGAATTGCCTGAAAGAATGAAATCATCAACCCCGATAGAATCAACAAAAGAATTTAAAAAATTAGAGTAATCTGGAAGCGAATATTTGTTTTCTGGGTGTGGACCAGTTAAGCCATATGCAGGCAAGTCTAATCTAATAACCCTAAAGTTTTTTTTCAATTCTTCAGTCCACTTGTCCCATGTGTGTAATGAAGCCCCTGTACCATGTAACAAAACAATAACTTGACCCTTTCCTTCATCCCTGTAATGAACATTCATCCCCTCAATTTCAACAAACTTTGAATGTTGATTGGTATATTTTTTCTTAAGCTCTGAAACTAAAATATCGGGTGAATACAAATAAAAACCTAGAGAAAAAATTGAAAATGATAAAAATATTTTTAAAAAAAATTTTTTGCTTGGCACGCTGTTTGATTTATTTGAATTGTAAACTTAAAAAATTAATATGATTAAAAATTTAAAATTATTTACTGTGTTGTTTTTGGCACTAGCTATTCAATCTTGTTCTAACAATGATGACGATGACTATGTCACACAACCTAAGACAATTTATGAACACGTTGCAACAAGCAGTAATTATTCCTATCTAACCTATGCTTTACAAAAAACAAATTTAGATGGAGTTCTTAATGGAACAGATAATTACACTCTTTATGCTCCTAATAATATGGCATTTAGCCGTTTTTTAATGGAAGCTGGTTTTAGCAATGTAGACGAAGTTCCTAAAGAAGTTTTAACACAAATACTTTTAAATCATGTAATGGCTGGACTAATTCAGTATCGTGATTTTGAAACTGGTTATTTTCAGACAGCTGCTAATAGTGCTGCCACAGGCACTCCACTGTCTATTCATATAGAACAAGTTAACATGAGAGTTACTTTAAACGGAGAGTCTAGAATTACTCAGGGGAATGTATATGCTACAAACGGTGTAATTCACACTGTTGATAGAGTAGTTCCTATTCCATCAATTGTAACTTTTGCAAAAGCTGATAAAGGACTTACTAATTTGCTAATTGCTCTAACAAGACAAGACCTAACTGTTGATTTCGCTTCAATACTAAGTACAAATGTTGGGACTGCTCCTGCTCCATTTACTGTTTTTGCACCTACTGATCAAGCATTTATAAATTTATTAACTGAGCTTGGTGCTCAATCGCTAAGTGATATTGATGAGCCTACATTAAAGGCTACATTAACATACCATGTTATTGGAGAAGCTAATGCTTTGTCAACAGATTTATCTGACAATCTAGAGCTTAATACTTTAGGGGGTCCAATTACTGCAAACATAACAGGTGGAGCCACACTAACTGATGGTAATAACAGGGTGAGTAAAATTATTGCTGTAGATGTACAAGCAAACAATGGCGTAATTCATGTTATTGATAAAGTGATTTTACCTAATTAACATATAATTTATTATTTGATTTAAAAGAGCTTCATCCTTAGATGAGGCTCTTTTTTATTTTACTAATCTTCAAATTCATCCCAAAAATTTGTTTTAAATTCTTTTAAATATTCAGGGAGCACTTGGTTTTCTTGATTAATTTCTTGAAACTCTTTAGAATCTATATTTCTTATTTTAAAAACTTGTAACTCTTTATTGTATATCGATCTTGTCGAAAAATTTAATTTTGCTGATATTTGATTTTGTTTGTTCCGTCCTTTCACCACTTTGTTTTTTTCAATAATTTTAAAAGGCCTTTTAATAGAAACTGTATTTCCTCTTGTGCTTTGAAAATAACTTAAGTTATATGTTTCGCCGCCAAGTTTTGAAAACCTCATTCTCCCTTTTTCTAAATAAGAAGAAACCGATATCCCTAATAATTTAAATTTAGATAAGGGCTTTACATTTTCATAATCCAAACGTAAAACAGCAAAATCTTCAGAATTAATATATAACGTTGCTTTAAATTTATCTGATTTCTTAGGTAAGCAATTTATTACATAAACTAAGTCGTTTTCTAAATACAATAATTCAGGTTTAGAAAATATATAATTTTTTGATTTTAAAATAAAGTTTAGTTCTGAACTCGGGTCAAGAAAAGATTTTTTGTAAACGTTTCGAATTCTCTCGGTTTGTCCTTTAGCAAAATTTTCTTTTCTTTTAATTTCTTCATCTTTAATTTTTTTAATCTGATCGACATCTGTACTGTCAATATCCCAGAGCCCATTTATGCTTAGGTCTAAAGAAAATGGAATCCATCCTGATCTAATTTTAAAAAATGAGGATGACTTTAGGTTTTCCTTTAACGAAGCTTCTAGTTTTCTTCCAAGTGATTTAGATAAATCACTAGAATTATCATCGCTAGTTCTTCTTGACTTTATTAGTTTAATTTTAGGAGTATCCACTTCATTATTTAAATAATAATAGGACAAACTTTCCAATTCGCTTTTAGATTTTTTAGGCAGGTTGTCTAAAATATTGTCCATAACCTCACTGTTTAAATCCTTTATAGAGGACTTAAACTTATTTAAAGTAAACTCTTCATTTGTCTGGCTATAATCCTGTCTAAAAAATAATTTGAGTTCGCTGATTTCCCTGTTATAGTTTGAGTCTAAGTTTTGTTTAACTTTTTCAATAATTTCTAAAGACGTTAATTGTTTATTTGTTACAATAACATTTTTTAATGTAATTGATTCTTGTCTCAAGCGAATTATACTATCTGTTAAAAAATTTAAAGGAATTCTTTTTGTTTTGAAACCCAATGATGAAACAAACAGTGTGTCACCTGCATTAAATTGTTCTGGAATTAATTCAAAATAACCCTCTTCATCTGAAATAAGTCCATTATTATTAGAAAAATAAACTGAGGCAAATGGTATTGATTCTAAAGATAAAGAGTCAATTATTTTAACTTTTTTTGATTGTCCATTTATGCTAAAACAGATAAAAAAGAAAAATAATATAGATGTATAACGCATATATCAAAATTAACTAAAAATTAAGTTTAGTATATTTAAAGTATGTTAAAAAAACTGATTCATTTATTGATTTCTATTTCTGCATTTTCAATTTGTTATTTACTAGCTTTTTTGACTGATATTCCTATATTAAAAAATGTAATCCTTTATATTTTTATGATTCAATGGGTCCTGTTTATTCCAGCATATTTTTTTAGAACTGAAAAATTTTATGACTTAGCAGGCAGCTCGACTTACATTTTTTCAGTATCATACGTTTTATATGATTCCTCAGAAAATTTTACAAATTTAATTTTGGGAGTTGCTATAATTGTTTGGGCAGTAAGACTTGGAACTTTTCTTTTTTTTAGAATAAAAAAAGCAGGTGAAGACAAAAGATTTAAAGAAATTAAGCAATCTCCTACTAGGTTTTTTTTAGCATGGTCGTTACAAGGAATGTGGGTTTCAATGTGCAGTCTGTGTGCGCTTACAGCACTTTCAACTGAAATTGGTGTTGTTTCAAATATATATTTATACTTAGGGTTTGGATTATTTTTATTTGGTTTTTTAACTGAGGTTATAGCAGACAATCAAAAATCAAAATTCCGATCAATCGCTGAAAATAAAGATAAGTTTATAAATACAGGTCTTTGGGCTAAATCAAGACATCCAAATTATTTTGGAGAGATACTGCTCTGGCTAGGAATTTCTATTATGTCTATTTCATCACTTTCTGGATTACAATATTTAACTCTAGTATCTCCACTGTTTACATATTTATTACTAGTTTATGTAAGTGGTGTTAGACTTTTGGAAGAAAGTGGTAATAAGAAATGGGGGCATTTAGAATCTTATAAAGAATATAAAAAAAATACTCCCAGATTGTTTTTTAAATGAAAAACGATTCAGTAAATATTATTAGAAAGTCCAAAGGGCAAATTGTTGTTGAAGGTTCAGTTTCTTTAACAGATGAGGATGGAAACAAAATAAAGCACGGTAAAAGATTTACTCTTTGTGGATGTAATAAGTCGAAAAACCTCCCGTTTTGCGATGGTGCGCACAAAGATTAATCCTACAATTAAAGTATTCCAAAGATTTTAATAGTTCTTTTGTCTAGATTGACCGAATCAATCTAAAGTTTTTAAAAGAAATTAGTATCTTGATAATACAAAACAAACAACAATATTATGAACAGTGCAGTATCAAAAAATAAATTATTTATAGCGGCTTGTATTTCGCTTATAGTCACAGCGATGACATTCGCAATTAGAGCAGGAATTCTTGGTCAGCTTGGAGAAGATTTTGAAATTAATAACACTCAACTTGGATTTGTAAACGCAATGGCGTTTTGGGGATTTCCTGTGGCTACTATCTTTGGAGGATTTTTATACAACTTATTAGGAGCAAGAAAATTGATGATAATCGCTTTTTTCTCTCACGTATTAGGTTTGGTAATGACTATTTATGCAGGAGGATTTGCCACTCTTTTAATTTCTTCATTCTTTATTGGTTTTGCTAATGGTTCTGTTGAAGCTGCTTGTAACCCATTAATTGCCGATATGTATTCTGACAATCGAACTACTATGTTAAACAAATTTCATGTTTGGTTTCCTGGAGGAATAGTTATAGGGTCTCTTACTTCTAAATTTATGACAGACTTTGGTTTA
The DNA here is from genome assembly GCA_905479415.1 of uncultured Flavobacteriaceae bacterium. GTDB lineage: Bacteria > Bacteroidota > Bacteroidia > Flavobacteriales > Flavobacteriaceae > MAG-121220-bin8. Next base: position 13,500 of record CAJQMK010000040.1, on the reverse strand, counting down.
GGATGGCAGCCTCAGATAGCAATTATGCTTATCCCTACTTTAATTTACGGTTATCTATTTTTTAAAGAAGAATTCCCTGAAACTCAGCACATAGAATCTGATACTGTCCTTAATTTAAAATCTTTATTTACGCCATTATTTATTTTCATAGCAGTTTGTATGACACTAACTGCAACTGCAGAACTAGGAACACAACAATGGCTTAATCCTCTTCTTGAAAAATCTGGGGCAAGTCCAATGTTGATTTTAGCTCTTATTACAGGTATTATGGCAGTAGGAAGATATTTTGCTGGTCCAATTATACATAAACTAAACCCAATTGGTGTTTTATTTCTTTCTGCAATAGTAACAACTGTAGCAATTTATACAATGTCGCAAGTTGATGGTCAAATGCTTTACTTAGCTGCTGGGCTTTTTGCTATTGGAGTTTGTTATTTCTGGCCAACAATGATCGGATTTGTTGCTGAATATTTGCCAAAAACCGGAGCTCTAGGTATGTCTCTTGTTGGGGGTGCAGGAATGTTAGCCACAGGCATGTGGAATCCTGTAATTGGATCTTGGCTAGACGAAGAAAAGCAAATTGCATTAAATTCTGGTGTTGCTGAAGATGCTGCAGAAGTTATAGCTGGCCAAGCAGCATTAGGAAACATGGTTTATTTCCCGCTTGCATTAATTATTTTATTTGGAATTTTGTTTGTCTTTAGAAACAAATTAGAAGAAAGTAGAGTTTAATAAAATTTATAGAATGAGTAATAAAATTAGATTAGGAATTTTAGGTGGTGGTGGTGATTCTCTTATTGGTGTGCTTCATAGAGTTGCTTCAAGTATGTTCGACAGATATGAAATTGTAGGAGGAGTCTTTAATCCAAATTATCCTGACAACGTTGCTTTTGCAAAAAAATTGGGTTTAAATGAATCTAGAATATACGTAGATTTTGAGACTATGATTGTAGAAGAGTCTAAGCTAGACAAGGATGAAAGAATTGAAGTAGTTTCAGTATTAACACCAAACTTTCTACATTATCCAATGGCAAAACAATTACTTGAAAATAATTTTAATGTTATTTGTGAGAAACCACTTACAACAACCTACAAAGAAGCTCTTGACTTAAAAAAGATCCAAGAAGAAAAAAATCTTGTTTTTGCCGTCACTTATACCTATACCGGTTACCCAATGGTTAGGCAAATGACAAAAATGATTTCAAACGGATCAATTGGAAAAATTCAAAAGGTTGATGCCCAGTATTTACAAGGATGGTTAAATCCAGTAATTCATGAAAAAGAAAAAAGAAATTCAACATGGAGACTTGATCCGAAAAAATCAGGAATAAGTTGTTGTGTTGGAGATATTGGAACTCATGCTTTTAATATGGTTGAGCTTGTTACTGGAATGAAAGTTAAGAGTGTATTAGCTGATCTAAATACACTTTATGATGACAATCCTATGGACATTGATGCTAATATCTTAATTCGTTTTTCTACAAATGCAAAAGGGACAATTCGTTCAAGTCAAATTGCAACAGGTGAAGAAAATAATTTAAGAATAAATGTATACGGAGAAAAGGGAGCCTTAAAATGGGAACAAGAAAATCCAAACTATTTGTATCACCTTACAGACGATGCGCCAATGCAAGTGTTAAAATCTGGACACTCATATAATGATGAAATTTCGCTTGACGGAACAAAGCTTCCACCCGGTCACCCTGAGGGAATATTTGATTCCATGGGGAATATTTACAAAGGAGTTGCACGTGCAATTAGAAAAGAAACTTTTCAGGATGCAGAATTTCCGTCAATTGACGATGGCGTAAGAGGAATGGATTTCATTGAAAAAACTGTAGAATCCAATTCAAAAGGAAACATTTGGATTGAACTTAATAATTAACAAATGAAAACAATTAAAGGACCTGGTATTTTTTTAGCTCAGTTTGTTGGGGAAGAAAAACCTTTCAATAACCTTAAAAATATATGTGAATGGGCAAATAATTTAGGCTATAAAGCTGTTCAAATTCCAACTTGGGAAGAAGGGTTGATTGACATAAAAAAAGCAGGTGAAAGTAAAACATATTGCGACGAAATTAAAGGAATAGTTAGTGAGGCTGGAATGGAAATTTCAGAGCTTTCTACTCATTTGCAAGGACAACTAGTTGCATCACATTATGCTTACGACAAAATGTTTGATGCTTTCGCTCCTAAAAATTTACAAGGAAATGTAAAAGGTCGAACAGCATGGGCTGTTGAACAATTAAAACATGCATCTAATGCTAGTAAGCATTTAGGATTAACCGAAATAGCAACTTTCTCAGGGTCATTACTTTTTCATACAATGTATCCCTGGCCACAAAGACCAAAAGGACTTGTTGAAACAGGGTTTAAAGAGTTAGCAAATAGATGGTTGCCTATTTTAAATCATTTTGATAATAATGGTGTTGACGTTTGCTATGAAATTCATCCTGGGGAAGATTTACATGATGGAATAACTTTTGAAAGGTTTTTGAAAGCAACTAACAACCATCCTAGGGTAAAAATTTTATATGACCCTAGTCATTTTGTTTTACAACAAATGGACTACTTAAAATATATTGATCATTATCACGAATTTATTAAAATGTTTCACGTTAAAGATGCAGAGTTTAATCCAAATGGTAAATCTGGCGTTTATGGTGGTTATCAAGATTGGATTGACAGACCAGGAAGATTTAGATCGTTAGGGGATGGGCAAGTAGATTTTAAAAGTATTTTTTCAAAATTAAGTCAATACAATTTTGAAGGCTGGGCTGTTTTAGAATGGGAGTGTTGCATAAAATCTCCTGAACAAGGAGCTCGAGAAGGGTCTGAATTTATAAAAAATCACATTATAGAAGTTTCCAAAAAAGCATTTGATGATTTTGCTTCGGGTGACACTGACCAAAAACATATTAATAACATTCTAGGAATTTAAAATAGATTTCTTTTTACATTAACTTTTTTTTGAATATTATGAAAAAAATACTTTGCGCTTTATTTGTCTTAACAACTCTTAATTCTTATTCTCAACAAAACTCTAATTATGATTTAGCCGCTAAATTTTCTCCAAAAAAATTAGCAAAACTAGTGCATTCATCCTCTGTAAGGCCACATTATTTAAAAAATGGAGATAAGTTTTGGTATCAATATAAGACCACTGAAGGCTCTAACTATTATATAGTTGATCCAAATAAAAAAACCAAAAAAAAGCTTTTTGACAATGATAAAATGGCTGCTTGGCTTACTGAGATAACTAAAGATCCTTACGATGCTAAGCATTTGCCTAAGTTTGATTTCAAATTTATAGATAATGAGACTGCAATTAAATTTAGAGTAACTTCTAAATATGAAGATGAGGAGTCTCAGGATATTAAAAAAAACAAAATTGAAAAAGACAAAAAAAATAAGAAAGTTTTTTTATTTAAATACGTTCTAGGAAGTAATAAACTTACTTTAATTAGCAATAAAAAAGCCCCAAAAGAAAATTGGAAAAAATGGGCAAATATTTCTCCCGACAGTACTGTTGTTTTTTATTCTAAGAAATTCAATTTGTATTGGATGGATAAAGAAAATTTTTTAAAAGCAACAAAAAATGAAAAAGACTCAACAATTGTAGAAAATCAATGGACTAAAGATGGAGTTAAAGACTATAGTTATGGAGGCTATGGAAGAGGGTTAGATAATGAGGAAGTTAAAAAAAAGAAAAATGATAGATTCCCTATAAGAGGATACTGGTCTTCTGACTCTAAAAAATTTGTATATCAAAGAACTGATAGTAGAGAAATTAAGGATCTGTGGGTTATAAATTCAGTTGCTAAAAAAAGGCCAACTTTAGAAACCTATAAATACCACATGCCAGGTGAAGCGGAGTATTATAAAAGAGAAATTTTAATTTTTGATATTCCATCAAAAGAAATTAAAAACGTTAAACTAGATCGTTCTAAGCAGCAATACATTTCCGTTTTTAGTAAACCTAGAAAACCTTCGGAATATGATGATGATTTTAAGCCAACTTTGCTACTGTCTGAAAAAAATAAAATATACTTTAATACTATAAGTAGAGATCGAAAGAATCTTGATATTTGCGTTGCTGATTTGAATACCGGTGAGGTAAAGGTTCTAATAAAAGAAAAAACAAACACTTACTTTTATGAAACCAAATCCATATATTTAATAAACAATGAATCTGAAATGATTCATTGGTCCGAAAGAGATGGTTGGGGTCATTTTTATAGATATAACTCCAATGGGAATTTAATTAATCGAATTACAACAGGGAGTTATCATAGCTTTAACATTAAGCATATAGACTCAAAATCTAATACTTTATATTTCTCTGCTCACGGGGTAAACAAAACTATTGATCCTTATTACGAACACACTTACAAAGTCTCTTTAAATGGAGGAAAGCCTAAAATATTAAATAAAGGGAATTATAATACTTCAACTGTACCTTCCGATAATCACAAATATTTTGTAAATAATTTTTCCAGAGTCAATACGATTCCTAAATCAGATCTAAGAAGTTCAGATGGTTCATTAGTTATGAATTTAGAAGAGGCCGATTTAAGCGCGTTATTTGATAGTGGTTATCAATTTCCTGAGCCTTTTAAAGCAAAGGCAGACGATGGAATTACAGATTTATATGGTGTTATGTACAAGCCTTTTAATTTTGATAATAAAAAGAAATATCCGATTCTTGAATATGTTTACCCTGGGCCTCAAACTGAATCAGTAAACAAATCTTTTTCAGTTCGAATGGACAGGCTAGATCGAATGGCACAACTTGGTTTTGTAGTTATCACGTTGGGCAACAGAGGAGGGCACCCACATAGATCAAAATGGTACCACAACTACGGTTATGGAAACCTAAGAGATTATGGTTTAGCTGATAAAAAATATGTAGCAGAACAATTAGCGAATAAACACTCCTTTATTGATATTAATAAGGTTGGTATATATGGTCATTCCGGTGGTGGGTTTATGTCAACAGCCGCTATTTTAGTTTACCCTGATTTTTTTAAGGCTGCATACTCACAAGCTGGAAATCATGATAATTCAATGTACAATAGCTGGTGGAGTGAAACACATCACGGAGTAAAAGAAGAAACTAATGATGATGGAAGTATGAATTATGTTTATGAAATTGAAAAAAATCAATCTTTAGCAAATAACTTAAAAGGTAAATTGTTTTTAGTTACAGGTGATATGGATAACAATGTTCATCCAGGAGCAACATTAAGAGTTGCAAATGCATTAATTAAGGCTAATAAACGATTTGATTTAATGATTTTACCGACCCAAAGACATGGTTTTGGAAATATGTCCGAATATAATTTTTGGCTTAGAGCAGACCATTTTTCTAAACATTTACTTGGGTTTGAAAACAACCAAGTTGATATTAAAATGATTCAAAAAGATATCCCAAAAACTAAATAAAAAATAATTTTAAATTTTAAATATGAAAAGAAAAGTAGTCGCAATATGGAAAGGTAATGGTGCTGACGGAAATGGTACTTTAACTGCTCAAAGTGGAGCCTTTAATAATATGCCGTATAGTTTTAAAACTAGATTTGAAAATGATAATGGTGTGCTTGGAACAAATCCTGAAGAACTAATTGCTGCCGCACATGCTGGTTGTTTTAACATGAAATTAAGTTTTGTTTTAAATGAAGCTAATTTTAACCCTGAAGAACTCAGTACTGAAGCTCTACTAACATTTTTGGATGGTAAAATTGTCTCAATTGAATTGAATTTACAAGCTAAAGTACCTGGGATATCTAAAGAAAAATTTAGTGAATTGGCAGAGGATGCTAAAGATAATTGTCCAATTTCTGGAGTTTTAAACTGTAAAATTATTTTAAATTCCTTGCTGGTTTAAAGTTTTAGTTCCAAACCTTCTTTTGCTACATTATACCCATTTGAAACAACATATTTATATTCTTTTGAATTAGAATTTAATAATGGATTGGTGTGGTTTAAGTGAATAAAATATATTTTATTTTTATGTTTTATTTCTAAATCATCAAATAGCTTCATGCTTTCAATTACAAAAGGGTGTGGAATTTCAGACATGTCCCGATTGTTTATTTCTTTTTGATCATAAAAAGTTCCGTCCAAAAATGCATAATCAACATTTTTAATCGATTCAACAATTGAAACATTCCATTTTTCCCATTTATCAATATCAGGGATATATAACGCTTTTTTTGACTTTCCTTTAATTACAAATCCAACTGTTTCAGAATATTCGTCTCGATGTGGAACTTGAACTGGTGTAATACTTAAATTGTCATCAAGTATTAATTCTTTATCTGCGTTAATTTCAAAAAGATTAATATTCTTTAGGGTTACTAGCTGATTCCAAGGGCCGTTATTAAGAATGAAATCGTGAAATTTAGGCATTAGGTATAAAGGAATGTTTACACTATTGAGTGATTCCCTTCCAAAGTTTAAAAGACCCGCATAATGCCCCATGTGAGCATGAGTTAAGAATATTCCATTTAATTTTTCAGAGGGATTGGCGCTTCCAATTAAACTTTCTAATTGAAAGTTTACATCCGGGGTTGCGTCAATGAGATAATTTGTGTCATATTTCAAGTTGGTAATACCTATGCTTGAAACCCCCATTCTTCTATTCTGATTTAAAAAATAGTTCTTACAACACTTTTTATTGCAACCCATATGAGGAATACCTCCGTCTTGTATAGTACCTAAAATCTTTAAGTAAATATCATTAGATTTTACTTCTAATTTTTGCGATTTACTGCATCCTATTAGTAAAACGCTTAATAAAAGAATACTATACGGTTTTATATGTTTTGTGAAAATCATTTTGATTTAGTCAAAAAGAGCCTTTAGCTCAGTGGCTTCTTTTGCAGATAATTTTCCAGCTAAAACCAAGCTCAATTGTCTTCTTCTTAAGGCCGCATCATATCTTTCTTTTTCAAGATCAGTTTCAGGAACAACCTGAGGAATTTTTACTGTTTTTCCTTGTTTATCTAAAGCTACAAAAGTAAAAATAGCTTCATTAACTTTAGTCATTTTTGGGTTGGTTTTATTTTGTTTCCATACATCAATAAAAACTTCCATTGAAGAATTGAATGCTCTTGAAACTTTTGCCTCTATAGTTAAAATACTACCTACAGGGACGGGTTCTCCAAATGCAACATTATTAACAGATGCTGTTACTACGATTTGTTCTGAATGTTTAATGGCCGCAATACTAGCCACTCTATCCATTCTTGCTAACAATTCTCCACCAAAAAGACTGTTTAAACTATTAGTTTCTCCAGGCAATACAAGATCTGTTTGAATTGTTTTTGAGTTTTCTGGAGTTTTGTGATGCATATTATTTTAAACTATTAATATCTAATAGCCAGGCATCTTTATTTACTTTTTTTTGTATAGACCTTAAGCTTTTAACCGCTTCATCTCTGCTAGAAAACCCTTCAAACGCCACAGGATTTAATCCTTTTTCGTTTAATGGAAGAACTTTTGAATTGTATCCTTTTTCTTTTAAACTTGCGACAAGATTATCAGCATTTTTTGAAACTCTAAAAGCTCCTGCTATAATATAAAACTGAGAGGCTTGTCTTTTTACATTTATTGTGAGTGATGGTAAAGAACCTAAATCAAAAACTGCTTTTTGAACTTTAGAGAATGATTCTTCTCTTAAATCTTGCTCATAAGCTAGTTTTTGTTCTAAAATATTATTATTAACATTGTAATAAATAGAGCTTGCTCCAAAAACTAAACAAGCCCAAATGGCTGCTGTCTGAAAAAATTTTGATCTTTTAATTGATCTTGCTTTTGGCTCAAAAACAAGTTCTTTTTTATTTAAATTATCTTCTTGACTTAATTCTTTGATGAAAACTGGAGACAAACCGAAAGAATCTTTCAAAAAATTCTTGTTTTGAAAAGGGGTAAAAACAATGTTTTCTTCTTTATTTAAGTTTAGTTCTCCAATATCCTTTAAAAAAATTGAATCTTTTTTTAGACTAAGAGTAATTTTTAAAACTTCTTGATGAATTTCTTTTAAAGAATCATCATAATTTAATCCTGATTTTTCAGACATAAACTTGGCCAAAAGACCATCATTTACTTTGATTTGAGAATTGAATGATATTTGTTTTGAGGGCGGATAAAATTTTTCATTTTCTAAGTCATAATGAGCTGACTTGAAGTTTCCTAAAAAACTTCCTAAACCTGGTACAGTAACACAGTCGTGCTCAATAAGTAGTTCGCTAATAAATTTAGAAAGTTGCATATACTCAAAAATACATTTTTTTGATTTAATTTCTAAACTAAAACCTATCTAATTATATCCAAGCTTTTCTCTTACCCTGCTTAAAACCTTCTGAGCTACTTTATCAGCTTTTTCAGATCCTATTTTTAAAACAGCCTCAAGCTCTTCTTTATTAGACATATAATAATCGAACTTCTCTCTCTCACTAGAAAAATTTGAAAGAATATAATTCAAAAGCTCTGTTTTAGCATGGCCATATCCAAATCCACCTTTAGTATATTTTTCTTTTAAAGAATTTATGGATTTTTTATCAGCAATTAGGCTGTAGAGTTTAAACACATTACAGGTTTCGTAATCTTTAGGCTGGTCAATTGGAGTACTATCAGTTTGTATTCCCATAACCTGCTTTTTCAAAGCTTTTTCATGAAGAAATATATCAATTATATTGCCTTTAGATTTGCTCATTTTCTTTCCATTTGTTCCCTGAATTAATTGAGTTTCTTCATTAACTTTTGCAGTTGGCAGCACAAAAGTTGGTCCATATATGTTGTTAAATCTAGACGCAACATCTCTTGTCATTTCTAAATGTTGCTGCTGATCTTTTCCTACTGGCACTTGTTCAGCATCGTATAATAAAATATCTGCTGCCATCAGCATCGGATAAGTAAAAATTCCCGCATTGACGTCATTTAATCTGTCTGACTTATCTTTGAAAGAATGTGCCAATGTAAGCCTTTGATAAGGGAAATGACATGATAAAATCCATGCAAGCTCAGTAGCTTGAGGGACATCACTTTGTCTATAAAAAATTGTTTTTTCAGTATTCAGTCCAAAAGCTAACCATGCAGCTGCAGTGGCGTAAGTATTATTTCTAAGAGTTTCTTTATCCTTAATTTGAGTTAAAGAATGCATATCAGCAATAAACAAAAATGATTCATTTTGTGATTCATTTGACATTTTAATAGCAGGAATTATAGCTCCCAAAATATTTCCTAAATGAGGAGTTCCTGTGCTTTGTATACCTGTTAAAATTCTAGACATTTATCTTTAATTAATAACAAAAGTAATAGTTTTAAAAATTATATCACTCATTTAATTACATTTACAGTAATGATTAGGTATATTAAAATAGGTTTGTGTGGTTTATACAATATATGGTTCTACACTTTAGCTGCTACTGGAATTATAATATCACTGCCACTATTTTTTATATTTTGTTTTAAAGAAGAGTGGTATCCACAATTTTACTGGGTAGCTAGAAATATTTGGGCTAAGCTTATTTTGTTTGGAATGGGTCTTATTCCTAAAATAGAATTTTCAGAACCCCTTTTAAAGGGAAAGAATTATATGCTAACAGCTAATCATAAAAGCATGATTGATGTAATGCTTATGCTTCAAATTAGTAAAAATCCTATTGTTTTTGTTGGGAAAAAAGAACTGGTAGAGCTTCCTGTATTTGGTTTTTTCTATAAAAGAGTTTGTATACTTGTGGATAGAGAAAGTCCTGAAAGCAGAAAAGCTGTATATGGACATGCCCAGAGAAGATTAAATCAGGGTTTAAGCCTTTGTATCTTTGCTGAGGGTTTGGTGACTGCCCCAGAAATTAAACTAGCTCCGTTTAAAAACGGTGTTTTTAGATTTTCTATTCACTGTCAAATTCCAATTGTACCCATGTCTTTCTATGACTGTGAAAGACGATATCCATATCATTTTTCTTACAATCACTTTGTTGGTGGTCCAGGGCTTTTAAGGGCTAAAGTTCATCATCATATAGAAACCAAAGGTCTAGATTCAAAAGACATGGAAAACTTGAAACAGAAAGTTTACGATTTTATGCTAAAAGACTTAGAGCCTAGGCTTTAGTTGCTTCAACAATTTTAGCCTCAATTTCATCAGAAAGCTCAGGATTATCTTTTAAAATTGATTTAACTGAATCTCTTCCTTGACCTAGTTTTGTATCTCCATAACTAAACCAGGATCCGCTTTTGTCTATAATTTCATGAGCAACGCCTAAATCAATAATTTCGCCCATTTTTGAAATCCCTTTTCCATACATGATATCAAACTCACTAACTTTAAAAGGAGGGGCAACTTTGTTTTTTACAACTTTGACTCTTGTTTTATTACCCAATACGTTTCCGTTTGTGTCTTTAATTTGTGTCGATCTTCTAATGTCTAACCTAACAGAAGCATAAAACTTAAGTGCATTTCCCCCTGTAGTTGTTTCAGGGTTTCCAAACATAACTCCAATTTTTTCACGTAATTGATTAATAAACATTACGGTACAATTTGTTTTGCTAATGTTCGATGTTAATTTTCTCAAAGCTTGAGACATTAATCTTGCGTGTAGACCCATTTTTGAATCTCCCATCTCACCTTCAATTTCACTTCTTGGAGTTAAAGCAGCAACAGAATCGATAACTATAATATCAACTGCTCCAGATCTGATTAAATTATCTGCAATCTCTAAGCCCTGTTCTCCATTGTCGGGTTGAGATATTATTAACTCATCTATGTTAATCCCTAAGTTCTGAGCATAAAATCTGTCAAAAGCATGTTCTGCATCAATAAATGCGGCTATACCGCCTGCTTTTTGGCATTCAGCAATTGCATGAAGAGTCAAAGTTGTTTTACCTGATGACTCTGGGCCGTATATTTCGATAACTCTACCTTTTGGGTACCCTCCAACTCCTAAGGCCCCATCCAATGTTAAAGATCCACTAGAGATTGAATCAATTTTTTCAATTTCCACATCTCCCATTTTCATTACAGTTCCTTTCCCATAAGTTTTATCTAATTTGTCTAAAGTCAGTTGTAATGCTTTTAGTTTTGAATCTTTTTCTTTGCTCATAAATTTGTGGAATTAAATTACATGTCTAAAGTACAATATATTTGAATTAAGTCATAGCGTATTTAACTTGATTTTTTGTTAATTTTTAATAGCTTATTTTCGCAATTAGTTAAGGAAATTAATGCAATTATATAATAAGCTTAGCGCTAATGAAAGGGCAATTCTAATTGAGAAAGCTGGCAATAGACGTATTACACTATCCTTCTATAAATATCATCAAATTAAAAACACTTCTCTTTTTAGAGATCATCTTTATTTGATGTGGGAAAAATTAGATGTACTTGGAAGAATTTATATCGCTAGTGAAGGGATTAACGCTCAACTGTCTATGCCCTCACAAAACTTAAATGAATTTAAAACAAAACTTGACTCTATTGATTTTCTTAAAGAAATAAGATTAAATGTTGCTGTAGAACAAGATGATTTTTCGTTTCTAAAACTTAAAGTAAAAATTAGAAATAAAATTGTGGCAGATGGCCTCTCCGAAAACAGTTTTGATTTATCAAATAATGGCACACACGTCAACGCTTCTGAGTTCAATACTCTAATAGAAAATCCGAATACTTTACTTGTCGACATGAGAAATCATTACGAAAGTGAAATAGGTCATTTTGACGGAGCAATTCTGCCTGACGTTGACAGCTTTAGAGAATCATTGCCAATTATTGAAAAGAAATTTGCAAAACACAAAAAATCCAAAAATATAGTAATGTACTGTACTGGCGGAATTCGATGTGAAAAAGCAAGCGCTTTTCTAAAGCACAAAGGGTATGAAAAAGTATATCAACTGGATGGAGGAATAATTGAATATGCTAGGCAGGTTGATCAAGAAAAAATAAACAATAAGTTCTTAGGCAAGAATTTTGTTTTTGACCACCGCAGAAGTGAAGCTGTAAGTGACGAGATAATTGCAAATTGCCATCAATGTGGCGAAAAGTGTGACACGCACATTAACTGCGCAAATGAAGCTTGCCATTTGCTGTTTATTCAGTGCGAAAAATGTGCTAAAGAATTCAATAACTGTTGTTCTGAAGAATGTTACAAAATCAATTCTCTTTCACTTGAAGATCAAAAAATATTGAGAAAAGGAAAAAAGAATAGTAATAAAATTTTTAAAAAAGGAAGATCTGATGCTTTAAAGTTTAAAAAAACATCATCTTAATTGTTTTAAATCACGTCTATTAATTCGTTAACTTTAGATTTTTATAAATTTAATTACAATAATGAGTTGTACAAGTTGTTCTTCTTCAAATGGTACTCCTAAGGGATGTAAAAATAACGGCACATGTGGAACTGACAGTTGTAACAAGTTGACTGTTTTCGATTGGTTAGAAAACATGGAGCCTTTAGCTGATCAAAAGCTGAACAACATATTCGAAATTAGATTTAAAAACGGCAGAAAAAACTACTTTAAAAACTCTAAAGATTTAACTGTTTCAATAGGTGATTTAGTTGTAGTTGGGGCTGAAAGAGGTTATGACGTAGGGTTTGTTACTTTGAAAGGAGGGCTTATCCCAATTCAATTGAAAAGAAAAAAAATTAATCCGGAAACTACCGAGTTTTATAATATTCAAAGAATAGCATCTCAAAGTGATATTGATAAATGGACAAGGGCTCGAGAAAAAGAAGAGACAATCAAAAAGAAGGCTAGGGAATTGGCTATTTCTTTAAGTTTAAAAATGAAGATTTCAGACGTTGAATTTCAAGGAGACGCATCAAAAGCTACTTTTTACTATACGGCAGCTGGTAGAGTTGACTTTAGGCAGCTTATTAGAAATATGGCAAGAGAATTTAGCACTCGTATTGAAATGAAGCAAATTGGTTTAAGGGAGGAGGCAGCTAGATTAGGTGGCGTTGGCTCTTGTGGAAGAGAACTTTGCTGCTCAACTTGGCTTACTGATTTCAGATCAGTCTCAACATCAGCGGCTAGATATCAACAACTTTCGCTTAACCCTCAAAAATTAGCTGGTCAATGCGGAAAACTAAAATGTTGTTTAAACTATGAGTTAGATTTTTATCAAGAAGCTTTAAAAGATTTTCCTAAATCAAATACAAAACTTTTAACGGAAAAAGGTATTGCTTACTGCCAAAAAATTGACATTTTTAAAAAGATACTGTGGTTTGTTTATAAAAATGATAGTGTTAATTGGCATCAAATAAGTGAGGAAAACGTAAAAAAGATTATCAAAATCAATGAATCGGGGAAAAAAATTGAAAGTCTTGAGGATTATACTATCTCAGAATTACCTTCCGATATTAGTTTTGAAAATGTAGTTGGACAAGATAGTCTTACAAGATTTGATAAAAGAAAGAAAAAGAAAAAAAGAAAATTCTCTAAAAGAGTCTAGTTTAGAATATGTTAAATAGATTTCTAATTATTTTTTTAGCTGCTTTG
>CAJQMK010000039.1 GCA_905479415.1 uncultured Flavobacteriaceae bacterium | reverse complement strand
TGTTTATTAAAAAAAGCCTCTTGAAAAAGGGGCTTTTTTTATTTTAAATCTTTTAGTTTTAGTTGTATACTAGAAAGGTCTTTCCAATTGTTTTCGTCAATATTATAAACTGCTGAAAAATTTTCTTTGTTTTCAAGATTATTGAACTTATTAGAAAACCAAAAGCCTATTGATGAGTATGAAGTTTTATTGTCTTGGGTTAAATTAAGCTTTATGTGTTCTTTTTCTTTCCCAAGTTCAAAAGCCTTTCCTTTTGTTTTTAAATTTTCAGATAAAAATAAAGGCGATTTATTCCCTGGACCAAAAGGCTCAAATTGTTTTAAAATTCTAAAAAATTTTGGAGTAATCTCGTTTAAATTAATTTTTGATTCAATTAATAATTCCTGCTCAAAAATATTTTTATCTATTATTTGTGAAACAATATTTTCAAAATGTTTTTTAAATCCTTCAAGGTTTTCTTTTTTGATTGTAAGTCCAGCAGCGTATTTGTGCCCTCCAAACTGATCTATAAAACCCTTACACTGGTTCAAAACTGAGTACAAGTCTAGACCTTTAATTGATCTAGCAGAAGCGGTTAAAACTCCCTTTGAAGATTCGCAAAAAACAATAGATGGTTTATAATATTTATCTACAAGCCTTGATGCAACAATGCCAATAACTCCTTTATTCCAATCTGAATCAAATACTACAATAGAGTTTAATTTTTCGCTTGAGTTGTCGACTTGTTCAATTGCCTGGCTAGTTATATCCTTTTCAATATCCTTTCTTGATGTGTTTAAATCCTCTATTTCTAAAGCTAATTTTTCTATAGAATTTATATCATTGCATATTAATACCTCTAACGCCAATGATGCGTGTTTCATTCGCCCTGCTGCATTAATTCTTGGACCAACATAATACATTAAATCACTTATGGTATATTCTTTTTTTATATTTTTCTTTAAAAGACTATGAATCCCTGGTCTAGGATTTGAATTAATAATTTGAAGGCCAATAAAAGCCAAGACTCTATTCTCACCAGTTAACGGAACAACATCTGCTGCAATTGCTAAAGCAACTAAGTCTAAATAATTTATAACTTGATTGTCTTTTGATTGTTTGGACTCTATTGCTTGAACCAGTTTAAATCCCACTCCGCACCCACATAACTCTTTAAATGGATACGCGCAATCTTTTCTCTTTGGATTTAGTATAGCTAAAGCTTTTGGAAGGTTTTTATCTGGATTATGGTGATCACATATTATGAACTCTATTCCTTTTTCCTTAGCATATTCTACTTGTTTATGTGCCTTGATTCCACAATCAAGAGCTATAATTAATTTATGATTTTTACTAAACGCATGATCTATTGCATTAATTGAAACGCCATAGCCTTCTTTTTTTCTGTCAGGCAAGTATTTAATAATTTTCAGTCCTAGTGATTCTAAGTACATAGAAAGCAATGCAACAGAGCTGGTACCATCAACATCATAATCCCCAAAAATCATTATGGATTCGTTTTTCTGAATAGCTTTTTGAATTCTTTCTACAGCAAGGCTCATGTCCTTCATTAAAAAAGGATCGTGTAGCATTTCAAAATTTGGTCGAAAAAATTTTTTTGCTTGATCAAAGGTTTTAATCCTTCTGTTAACAAGCATTGAAGACAAAATAGGAGAAATATTTAATTCATTTGAGAGTCTTTTAACGGATTCATTATCGTTATTTTCTTTTATAACCCAATTCATTATTGCTTTTTATATCCCTCAATAATGATTACAAATTCTCCTTTTGGTGGTTTTTCAGTAAATAATTTTACAGCATTTTCTAAACTTAAGCGAATTGTTTCCTCGTATATCTTAGTGAGTTCTCTGGAAATCGCAACTTTTCTTTCCTGACCAAAGCTATTACTAAAATCTTTTAATGTTTTTAAAAGTTTGTGAGGAGATTCGTAAAAAACCATAGTTCTTTCTTCTTCGCTAAGTTTTTCAAGTTTGGTTTTTCGCCCCTTTTTTACTGGCAAAAAACCTTCGAAAACAAACTTGTCGAATGGAATTCCACTATTCACAAGAGCTGGTATTAATGCAGTTGCACCAGGTAAACATTCTACTTCAATATTATTTTCAAGACATGTCCTAACAGCTAAAAATCCGGGGTCAGATATTCCAGGTGTGCCTGCATCTGATATTAATGCAATTTTTTCTCCTGATAAAATTTTATTTACAACTTTTCCGATCTCTTTATGCTCATTAAATTTGTGATGTGAACGTAATGGTGTTTCTATATCATAATGAATTAACAACTTCTTACTTCTTCTAGTGTCTTCACACAAAATTAAATCTACATCCTTTAAAACATTAATTGCCCTAAAGGTAAAGTCTTCCAAATTTCCAATTGGAGTTGGTACGATATATAGTTTTGCCATGTTGAATTAAATTTAAGACCTTTGTCAAATCTTTAAAGTTAACTACTTTGTAAGAAATTTCAATAAATATTAATTAGATGAATCAGAAGCATGATTTTAAAGGAAGATTAGAAGTGATTTGCGGATCTATGTTTTCTGGAAAAACTGAAGAATTAATTAAAAGGATCAAAAAAGTTGAATTAGCTGGAAAAAAATATAAAGTCTTCAGACCAAAAATAGATTCTAGAAATCCCGATGATAAAATAATTTCTCATGCTAAAAATGAAATTTACGCAACAATAATTTCCAGTCCTGAAGAAATTTTAGCAAACTGTGAAGGATTAGATGTTGTTGGTATTGATGAGGCTCAGTTTTTTGAACAGTCCATTGTAAAAATTTGTAACACGCTTGCTAACGATGGATACAGGGTAATTGTAGCTGGGCTTGATATGGATTATAAAGGAAATCCTTTTGGCCCCATGCCTAATTTAATGGCCTGTGCGGAAGAAGTTAAAAAAGTTCATGCAATATGTGTTGAAACTGGAAATTCCGCAGGATACAGTTTTAGAAAAGAAGATAATAAAGATTTAGTTTTAATAGGTGAAAAGAAAGAATACGAGCCTTTATCAAGAGAAGTTTTCATTAAAAAAATGAATAAAAGAGAGCGATAATAATGCCTGTAAAAGAAACAACTGTAGAAATTAAGCTTAAAAACTTAAAAAATAATTTAGAATATTTAAAATCCAAAATAACTTCTAAAACTAAGTTTATGGCGGTAGTTAAGGCGTTTTCGTATGGAAGCGATTCCAGAGTTGTGTCACAAGAATTAGAGCGACTAGGTGTTAATTATTTAGCTGTCGCATATACTCAAGAGGGGGTGGATTTAAGAAAGTTTGGAATTAAAATTCCTATTCTTATTTTACATCCTCAAGAGAAAGATTTTGATAATATAATAGAAAATCAGTTAGAGCCTAGTATATACTCGTTTAGGATTTTATCTTTTTTTATAAAAGCGTTAAAAAAGAAAAATAAGACATCATATCCTTATCATATAAAATTCAATACAGGGCTAAATAGGATTGGTTTTTTAAAAAAAGACATACACAAACTCTCAAAACTAATTAAGTCAAATCTCCCAAAATACCTCTTCTCTCACCTTGGTGCTTCTGAGGATTTAAATGAAAAAAAATACACAAAAAAACAGATTGAAGAATTTATTTCAATTGATAAAGCTTTAGAAATTGAATTAGAAACTCCTTTGAAAAAGCATCTGTTAAATACGTCTGGAATGTTAAACTATTCAGACTATCAATTTGATATGGTAAGATCTGGAATTGGATTATACGGATTTGGCAATGACATTAAATTTGAAAAAAACCTTAAACCTGTTTTGACATTAAAAACCATAATATCTCAAATTCATGAAATTAAAAAGGGGGAATCTGTGGGGTATAATAAGGGATTTGTTGCAAAAACAAATTCAGTTATTGCTACTCTTCCTATTGGTCATGCAGACGGAATTGGAAGACAATATGGAAATGAAAAAGGAGAAGTGTTAATTGAAAATAAAATGGCTAAAATAGTTGGAAACGTTTGCATGGATATGCTAATGATTGATGTAACAAACATTAAATGTGAAGAAGGAGATGAAGTCGTTTTTTTTGATGACAAATCTTATTCTGCTGAAGAATTTTCAAAAAAAGCAAACACTATTTCCTATGAGTTAATTAGTTCAATATCAAGAAGAATAAAAAGGGTTGTTAGTAGATAGTGTTGTATTTATAACTTTTTGTTTTAAAATTGACTTATTTACGCAAGCTACTATTTCCTTTATCATAAATATTTATTTTTGTAAAAAATTAAAATAATGAAACTTGCAATTGTTGGTGCTACTGGGATGGTTGGAAACGTAATGTTGGATGTAATAAAAGAAAGAAATCTTCATTTTGACGAACTTCTTCTTGTTGCGTCAGAAAATTCAATCGGTAAAATTATTACATACTGTGGCAAAGAGTATTCTGTTATTGGTTTAGATCAAGCTCTTCAAAAAAAGCCAGAAATAGCTATATTTTCAGCTGGAGGTGAAACTTCACTACTATGGGCCCCTAAATTCGCTGAAGTTGGTACTGTTGTAATAGACAATTCATCTGCATGGAGAATGGATCCTTTGAAAAAACTAATAATTCCTGAAATTAATGGTTCCCAGATAAAAGAAACGGATAAAATAATTGCAAATCCAAATTGTTCAACAATTCAGATGCTAATGGTTTTAGCGCCTATTCATAAAGAATATGGCGTCAAAAGGGTTATAGTTTCTACTTATCAATCCATTACAGGTACAGGCGTTAAAGCTTTAAAACAGCTAGAAAACGAGTACAAAAATATAGAAGGAGAAATGGCGTATAATTATAAAATTCACCAAAATGCAATTCCGCACTGTGATGATTTTTTGGAAAACGGATATACAAAAGAAGAAATGAAACTTTCAAATGAAACTCATAAAATATTAGATTCTTCAATTAGTATTAGCGCCACAGCTGTGAGAATTCCTGTAATGGGTGGACATAGTGAATCAATAAATATAGAGCTAGAGAATTCATTTGATATTTTAGATATTGTAAGTTTATTGAAGGAAACTCCAGGAGTTGTGGTTAAAGATGATATAGAAAACCTAAAGTATCCTATGCCTTTGTATTCAAAAAATAAAGATGAAGTTTTTGTAGGAAGAATTAGAAAAGATTTTTCTCATGATAAAGCTTTAAACCTTTGGGTGGTAGCTGATAATTTAAGGAAAGGGGCCGCAACTAATGCTGTTCAAATAGCTGAAAAAATAGTAGCTGATTTCTTTTAAGCGTATTTCTCTTCTATTTGAAAATCTTCCATAAACTTGGTGGTATAATTTCCAGAAATATAATCTGGATGGTCCATTAATTGTCTATGAAAAGGAATAGTCGTTTTTATCCCCTCAATAATAAATTCATCCAAAGCCCTACGCATTTTATCAATTGCTTCTTCTCTATTTTGAGCAGTAACAATTAATTTAGCAATCATAGAATCATAATTAGGAGGAATAATATAGCCGCTATATACATGCGTATCCAATCTAACACCATGACCACCCGGTAAATGAAGATTAGTTATTTTTCCTGGGGAGGGTCTGAACCCTTTAAAAGGGTCTTCGGCGTTTATTCTACATTCTATTGAATGAAGCTTTGGGAAATAATGTTCGCCTGAAACCTTAATTCCTGATGCAACTTTAATTTGTTCTTTTATTAGGTCGTAGTCAATAACCTGTTCTGTAATAGGATGTTCAACTTGAATTCTAGTGTTCATTTCCATGAAGTAAAAATTTCTATTTTTATCAACTAAAAACTCTATGGTTCCTGCACCTTCATATTTGATATGTTCAGATGCTTTAACAGCCGCTTTTCCCATTCTCTCCCTTAAATTATCTGTCATAAATGGAGAGGGGGTTTCCTCGGTTAATTTTTGATGTCTTCGTTGAATTGAACAATCTCTTTCTGATAAATGACAAGCTTTTCCAAATTTATCGGCTACAATTTGTATTTCAATGTGTCTTGGGTCTTCAACTAATTTCTCCATATACATGCCGTCATTACCAAATGAAGCAAATGCTTCTTGCTTTGCGCTTTCCCATAAATCCAAAAAACCATCTTCACCCCAAACTGCCCTCATTCCTTTACCACCACCACCGGCAGTAGCTTTTATCATTACAGGGTATCCTATTTTTTTAGCAATTTTTTTAGCTTTTTCAAAAGAATCTATGATTCCTCCTGAACCGGGTATTGTTGGCACTCCTGCTTCTTTCATTGTTGCGATTGCAGAGGCTTTATCTCCCATTCTTTCAATCATGTCTGCAGAAGCACCAATAAATTTAATTTTATGTTCATCACATATTTTTGAAAACCTAGAATTTTCTGATAAAAATCCATATCCTGGATGGATAGCGTCTGCATTTGTAATTTCTGCTGCCGCAATGATATTTGGTATTTTTAAATATGAATCTGCACTATTAGCAGGACCAATACAAACCGCTTCGTCAGCAAACTTAACATGTAAACTTTCTTTGTCAGCTACAGAATAAACTGCAACTGTCTTAATACCCATTTCCTTACAAGTTCTAATAATTCTTAAGGCAATTTCGCCTCTATTAGCAATTAATATTTTTTTAAACATAAGTATATGGTTAAGAAGGGTCAACTACAAATAAAGGTTGGTCAAATTCAACTGGCGACGCGTCATCAACAAGAATTTTAACAATTTTTCCTGAGTATTCTGATTCTATTTCGTTGAAAAGTTTCATGGCCTCTACCACACATAATACACTTCCTTCTTTTATTGAGTCTCCAATTTCTATAAAATTTGGCTTGTCAGGTGAAGGCTTTCTGTAAAAAGTTCCAATAATAGGTGACTTAATAGTAATTAGATGGTCAGCTTCATTGGCGTCAGATACCTGAGTTTTTTCTGGTTCTGAGTGAGTTTCTGATGGTATACTTTGAACTAAAGGCTGCGCATTTACCAATACCGGTTCAGTATGAGAAACAACGTTTCCTGAAACTCCAGTTTTAACACTTAGCTTTAAATCTTTTGATTCAATTTTTACTTCGCTCACTCCTGATTTTGCGACAAATTTGATTAACTGTTGAATTTCCTTAATGTTCATAATAAAATAATTAGTGGTTATAAGCCCATTTTAAATACATAGCTCCCCAAGTAAAGCCAGCTCCAAAAGAGGCAAAGATAATGTTATCTCCCTTTTTAAGCTTAGATTCAAAATCGAATAAAAGCAAAGGAATAGTTGCTGCGGTAGTATTGCCATAACGATGAATATTCATTAGGACCTTTTCATCCTTAATGCCCATTCTTTTAGATGTAGCATCAATAATTCTCTTGTTGGCTTGGTGCGCAATTAAATAGTTTACATCTAAATGTGTTAAATTATTGCGTTTCATGATTTGGTCAGAAGCCTCTGACATATTTGAAACTGCGTGCTTAAAGACGTTTTTACCGTCTTGATATATAAAATGTTTTTTTTCTTCTACTGTATCCTTTGTTGTAGGTGTTTGAGACCCTCCAGCTTCAATTCTAAGTAAATCTCTATTTGATCCATTAGATCGTAAATATTCATCTTGAACTCCGTAGCCCTCAATATTAGGTTCTAACAACACTGCTCCAGCACCATCTCCAAAAATAATACAAGTATTTCTATCTGTATAGTCAACTATAGAAGACATTTTATCAGCTCCAATTAAAATAATTTTTTTATATCTACCTGATTCAATAAATGCAGAAGCGGTAGACAAGCCATATAAAAACCCTGAACAAGCTGCGCTAATATCAAATCCAAATGCATTGGATGCGCCTATTTCAGAAGCAACATACGCTGCAGTTGCAGTTGCATGCATATCAGGTGTGATTGTAGCTACAATAACTAGGTCAATTTGTGTTGGATCTAATTTTTTATTTTTAATTATGGTATTAGCAGCTCGGATTGCCATATATGAAGTCCCAATACCCTTGTCTAAAATTCTTCTTTCTTTAATCCCAGTTCGAGTGGTTATCCAATCATCATTTGTATCAACGATTTTCTCTAAATCTGCATTATTTAAAATTTTTTCTGGCAAAAAAGATCCGACTGCAGTTATAGAAGCTTTAATTTTTTTCAAACTCGTTATTTAGAATTTTGATCAAAAATGGCAAAAAAATGGGAAAAAACGGTAAAAAAAGACAAAAAAATAGCAAAAAATCCTATTTTTTTAAAAAATATATTAAGCCTCTGTTTCTACATTATTGTCTATCAAAACTTTACCTCTGTAGTATAATTTTCCCTCATGCCAATGTGCTCTATGGTATAAATGAGCTTCACCTGTAGTTTTACATGTCGCTATCTGAGAATCGGAAACTTTATAATGAGTTCTTCTTTTATCTCTTCTAGTTTTGGAAATTTTTCTTTTAGGATGTGCCATAATCTTTTATATTAAATCTTTTAATTTGTCCCATCTGGGATCATTTTTATCTTTATTGTCTAAAACATTTGATTCATACTCCCTAAGCTTTTTTAACGTTTCTGTTTCTAAAGAACCGTCTTTCACGCCAGGATGTATAATTTTAATAGGTAAAGATAACACTATCATTTCAAACAAGTATTTTCCAATATTTATTTGTGTTTGTCCTACGGGTAAAACCAAAAGTTCTTCATTATCATCTGACAACTCAGAGCTAAACTTCACCACCAGCTTCATGTTGTGCTTCTGAGAGTATTCGAAAGGCTCATTAGAAACATGACAATTTAGGTTGATCTTCCCTTTAGAATAAAAATTAAATTCTAATAAATTAGATTTTTTATTCAAAATGACTGTTGCCTCTATCTTGCAACTATTAAAATCATTGTATTCAAAATGTTCAAAGAACTCGTTTTCTAACTCGAACTTATATTCATGCTCTCCTTCTTTTAATCCAGTAAAACTAATTACAAACTGATTTAAAAACTGCATAATGCTAAGTTTGAGCCTGCGAATATAAGAAATATTATAATTTTAATAGCCTATTTATTGCCTGTTTTGGAATTAGACAAGTTTAATGGATTTTTATTTAAATCTTCAAACAGCTTTCTTGATTTAAAAATCTCTATTGCAGAAAAAATTGCGTTCTTAAAAGACGTTGAATCTGCAAGCCCCTTGCCTGCAATGTCATAGCCTGTTCCATGGTCAGGTGAAGTTCTTACTTTGTTCAATCCAGCGGTATAATTAACTCCTGAACCGAAAGATAAAGTTTTGAAAGGAATAAGGCCTTGATCGTGATAAATAGCTAAAACAGCATCATATTTTTTATGTTGTCCTGACCCAAAAAAACTGTCACTAGAAAAAGGTCCAAAAACCAGATTATTTTTTGATGCAATTTCTAATAATACCGGTTTTAATATATCTTGATCATCCTTCCCAATTACACCTCCGTCACCAGCGTGAGGGTCAATTGAAAGAACTGCGATTTTAGGCTTTTGAAAACCAAAATCTTTTTTTAAAGATTCGTTAATTAAAGAAAATTTTTGTTCTATTCTCTGTTTTGTGACATGCCTATTAATTTCTTTTAAAGCAACGTGATCTGTTAACAATCCTATTTTCAGTTCATCACAAATCATAAACATCAAACTATCTCCATCTAACTCTTGTGCTAAATAGTCCGTGTGACCTGGAAACTTAAACTTTTCACTTTGAATGTTGTTTTTGTTAATTGGAGCGGTCACCAATAAGTTAATTTTATTGTTCTTTAAAGCCTGTACAGCTGCTTGAAGAGATAAAAATGACTTTGTTCCGGAGTCCTTGGTCGGCTTACCAAATGTTGTGGTAAAATCGTCTTCCCATACATTTATTATATTAACTTTTCCTTTGACTGGACTTTTATTTATGTTAATTTTTATCGAATTTAACTCAAGATTGAGTTGTTCTTTTTGGCTAGAAATTAACTTATCATTACAGAAAACAATTGGAGTAAAAAAACTTAATATTCTCTTGTCGGCTAAAGATTTTAAGATTACTTCGATTCCTATTCCGTTTGGATCTCCACAAGAAATCCCTACAATAGGTAAAGTTTCATTCTTCATGTAATTTGTTCTTTTATTATTATTATTTTTATCTATTATTTAAAGATATAAATTAATACTCATGTTTACAGGAATTGTTGAACAGCAGGCTAAAATAGTTGATATTAAAAACATCGGAAACAACCTTGACATTACCTTGTCTTGTGAAATTACATCTGAGCTAAAAATAGATCAAAGCGTATCTCATAACGGTATTTGTTTAACAGTAGTTAATATTAACAATAACTTATATACGGTTACAGCTATTGAAGAAACAATGAATAAAACCACGATCAGCGGATGGGAAATTGGCGATATCATCAATTTAGAAAGAGCTATGAAAATCGGAGACAGGTTAGATGGTCATATGATTCAAGGTCACATTGACCAGATTGGTAAATGTATTGATGTTAAAGAAAAAAACGGAAGTTGGGAGTTTATAATTGAATATCAAAAATCTAATAATATAACTGTTGAAAAAGGATCTATTGCTGTGAACGGGGTTAGTTTAACTGTTGTCGATTCAAAGCCCAATCAATTTAAGGTTGCTATTATTCCATACACTTTTGAGCATACCAGTTTTAAAAATTTAAAAAAAGAGGGTAACGTCAATTTAGAGTTTGATATTCTTGGAAAATATTTGGCTAAAATGGCTTTGAACTATAAATAGTTTAATTCATTCTTAAAATCCATGACAAAGGATCTAGCGGAGTGGTTTTTTGAAATACACTAAATTGTATAGAAGATTTTCCGGTTGAAGAGTTGGTAAAAACTTCTCCTATATATTGATTAGAGTCTACCTTGTCTCCTTTATTAACAAACACTTTTGAAAGATTTTTATATGCTGTTATATAGTTTCCGTGCTGAATTAATACCGTTGGATTACTGCCTCTAAACTGAAGAACTGAAAGCACACTGCCCTCAAAGATAGTTTTTACTTTTTGAGATTTTTCAGTTGCGATTATGATTCCATTACTTTTTATTTTAGCCGTTTTTACAACTGGATGAGGTTGTGTCCCAAACCTTTGAATGACAACTCCCCTTGAAACCGGCCATGGCAATTTTCCTTTGTTTGATTCAAACTTTTTTGCCAAAGCTTTGGCTTCTGGTGTCAATGTAAAGCTTTTGGAATTTTTATTTGATTTGCTTTTATTTGACCTAGCGATAGCTTCTCTAATTAACTTATTGATTTCCTTATCGATTTTTTGACTTTCTTTTTGTTTAGCCAAAATGTTTCTTTTGTATTTTTTCTCTTGATTTCTAAGCTTATATGCTATATTATTTACTTCTTTTTTTTCTAACTCTAAGGTTTTTTGAGTTGCTCTGTTTTTTGTTAGCAAGCCTTTTTTAACGTCTCTTTTGTAAAGCAGTTCTTTTTTGATTTCTTTAAGTTGTTGAGAAATTAATTCTATTTTTTTTGCTTGATTTTTTCTAAATATTGAATATTGCTTTATGTATTGAGTCCGTTTTAGTGCCTGAAAAAAAGTCTCAGAAGAAAGAATAAACATTAGTCTATTTTTACCTGATTTAGATTTAAAAGATTTTAAAATCATTTCTTTATATGCCTCTTTTACTTCGAAGAGGTCGGTCTCAAGTTTTTCTAAAGATTCTGAATTACTAACTATTTCTTGATTTAATAAGTTTATTTGCTGATTTGTTAGTTTAATCAACTCTTGCTTTCTTTCTATTTTATAGTTTAAATTTTCAATATCATTAAAAGCTGCTGTTTTTCGTTGTTTATTGGTAAAAAGTAAAGTGTTTATTACTTTCAACTCCTTGTTTAAAAGAGCTTTTTTTTCTTCTAATTGTTTTTGCGTAGATTTTTGTGCTTGTAAAGAATTAAAGCTTAATATGAAAACTATTAATACAGAACACTGCAAGGCTTTCACAAAATTCATAATTGAAGCTTTTTATAACCGTTAGGTATTTTAAAAGGAAAAGAAATTTTTTCATTAATTCTTCTGATTTTAGAATTAAGGTTAATTTTTAATTCCTTTTCATTGTTTTTTGTATTTATTATAACTTTTTGAGGATAAAAATTATTTTCAATTAGTTTATAATCTCGATATTCAACTGTTAGAATTTTATTGTTTTCATCTGTAAAAACTTGTTTTTTTAAATTGAAAGTAATAGGCTCAAAATAGTATTTATGATACAGTTTAGATTTTCTATTATATGAGCTTAACACATAGTTTTTATTTTCAAAACTTTGCTTTAGTTTTTGATTTTTTAAACTTTCGATTGGTTTTCCTGTAATTAAATTTTGAAATGAAACTAATGAAAAATCAAAGTTTAGTAAATCTGAAATATAATCGTAATTCCCGTTATAAAAGGATTTGTTAAGCTTTTCGTAAAATGTAAAATCATTTTTAGAAAGCAATCCCTTAAATAGTGGAATTAAAAGCGAACCACTTATTAAAATTTTTTCTTCATTTTTTAATCTAATTGAAAGATTAAATTGATTTGTAGATCCGTTATTGACAATCGTTGCCTGTGAACGCAACATTAAATAGGAAAACTTATTCTTATTGTTTTCTATTTTTTCTTTTAGAATTTTTGTTGGTATTTTTTTTAAAACTGCATTTGAGCTTGAGCTCTTAGTTAGGTTACAGCTGGAAATAAATAGAAAAAAGACAAAAATTATTTTTCTCATTTCGGCAAGTTAAATCAACTCACTGAAATCTCCAATATTTACAGATTTATAATTGCCGTTGTATTTACAATTATTACCAATCATAGAGTCTTTAATATTAGCATTTAGTATTTCTGTTCTCTCTCCGATTATAGAATTTTCTAGTTTAGAATCAGAGATGTGAGACTCTTTATATATTGACACATGTGGCCCTACAGTTGAGTTTTGAATAACTACATTATCTGCTATAAATACTGGTTCAATAATATTTGAATTAATTAATTTAATGTTGTTTGAAATCAACTCTAATTTATCATTACTATGAAAATTAAGCATTTCCTTATTAGAGTTAATTGAACTTTTAACATTTCCACAATCCAGCCATGCCGATACTTTTCCAACTTTAAATATTTTACCACCACTCATCATCTTTAATAAACCGTCATTAATTTGATATTCTCCTGAGTTCATTAAATTTTCATCAATGACTTTTTGAAGTTGCTTTTTAAGTTGTGAGATTTCTTTAAAATAATATAACCCGATTACAGCAAGATTTGAGACGAAATCAGTAGGTTTTTCCACTAAAGCTGTGACATCACCTTTTTCATTTAATTTAACAACTCCGTAAGCTTCAGGATTTTCAACTTCCTTTGTCCATATAACAGCGTCTGCTTTCTTGTCAAAAGGCTCATTAGTTTTTATTAAAGTGTCTGGATAAATTATTAAAGCTTTTCCGCTTAATGATTTTTCTGCACACATAATTGCATGACCAGTTCCCAGTGGCGTAAGCTGCCTGTATATTATTGCGGTCGAATTATACTTCTTTGCTAATAATTTTAACTCTTGAATAATTTTATCTCCAAAAAAAGATTCATCTCCAACAATAAAAGCCATTTCTTCAACAGGCTCATCTATCATCTTAACTGCATCTTTTATTAATTGAGCCAAAATACTCTTACCCGCAATTTTAACAAGTGGTTTTGCAGTTGTAAAAGTGTGAGGTCTTAATCTGGATCCTCTACCAGCCATAGGAATGATTAACTTCATAATTTTTAATTTATACCTGTACTTCCAAAACCTTTATCGCCTCTTTTCGTATCTCCCAAGGAATCGGTTAGTTTTATTATTGGCTGTTCATGCTTGCTAACAACAAGCTGAGCTATTCTATCTCCGGAATTAATAATAAAATTTTCTTTTGAAAGGTTAATAAGTATAACACCTATTTCGCCTCTATAATCAGCGTCAATTGTCCCAGGAGTATTTAATACAGTTATTCCTTTTTTTAGAGCTAAACCGCTTCTCGGTCTAACTTGAATTTCAAATCCTTTTTCTAATTCTGCGTATAAACCTGTTTTTACAAGAGTTCTTTCAAGCGGTTCTAAAGTTATTGGGATATCAACAAAAGCTCTAACGTCCATTCCTGCTGAAAGTTCAGTTTCATATTCTGGGAGTTTATTGTTCGACTTGTTAACTATTTTTAACACCATAATTGACAAAAAAAATGTTGTTTTAGCTATTTAAAGCTTCCGCACCACCAACAATTTCTAAAATTTCGTTTGTAATTGAAGCTTGTCTTGCTTTGTTGTAAGTAAGCTTAAGTTCGTCTCTAAGTTCAGAGGCATTATCAGTAGCTTTATGCATTGCTGTCATTCTTGCGCCATGTTCACTAGCAAAAGAATCTCTAATTGCTTTAAACAGTTGAATTTTTAAAGATTTAGGAATTAAAGTATTTGCAATACTTTCAAGCGAAGGTTCAAAAATATAGTCTAGATTATCTGATCCTTTATTTTCTTTAACAGGAATAGGTAAAAACTGTTCGGATTTAATAATCTGAGTTGCAGCATTTTTGAAAGAGTTGTATATAATTTCTATATGATCGTAGTCATTTGAAACAAAACGATCCATCAATTCATCCGCGATTTTTCCAACGTTCTCATAATTTAATTCTTCAAAAACGTCACTGTCATTTTGAATTATTGTTTCTGTTTTGGAAAGAGTGTCGTTGATTTTTTTCCCTATTGTTAAGAAATCAATTTGTGAATCTCTAAATTTCTCTTTCGACTTAAACACTAATGCTTCTTTTGCTATGTTAGCATTAAAAGCACCACACAGTCCTCTGTTTGAACTTATAACAACAACTAAAACTTTGTTAAGTGTTCTATTTTCTGTGTAAGATTTATTGCCTCCTGCACTTGCTCCGCTGAAACTTTGCATTAACTCAGAAAGTTTATTAGAATAAGGTCTCATTGCCGTAATAGCATCTTGAGCTTTTTTTAATTTAGCCGCAGAAACCATTTTCATAGCACTAGTTATCTGCATCGTTGAGGATACAGACCCTATTCTAATTCTAATTTCTTTAAGATTTGCCATTGATTATTCTTATTTAATATGTAGAGCTTAATTCATCAGCAGCCTTAGTTAAAACACCAATAACATCATCTGTTAATTTTCCAGATTTAATTGTCTCCATTGTCTTTTTGTGTTTTGCGTTTAAAAAGTCAATATATTTTCTTTCAAATTCTTTAACCTTATTTACAGGAACTTTTCTAAGTAAATTTTTAGAGCCTGCAAAAATAATTGCTACTTGATCCTCAACAGTAAATGGATCATTTTGTGCTTGTTTTAAAATTTCTACATTTCTCTTTCCTTTTTCGATAACGTTTAATGTAGCGTCATCTAAATCAGAGCCGAATTTAGCAAAAGCTTCAAGTTCTCTAAATTGAGCTTGATCTAATTTAAGTGTTCCCGAAACTTTTTTCATAGCCTTAATTTGAGCCGAACCACCAACCCTAGAAACTGAAATACCTACGTTAATTGCTGGTCTTACACCTGAGTTGAAAAGATTTGATTCCAAAAATATTTGACCATCAGTAATGGAAATTACATTAGTAGGAATATATGCAGAAACATCGCCCGCTTGTGTTTCAATAATTGGTAACGCGGTTAAAGATCCTCCTCCTTTTACTACAGACTTTAAAGAAGAAGGTAAATCGTTCATGTCTTTTGCAATTGCATCATCTGCTATTACTTTAGAAGATCTTTCTAATAATCTTGAGTGTAAATAGAAAACGTCTCCAGGATAAGCTTCTCTACCTGGTGGTCTTCTTAATAAAAGTGACACTTCACGATATGCTACAGCTTGTTTTGATAAGTCATCATAAATAATAAGCGCAGGTCTTCCTGTATCTCTAAAATATTCTCCAATTGCAGCTCCAGCAAAAGGAGCATAAACTTGCATTGGCGCAGGGTCTGAGGCGTTAGCAGCCACTATAGTAGTATAAGCCATCGCACCTTTATCTTCAAGAGTTTTTGCAATTCCTGCAACTGTCGATGCCTTTTGTCCAATTGCAACATAAATACAATAAACAGGCTCTCCAGCATCATAAAATTCTTTCTGATTTAAAATTGTATCAATACAAACAGTTGTTTTTCCGGTTTGTCTATCGCCAATTACTAATTCTCTTTGTCCACGACCAACTGGAATCATTGCATCAATAGATTTTATACCTGTCTGTAACGGCTCATTTACTGGCTGTCTAAAAATAACACCCGGAGCTTTTCTCTCAAGAGGCATTTCATATAGTTTGCCTTCAATATTCCCTTTTCCGTCAATAGGTTTCCCAAGTGCGTTTACTACTCTTCCTACTATTTTCTCTCCAACATTAATGGAAGCAATTCTTTGGGTTCTTTTTACAGTATCTCCTTCGCTAATCTCTTTTGAAGGACCTAGTAAAACAACTCCTACATTATCTTCCTCAAGATTAAGTACAATTCCTTCAAGTCCAGAATCAAACTGAACTAGTTCACCGTACTGAACATTAGATAATCCGTAAACTCTGGCAATTCCATCACCTACTTGTAGTACTGTTCCCACTTCATCTAAAGAAGCAGAGGCATCTAATCCTGTTAATTGTTTTTTAAGTATTGCTGAGACTTCAGCAGGTTTAATTTGTGACATAACCTATGATGTTGATAAATTAGTGTTTTTTG
The DNA here is from genome assembly GCA_905479415.1 of uncultured Flavobacteriaceae bacterium. Classification (GTDB taxonomy): domain Bacteria; phylum Bacteroidota; class Bacteroidia; order Flavobacteriales; family Flavobacteriaceae; genus MAG-121220-bin8. The sequence goes on along the minus strand of CAJQMK010000039.1, from coordinate 1,360 downwards.
TAAATTCTTGTTTTATAGTTTTAAGCTTGTTTTTAAAACTGGCATTGTATTCAATATCTCCTAATCTTAATACAAACCCACCAATTAGACTGTTGTCTATTTTGTTGGTTAAAATTGTTTTCTTATTAGTCAATTTAGAAATAATTTCTAATACGTGAGATTTCATCTCATCGTTTAAAGGGACTGCAGTTGTAACTAACGCTGACTGAATTCCTTTGTGGTCTTTATATAATTCAATAAACTTAAAAGAAATTGTTTCCAAAATATCAATTCTGTTGTTTTCTGAAAGAACATTGATTAAGCTAATCGAAAGTTCGCTAAGGTTTTTAAAAATTAAATTAAGTGTACTTAATTTAACACTGTTCTTGACAACTCTACTCTCGGCTAAAGACTGTAAATTTTCGTTTTCTTTGAATGTATTAAGAACTATTTGCATGTCAGAATACATTGATTCAAGACTATCTTTTTCAATAGACTCTAAAATTAATGCTTTAGCATAACGAATTGCAGCTCTGTTTGTCTTCATTTATTTTAACGTAACTTCTTTAACAAGGTCTTTAACTAATTTCATCTGAGTTTTATCATCAGACAATTTTTCTTTTAAAACTTTTTCAGCGATATCAATAGAAAGTCCTGCAACTTGGTTTTTTAAATCAACTATAGCCGCATTTTTTTCGTTTTGAATAGTTTCTTGTGCTTGAGAAATAATTTTTTTAGCCTCACTTTTAGCCTCACTTTTAGCCTCATCGATTAGCTGTTGCTTAATTTCTCTTGCTTCTTTTAAAAGCGAATCTCTCTCAGATCTAGCTTTTTTTAGAGTCTCTTCATTATCGGATTGTAAAGAAGCCATTTCTTCTTTAGCTTTTTCAGCAGAAAGCAATGCGTTTTTTATTCCTTCTTCTCTTTCATTCACTGCATCCAAAATAGGCTTCCAAGCAAATTTCTTAAGTAAAAGAATTAAGAAAATGAATATCACTGTTTGCCAAAAAAACAAACCAATCGAAAATTCAGTTATAAGTTTTTCCATTTTTTTTCAATATTAAATTATCTTTTTACAGCACGCTTTCCAATGGTCGGCTGTGCTGTAAAAAGTTTTGATAATTGACTATAGTGCAAAAAGTGCAGCAAAGCCTATACCTTCAACAAGGGCAGCTAAAATAAGAGCAGCAACTTGAATTTTTCCACTAGCATCAGGCTGACGTCCGATAGCTTCCATAGCTCCCTTTCCTGTCAATCCGATTCCAATTCCAACTCCAATTACTACTAATCCTCCACCTACGATTACTGGTATTTCCATATTTATATAATTTTAATTAAACATTCTTTTTTAATGATCCTCCTCCGCAACTGCAAATCCAAA
>CAJQMK010000038.1 GCA_905479415.1 uncultured Flavobacteriaceae bacterium | reverse complement strand
AAAATGATGGATTTGTTAGATAATTCACCATATGATTACATAATTAATTCTACTGAAAAAGAAATTGATAAATTAAATATAAAGCACAGAACTTTTAATGAGATTGATTTCAGATATTTTATAAAAAAACTCAAATATATTTATAAAGACTATGGGAATTTAGAAAATCTATTTTTTGAAAATATAGAGGGCAATACCATGCATAACTCAATACACAATTTTAAATCACTTTTCTTTAAAAATAATTACCCATTAAGAACAACTAAACATATAAGCGATCCATTTAAAGGTTCAGCATGTAAAAGAGTTAATATGTTTTTAAGATGGATGGTAAGAAAGGATTCTAACGGAGTTGATTTCGGAATATGGAATAAAATATCTCCTTCACATTTATCGTGTCCCCTTGATGTTCACAGCGGGAGAGTAGCTAGAAAATTAGGCATATTAAATAGAACTCAAAACGATCACAAGGCTGTTATAGAACTTGACAATAAACTTAGAATTTTTGATTCGAATGACCCTGTTAAATATGATTTTTCTTTGTTTGGTTTGGGTGTTTTTGAAGGATTTTAGTTATTAATAATCAATAAATTCAAATCAATTCTTATATTTGCCCAGCATTTATTTAAAAAAATGTGTCAAAAAGTAACTTGGTTGCATGAATATAATTCTTAAATCTGCAAAAGTTATAAATGTCGAAAGTAAACACAACGGCAGTAAGCAAGATATTTTAATTTCCGAAGGTAAAATAAAGAAAATTGATAGTACAATTTCAGTTAAAAATGCTAAAACAATTAGTGTAAAAAATCTTCATGTTTCTGTAGGTTGGTTTGATAGTAGTGTTTCATTTGGAGAACCGGGATATGAGGAAAGAGAAACTCTTATAAATGGTGCTGACGTTGCTGCTAAAAGTGGATTCACAGATCTACTTTTAAATCCTAGTACTAATCCTGTTCTTGATAATCAAACTGACATTTCATTTATAAAATCTAAATCTTTAAATTCTTCTTGCAATATTCATCCCATAGGAGCATTAACTCTTTCAAGTGAATCAAAAGATTTAGCTGAATTATATGATATGAAAAATTCTGGTGCTGTGGGATTTTATGATTTTAAAAAACCAATCTTAAATTCTAATCTATTAAAAACTGCACTTTTATATTCTCAATCCTTTAACTCTGTTATAATGTCATATCCTCAAGATAACTCTGTTGCAAAGGGCGGTCTAATAAACGAAGGCACTATAAGTGTAAATTACGGAATTAAAGGTATTCCTAATTTTGCCGAAGAAATTCAAATCGCTCGAGATTTACATGTTTTAGAATACACTGGAGGAAAATTACACATCCCTACTATTTCAACAAAAAAATCATTAGAATTAATTAAAAAAGCAAAATCTAAAGGCCTAAACGTTACTTGTAGTGTCGCTGTTCATAATTTAATTTTTAATGATAAAAAATTAAAAGATTTTGATACCAGATTTAAAGTTCTTCCTCCACTTAGAGAAGAAAAAGATAGGGTCGCACTAGTAAACGGAGTGAAAACTGGTTTAATTGATATGGTAACTAGTGATCATCTTCCCATAGATTTAGAAAACAAGAAAACAGATATTGAAAATGCTAAATATGGTACTATAGGTCTTGAATCTATTTTTGGCTCATTACTTTCATTATTCGATTTAAATCAAACTATCGAAATTTTAACAAGAGGACGTGAAATATTCAATATTGAAAAACCTGAATTTGAAGTTGGCAGTAAAGCATCACTCTCATTATTCACTATTAATGACTACGAGTTTTCTAAAGCTGATATTTTATCTAAATCAAAAAATAGTGCTTTCTTAGGAATGAAAATGAAAGGTAAACCTATTGGTGTAATAAATGGAAATAAGATTAAGATTAATGAGTAACAAATTACCTTTTTATCATTTAATCCGTAAATCAACTTTAGAAAATATTCCATCCCCGCTATTAATTATGGTTCATGGCTACGGAAGTAATGAAAAAGATTTATTTTCATTTTCTAGAGCTATACCTAGCCATATTACAATTGTTTCCTTAAGAGGAGATATCGAAATACAAAATAATAGCTATGCTTGGTACAATATATCATTAGATTTTAATGGAAATAAATCTTACGATATTACTAAAGCTCAAGAATCCAGAGACAGGATTGTAACATGTATTGATCAATGTGTTGAAACATACAATATTGATAATAAAAATATTAATCTAATGGGTTTTAGTCAAGGTGCGATGTTAGTAAATGCTGTAGCATTATCTTACCCTGAAAAAGTTAATAACGTAATTTCTTTAAGTGGAGCTTTTGATCCTAACATAACTGATACTTCTGAAATTAAATCACTAAAGAACTTGTCCTTTTATGTTTCTCATGGAACACAAGACGAAATACTTCCATTTGAACTTTCAAAACAAAGTCTAGAAATATTAGATAAAAATAAAGTTAATTACATATTTGAAGAATATCCGATTGGTCATGGAGTATCTCCTGACAATTTTAAATCTATGTTAAAATGGATGAATGAAAAAATTATTTAATCTCAATAACAAGTCCGTCATAGGACAAGTGAACATTATTTGGTAATTTCTTTTCTACTTCATCATGAAAGCCCAACATATGACTTATATGAGTTAAATAAGTTTTTTTTGGATTTATTATTTTTATCAAATCTAAAGCTTCATTTAGATTTAAATGTGAAAAATGGGGTTCAATTCTTATTGCATTTAAGACTAATACATCTAAATTCTTAAGTTTTTTTATTTCATTATCCTCAATTGTTTTCAAATCTGTTAAGTAAGCAAAATTTTCAAATCTGTATCCATATACTTGAAGATCTGCATGTAAATAAGATATAGGAACAACCTTAAATTTATTTAAATTTAAATGTGAATTGGGCTCTATATGGTTTGAAATAACAGTTGGGGCTCCAGGGTACTTGTTATCTTTTTTAAATATATAACTGAATCTATTAGAAAGATTATCTAAGACTCTTTTATGTCCAAAAACAGGTAATGCTCCATTTCTAAAACAAAAAGGACGTATATCGTCTAAACCAGCCGTATGATCTGCATGTTCGTGGGTAAATAGAATACCATCAATTTTTTTACAATTACAATTTATCATTTGTTGACGAAAGTCAGGACCACAATCAATGATATACGTATAATTATCAAAATCAATTTTGACTGAGGACCTAAGACGTTTATCTTTTGTGTTTTGACTTAAACATACTGGATGACTACTTCCAATTAAAGGAATTCCTGTAGATGTACCAGTACCTAGAAACGTAATTTTCAAAACATTTTTTTATAAAAATATATTTTTTAGTTGATAAACTTTTTAACTTAGCATAATATATTTTTAAAAAATGTCAATTTCTCTTAAAGGTGATCAACCTTTTGAAAATATCCCCTCAGTTAAAGCAAAGGCTTTAAGAATAAATTTAAATGAGCATATTTATGGAACATTTGCCGAAATTGGTGCTGGTCAAGAAGTAGCAAGACACTTTTTTAGATCTGGTGGCGCTTCAGGGACAATTGCCAAGACAATGAGTGCTTATGATAAAGCATTTAGTGACGCTATTTATGGAGAAGAACCCGATAACAGATACGTTTCTGAATCAAGACTAAAAAAAATGCTATCTCATGAGGTAAACTTGTTAGAATCTAGGATGGACAGAAAAGAACATCCTAATAAAATGTTTTTTACTTATGCTAATACTGTTGCTACTATTGATTTTGCTAAAAAATATCGTGGCCATGGTTGGATGGGTATAAAATTTCAAACAGATTCATCTGAAGATTACAGCGAAATATTAATTCATGTAAGATTCAATTTATTTGAAGCTAGAGCACAACAAGAGGCTTTAGGCTTAATGGGCTTGAATCTTATATATGGTGCATATTACAAACATAACGAACCTAGAAAGTTACTAAAATACTTATACGATCACTTAGATCCTGGTGCGATTGAAATTGATACTGTTAATTTCTCTGGTCCTTTATTTAAAGATGTTGATAATAGGGTAATGAGTTTGGAATTGGTAAAAAATGGAATGACTGAAGCAGTTATGTTTGGACCAGACGGAAACAACATATTACCAGCTAGAGTATTATACAAAAAAAATATTTTAGCTATTAGAGGGAGTTTTAGGCCTGTTACAAAAGTAAATGAAGACATGTTTGATAAATCAATTGAAATAATGTCACATGAACAAGATTTTGACGAAAACAAACATCTAACTGTATTTGAAATAACTCTTTCAAATTTAAAAACCTCCAATGGCGACGTAAATGAACTTGACTTTATTCATCGAGCAACTCTTTTGTGTTCTCTTGGATTGACTGTTATGATTACAAATTTTAAGGAATATTATAGGTTAGCAGAATACTTTTCAAATTATACTCAAGAAAAAATTGTTCTAACAATGGGTGTAAACAACTTAGTGGAAATTTTTGATGAAAAATACTATAGTCATCTAAGTGGTGGCATACTAGAGGCTTTCGGAAAACTTTTCTATAAAAATTTAAGAATATTTCTTTATCCGATGAAAGTTAATGGAGATATAATTAATAGTAATAATCTTCATGTAGCTCCAAGAATGAAAAATCTTTACAAGTTTTTCAAATTCAATAACAAGGTTATTGATATTTTTGGTTTTGATAAAAACTTATTAGATATATACTCTCAAAAAGTTTTACAAATGATCAAAAATAATGAAGAGGGTTGGGAAAAAATGATTCCAAAAAAAGTCACTAAACTAATTAAAGAAAAAAAACTTTTTGGTTTTAAAGAATTATAAATCAAGTATTTGATTTGTATGATCCTTTGTTTTAACTTTTTCTATAACTTTAGTTATAACACCTTCCTTATTTAAAACAAATGTTGTTCTTAAAATACCTTCGTATTCTTTACCCATAAATTTTTTAAAACCCCAAACTCCAAAACTATTTATTAATACTTTATCGGTGTCCGCAAGAAGTGGATATGGAAATCCAAATTTAATTGAAAAAGAAGATTGATGCTTAACCTGGTCTGCACTAACTCCATAAATCGAGTAGCCTGCCTTAGTAAGTCTGTCGTAATTTTCAGATAAATTGCAAGCTTGTGCTGTACAACCTGGCGTATTAGCTCTTGGGTAAAAAAACAATACAATATTTTTTCCTTTAAAGTCATCTTGTGACACTACATTACCTTTATCATCTTGACAAGAAAAAGCTGGTAGATTATCTCCAATTTTTAACATATTTTATAAAATTTTAATTTTTAAATTTACATAATTATTATGAACAAATCTGAAAAAATTAATTACATAATTGATACCTTAGAACTACTTTTTCCAAAGGTTCCGGTTCCATTAGATCACAAAGATCCTTACACTCTTTTAATAGCTGTATTATTATCTGCCCAAAGTACAGATGTTGGAGTAAATAAGGTTACCCCTATTTTGTTTTCCAAAGCAGATAATCCATACGATATGGTTAAACTAAGTATTGATGAAATAAGACAAATCATTAAACCTGTTGGTCTGTCACCTATGAAATCTAAAGGAATTCATGGATTGTCTCAAATATTGATTAATAAACATAATGGTAATGTTCCAGACAATTTCGAGGATTTAGAAGAATTACCTGCAGTTGGTCACAAAACAGCTGGTGTAGTACTAGCACAAGCATTTAATATACCAACATTCCCTGTTGATACACATATACACCGACTTATGTTCAGGTGGGGAATGTCTAATGGAAAGAATGTAAAAATTACTGAAAAAGATGCTAAAAGACTCTTTCCTGAAAATTTATGGAACAAACTTCATTTACAAATAATTTGGTATGGAAGAAAATTTTCACCTGCAAGAGGATGGAATTTGAATAATGATCCAATAACCAAAAAAATTGGAAGAAAATCAGTAATTAATTCTTTAAAAAATTAAAATATTTAAAGTGTTTATAGATTATATTTATAGATTATTTTAAATTTTGAAAAATCAAAAGTTAAATCCTGGGTTTATAAAAATTAGAGGAGCTAAAATGCATAATCTAAAAAATATAGATTTAGATATTCCAAAAAATAAGTTAATTGTTATTACTGGACTTTCAGGTTCTGGAAAGTCAAGTTTAGCTTTTGACACTCTTTATGCTGAGGGTCAACGTAGATATATTGAAAGCTTATCATCATATGCAAGACAATTTTTAGGAAAACTAAATAAGCCTTTAGTAGATAGTATTTCTGGAATTTCTCCTGCTATTGCAATTGAACAAAAAGTTAATAATTCAAATCCACGATCGACAGTTGGAACTTCTTCAGAAATTTATGATTATTTAAAGTTGTTATTTGCAAGAATTGGAAAAACCTACTCTCCTATTTCAAATTCAGAAGTTAAAAAAGATTCTATAAAATCTGTGATTGACAAAATAAATGAGTTTAATATTGGAGACAAGTTTTTAATTATGTCTCAAAAAACGGTTAGTAACCTTTCTGAAACTAAACAATCTTTAAACTTGATTAAAGAACAAGGCTTTGCAAGAATTAAAATAAATAATCAAATTAAAAGAATCGAAGAATTAGATAATTTAGATAATAAAAAATTTTATTTAGTTATTGATAGATCTATTTACACTGATGATAATGATTATTTAAATAGATTGTCTGATTCAATAGAACTAGCATTTTATGAGGGAAAAGGAAAAATTACAATAGAGAACTTAAATCTTAAAAAAGAGTTTCATTTTAATAATAATTTTGAAAAAGACAATATAAAATTCAATGAACCTTCTCAACACCTATTTAGCTTTAATAATCCTCTAGGAGCATGTTCCAAATGTGGAGGGTATGGAGACATTGTAGGTATAGATCCTGAACTGGTAGTACCAAACACGGGATTATCTATATATGAAAATGCAATCGCACCTTGGAAAGGAGAAAAATTAAAAAAATATAAAAATGAATTAATAAAAAATGCTTCAAATTTTAAATTTCCTGTTCATAAACCATATTATAAGCTTTCTAAGGACCAAAAAAAATTAGTCTGGGAAGGAAATGAGTATTTTAAGGGTATAAATTATTTTTTTAATAAACTTGAGTCAAAAATATATAAGATTCAAAACAGAGTTATGCTTTCTCGTTACAGAGGAAAAACTACTTGTTCAGATTGTAACGGAAGTAGATTAAAAAAAGAATCTTCCTATGTTAAAATAAATAATAAATCAATTACTGAATTAGTTCAGATGCCAATTAGTTCAGTGATTATTTTTTTTAATAATCTTAAACTAAGTAAATACGAAAATGAATTGTCATCAAGAGTTTTAAAAGAAATTAATAGTCGACTTAAATTCATAAGCAACGTAGGGCTTGGATATTTAACATTAAACAGAAGGTCTAGCACACTTTCTGGTGGGGAATCTCAAAGAATTAATTTGGCAACATCTTTAGGAAGCTCATTAGTAAGTTCACTTTATGTGCTTGATGAACCCAGTATTGGTCTTCATCCAAGGGATACTGAAAAATTGATTGAAATTTTGAAAGAGTTAACTAATCTTGGAAATACAGTTATTGTAGTAGAACATGATGAGGACATAATAAGATGTGCAGATCAAATAGTTGATATTGGTCCTGAGGCAGGTTCTAAAGGTGGTATGGTGGTAGCTCAAGGGACAATAAAAGAAATATTAAAATCTAATAGTTTAACATCAAAATACTTAAATAATAAAGAAGAAATTTCTACACCAGAAAAACCAAGATATAGTTCTGGAAAAATTATAATTAAAGGTGCAAGAGAAAACAATCTTAAAAATATCAATGTAGAGTTTCCATTAAATAATCTGACTGTAGTCACTGGAGTTTCTGGAAGTGGTAAAACTACATTAGTTAAAAAAATTCTTTATCCTGCCTTGTTAAAAGAAAAGGGAATATTTAAAATTAAACCTGGTCAGTTTGATAGTATTAGTGGAGACATTTCGAAAATTGATGAAATTGAATTCATTGATCAAAATCCAATAGGTACTTCATCTAGATCTAATCCAGTTACATATTTAAAGATATATGATGATATTCGTAATTTATATTCATCATTAAAGTTGTCAAAATTAAATAATTATAAAGCAAAACATTTTTCTTTTAATGTTGATGGGGGAAGATGTGAAAACTGTAAAGGAGAAGGAAATGTCAAGATAGAAATGCAATTCATGGCAGATGTTAGTTTAGTTTGTGAAAACTGCAAAGGAAAAAGATTTAAAAATGAAATTTTAAAAGTAAAATATCATAAAAAAACAATTGACGATATTTTAACAATGACTGTAGATGAAGCTATAGATTTCTTCTCAATTCACGAAAACCAAAAAATAAGTAATAAACTTAAACCTTTACAAGATGTAGGAATGGGCTATGTTCAACTTGGACAATCTTCATCTACTCTTTCTGGAGGAGAAGCTCAACGAATAAAATTAGCTACCTTCATATTAAAAGGTAATAAGGGTAAAAAAACATTATTCATTTTTGATGAACCAACAACAGGACTACATTTCCATGATATAAAAAAATTACTAAAATCTTTTAATTCACTAATAGATAATGGTCACTCTATTGTTGTTGTTGAACACAACTTAGATCTTATAAAATGTTCCGATAATATTATTGATTTAGGTCCAGATGGAGGTGAAAACGGTGGTGATTTAATTTTTAATGGCAAGCCAAATAATCTTATCACAGAAAAAAAATCGAGATTAAAAAAATATTTAGAACTTAAATTTTAAATTCAATATATCTTTTAGTTTTTGAGAAATTCCTAAAAAATAAATCATAACTAAATAGGCAATTACTATTCCAACTGATCTTACTACAATTTCTAAAAGGGGATTAAAATCAATCTTAATGAAATAACTTATTAAATAAACTGTAAAAATTGAAAATATTATTTTTAAGGAGTTTAAGTTGTATGGTTGAATTTTAATCTTAAAAACAATATAAAAGACCTTTAAAACTGTGAATATTAATAGTACAATAAAAGTTGATATTGCAGCGCCATTTATACCATATATATCTATCAAGTAATCATTGAGTAAATAAACCGATACTGCCATTGAAATTGAAAACGGAAGAGTAATTCTATAAAATGTAGATGTGGCTAAAATTGCAGGACCACATCCAAAACTCATTTGAATCAATTTAGCAGAGGAAATAATTAAAACAACCAAAGAGGCGTTTGAATAATATTCATTATTTAACAAAATATAAAATGAATCTATATTTAGATTTATTAACAAGAAAAACAGACCACTAACAAGTAATAAATTTTCAGAACTTTTATTGTAAAGGTTTTTTAACTCAGAAAAATTCTGCTCGTTCAATGATTTAGCAACTAATGGATTTAATATTTGAAACATTGCTCTTCCTGGAATTTCTACAACAGTAGCTATAAAAACAGCTACTGCATAGTAAGCAGTTTGGCTTATAGCTTCTTTTTGAGGTATCATATACTTGTCAATATCTATAAGAAAACTAGCAGCGGATCCAGCTAATAAAATATAAAAAGAATAAGAAAGAATTTCTTTATAATTTTCTGGAATTACTATTGAAAATTCAGGTCTATAAAGGAAAAGCGAATACGCTATCATCAAAATTAATCTTAAATAGTATAGACCTGTTAACCACCAAATAAAATCTTCTTTACTTAAAATATCAAAAGAAACTAATATTAACAATAAAAGAACTGAAACACGAGGGTAAATTTCTTTTAATACATTTCCGAAAATTGATCTGAACTGAACTCTAGACCATGAGTAGAAAACTTCAAAATACGAAGTCGCAAATGAAACTAGAAAAATTACCCATATGTAAGATTCTATAATTGGATTTTTTACAGATAAAAATTGAGCGATTAAATCATGAAATTGAACGACTAAAAAAGTAATAGGAATAATAAAAAAAAGTGGCAAAAAAATCACACTAGACAAAAATTGGTCCTTCTTTTTTTTATCATTGAAGGAACTAAAAAATTTAATTATTGTGTGTTGAGCTCCAAATGACATTAAAGGTTGTAATAAATTTGATGTAGCTAACAAAAAAACTACTAATCCATAATAATCATCTTTCAGAAACTCAGGATAAAAATACAATGTATTTATACCACCTATTAATATTGCAATAGAAATTGTTAATATATTCCATGATGTTTGTTTAAAAACTATACCCACTAATCTATTGTTTTTATAATAAGAGAATCTAATTTAAAAGTTAGACTTGAATATTTATATTTTTCAATTTCAATTGGTTTTACCAAAAAAGTGCCATTTTTAAAATTAGAATACAGTTCTAAAATATGATTTTTTAAATCAATTTCATTTGAAAAGTCAAATACATTTCCACATTTAGTTTCATTAACAATGTTTGAAGTATCACTATTTTTTGATGAAAAAGTAATTATTGGGATTTTATATGATAAATAGTGAAAAAACTTTCCAGGTATTATATTTCCTCCGTCAGGCCGATTGATATCACATAAAATTAAAACTTTTGCAGTTAACAAATTTTTATCTAATAAATCTTTACTCATGTAATCTTTAAAAATTACATTTTCTTTCAGTTTTTTGAGATGTTTATTTTGATGTATTGATTTATCAAAACTACCAATTAGATTTAATTTTAAGTCATTTTTAAATGATTTGTTAGTCATTGAAATATCACAAAGAATTTTCCATAACATTTTTGGATTTTGAGACGATTTCATAACTCCAGAATAGACAATCTCAAAGTCTTTAGAATTAACAACGTCTTTAAAAGCATCAAATCCATTAGTTATCAAATGAGTACTTGGATTAATTTTAGAATAAGCTGTTTTCAATGAAGGTGATGTTACAATTACAGAATCAGCTGTTTTTAGACATTTTTTCTCCCAATTAAAATGCTTTTTTTTAACACTACTAAACATTGGCATTTTTTTGAATTGAAAAAAATCTGACCAAGGATCTCTATAATCAGAAATCCATTTAATATTATTTTTCAATTTCAATTTGTAACCAATTATATTAGTACTAAATGGCGGAGAAGTAGTTATGACGCAGTTTATATTGTTTTTATTAATAAAAGAAGATGCTCTTTTTACTACCTCATTTATCCAAAACATTCTAGAGTCGGGAAAGAAAAAATTAGATCTAATAAATAATTTTAAATAATTTATAATTCCTTTATTTTCAATATTATCTGAATTTTTTGCTTTTGATTTAAAAAACTTAGCAGGTTCAAAAACAGGGACCTTTAAAATTTTTATTAAAGGATTGACTTTATTAATTAAACTACTATCTGATATCGGATAATCTGCAGATTCTGGTGAAAGTACTGTAATATCATATCCCATACCAACTAAATAATTTGAGAAATTCAACCAACGCTGAACACCAGAACCCCCTGATGGGGGCCAATAATAAGTTATGATCAGTATTTTTTTATCAATCATACATTTTTATAATTTCTTTTGAAACAATATCATTATTTAAATAATTTTTGATAGCATTTTTTGAGTTCAAATTATATGAATTGGTTTTACTAGCATCGTTGTATAGACTAATTACTTTTTCTGAAAATTCATCTACATTTCCTGGACTAAACAATTCTCCGACTTTATATTTTTCGATAATTTCTTTTTGTGCTACAACATTGCTACAAATCATAGGGCAACCAAATGACATGTATTGAAATATTTTATTGGCATATGTTGTATCATGATGAATATTTGATTCTAATGGAGAAATACCTATGTCACAAATGGACAAATAGGATTGAAAAGTATTTTCATGTTTCCACCCCTCAAAAGAAATAAAGTTTTGTACATCATTACTTTTTGATAAATTTTTTAACTCTTTATCATATGAGCTAGAACCAACTACAATAAATTTAATTTCAGGGATTTTAGTTTTTAAAAACTTTAAGGAATTAATAACTGTTGATATTCCTCTTCTTTTAGATGTATTACCTAGATAAAGTAAAACAAAATTATTTCTATACTTATCAATTAAACTATGATCTAAATCAAAATCTGTATAAAAGCTTTTCCTTACCGTATTTGGAAATACTGTTATTTTATTTTTAGATAAACCAATTCTTTTACAAAGTTCAATTTTTGCAGCATTTGTAACAACTACAATATTATTGGCTGCTTTACTGTATTTTTCTTCTGCAATTTTCCATTTCTGTGGAGATATTAACAGTTTTCCAATAAAAGAATTCACATGCTTGTAAAATCTCATAATTTCTGGTCTATTTTCATGAAGATCTAAAGTTATTGGAAGAGACTTTAAATTAGCTTTAAAAACAGAACTAGCAATTTGAATATCATGAATATGAATTTTTTCTATATTATTAGAAATAAGAAAATTATTAATTTTTCTGCTCATAATCATTTTATAAAAAGGAAATGTATATGCTAATGCAGAAAACTTATAAGTTAACCTTGAACAATAATATCTTCTGACATTAATAGAATTAACAACTTCTTTTTCAATAAATTTCTTTGAATACGATAAGCAGAACAAATAGACATCGTGACCGGCTGAAATTAAAGCACTCGCTTCGTTACTGACCCTGGGATCTATTGGATAAGGAGCGTCTAATATCATGCCTATTCTCATAGATTATAGATTTAGAACACCTCTGTAGTAATTAGTATACGAATCCTTATTAGGCCAGGTTCCAGATTTATCCCTTTCAGCATAAACTGCATAATATCTATTATGAAAGTTTCTTAAAATAGGTCTTAAACCTAATTTAAAAGAAGGATTAGTCCATTTTTCTTTCTTTATAATTTTCCATCCTGCTTTTTCAAGTAACCAATCAAATTGCCATTCTTCAAATTCATGAAAATGACGATCTCTTTCATCAGTTTTACTTCTATATGCTTTTGAAAACCATAAATTTAAAGGAACAGTTAGAAACAATCTTTTAGCGTTTAATGAACTTAGTAAAGGAAAAGGAGAAACAAGGTGTTCAAGGATTTCAAATCCAGTAACTAAATCAACATCATCAGGAATATCTAATTTAAAATCGATATCTAAATCTTGAGCTCCGGAATTATAGACTTTATAATCATTATCTATCATTAATTGAGCAAGTGGATTAGCAACACCTAAATCATATATCACAGATGGAGAGGGACATACTTCTTTAAGCAAACTTAACGTTCTTTGGTATCGTTTTTTTGGAATTTTATTGTACATCTTTTCTAATTATAATGAATTTAATAAACAACGATATAAAAATCAAATAAGACAATAATGAAAGATAAAATCCTGTATTAATTACTTCTGGCTTAAATTCAAATTTAATCTCATGAGTTCCTTTTGGCATTTCCATTCCTCTTAACAAATAATTAACTTTAAAATGACTAACTGGTTTATTATCAACATAAGCTTGCCAACCATTATTATAAAAAGCTTCAGAAAAAACCGCAAATTGATTGGAATCAGTTTTTGAACTATAAATTAATTGATTTGCTTTTCTTGAAATTAATTTAATTTCATTAGTCTCGTTTAATTGAAAACTTGTATTTATGATCTCTGTATTTTGAGATAAACAAGTATTTGATAAATCTATGTTTTTTAACCCTAATAATTCCTCATCAGAATTTTTAACATTGATAATGTTTTCAACAAACCATGCATTGCCTAAATTGTTGGGGTTTCTCGTAACTCCTAATGGATTATCCTCACTGTTTTGTATGATGTATTTTACATTCAACATGTTAAGTACATCAAAATTATTTTTACTTATATAAAAGTCATATAAATTTTGAATTCTTTTAGGTTTAGCAGCATGGTATCCCGCAATTGATTTATGAAAGTATGATGTTCTAGCGTTAGAAAAGCCACCCATTGGTTCGAATACTCTAAAATCAGAATCGTCCTTCAAAATTGCTTTATCTGCTATTGTTTTTTGAAATGGAATCTCAACTAAAGATTTTTTTACAAATTGATCTGAGTTAACATAATTTTTATCTACAATCCATAAATCAAATATTACAATTAAAGTAATGATTAAAAATGTCAAATCTTTTTTAATAATTTTTTTGACAAACAAGTAAAAGGTAATAGAACAACAAACAACTATAATTAAAGATCTTAAAACATCACTTTTAAAAACATATTGTCTTTCCTCAATAAGTAGATTAAGAATTTCTGGATACTGCGAAAAAATTTCAAAATCAGATTTAAAATCTAAAATACTTGTTCCAAAAAAGTAAAATACTAAAATCAATGAAACCAAAAACACAGATGCATATTTTAATGAATTTAATTTCTGGACCTCTTTTGTATTGTTTGAAAAGAATTTGCTTAAACCCATAACAGCAAATAAAGGGATACAGAATTCTATAATTATCTGTATAGATGAAACTGCTCTGAATTTATCGTATAATGGAAAATAGTCTATCATTAAATCAGTTAAAAACGAAAAATTCTTTCCCCAAGATAAAAATAGCGATATTGAAATAGCTATCAATATCCATTTTCTATTTAAATCATTGACAAGTAAAATAGATAAAAGAAATATAAAAAATAAAGAAATTCCTATGTAAGCAGGAGCTGCTACAATTGGCTGATTGCCCCAATAAACTTTAGAGTATTGATAAACCTGTTGAGCTTGATTAGCATCTAATGATCTAATAAAATTCATAAGTTTTGAATCTTCTCTAATTCTTTCAGAGCTTCCGCCACCCATAAATCTTGGGAAAATAAGATTTAAACTTTCTAAAACTCCGTAACTGTACTCCGTAATGTATTCCTTATCTAAACCACTTAACGATTCTTTTGCAGAACCATCTGCATTAATTGTTATATCACTTTTACTTCTAGTACTAAATTCTGAATATTCCTTTGTAGCAAGTAATGAGGGTGAATTCATCAAAAGTGCAAGCAAACCAACAGAAATTAATACAAAAAAAGATTTATATATCTTTTTTAACTCCTTTGATTTTAAAAAATCATAATAATGAACTAATACTAAAACTAAAAGCATTATTAGGGTGTAGTAAGTCATTTGATAATGGTTAGCATGAACCTGAAGACCTAAGAAAAGCGATGAAATTAAAAAACCTTTTAAATAATTTCCTCTTAAAATCATTAAAAATCCAGCAACAACAAAGGGCAAATATCCCAATGCTAATGCTTTCGTGTTATGACCTACACCCAATATTATTATCAAATATGTAGAAAAACCAAAGGCAATTGCACCAAACAATGCATATCTGTAATTTATATTTAATGAAATAATCAAAAAATAAAAAGATAATAAATACAGAAATAAATAATCAGCGGGCCTAGGCAAGAACCTTACAGCTTGATCAATGTAATACAACAAATCAAATGGATATTTTGCACTAACTTGATATGAGGGCATTCCAAGAAATGCATTATCTAACCAATAAGGTTCCTCATTAAAATTTTCTCTGTGATCTACTATTTGTTTTGACATTCCCGAAAATTGAGATATGTCAGATTGTTGAATAGATTTATTAGATAAGACAGGGTAAAAATATGTAACCGAAATCAGTGTTAATATTAAAACACACACTAAATGAGTTAAATAATCTTTCATTTAAATACAATTTTAATCTATTTCTTCAAAATCAACATACTCACCAACTTTTTCCTTTTTAGTTGCATTTCTATTAGAAGAAGAGTTAAAGTTTTTAGAATTATCTTGAGTAAACTTGCTTCTAACTTTTTTTTCTAGTTTTTTTAAAAAGTAAGCTAAAATGTAGGGACTTGCTATTCTAATTACATATGCAATTAAGACCAATGCAAGTATTATTTCAAAAAAAGTTTCCATTTTAATAAAAATTTAAAAATACAACTTAAGAATTTAATTAATAATCTAAATGATCATTAAATGATATTATTTAAATTTATATTTTTTAAATATGAAAATTAAAATTTCTTTTTTTCTAATTATCTTAAATTTTTCTATACTAAACTCTCAGTATACAGAAACGATCAACTCAAATCGCCCAGGGTCTTCTCACGGTGCATTTAGTGTTGGAAAAAACGTCTTACAAATTGAAAGTGGTTTCAAAAATTCTAATTTTAAGAATATTAATTTAAAAAATTCCAAAATTTTAGAAAATAAATTTTCATATACTCTTAGATATGGTCTTTTGTTAAATAAATTAGAAGTGTTTATTGACGTTTCTTACAATAAAAGTGAAATAAAAGATTTTTTAACACTCAGGGAGTTTAGTGAATCTACATTAGGAAAACAAACTCTAGGGTTCAAGTACTTAGTATACGATCCTTTCAAAAATAAAAAATGGCACATTGTTAATTTATTAAGTTGGAAAAAAAACAGATCGATAAGATTAGTAGATTTTATTCCAGCTATTGCAGTTTATACTGGTATTAATTATAATCCTAAAAACTCCTCAAGTTATGGTGATCCATTTTCAATAATTAAAAAAAACACAGTATTTGAACTAAATGAAAAATCTATAAATTCTAAAATCGGAATTA
>CAJQMK010000037.1 GCA_905479415.1 uncultured Flavobacteriaceae bacterium | reverse complement strand
TAAAATCATCAAACCTATATCCATTTAAAGAAACATATATCCTGTTTTCTTTGTGTTTTGAAAAAACAACCCTACTAACCCACATATTTTTAGGCAAATTTCTAGAAATTATTTTCCAATTATTTCCTCCATCATTTGATAGCTGAACTAGACCGTCATCTGATCCAGTAACTATTTTTCCAAATTTAAAAATTGATTCATCAATTGATGACAAAGTTCCATAAGGAACATTTCCTTTTTTAATTCCATTTGTTAAATCCTTAGATTTAAAAGACCATTTATCCCCTCTATTAAAAGAGGTGTGAAGTTTATTACTACCTAAATACAATATGTCTTGATTGTGTGAAGAAAGTAAAATTGGTGTTTGCCAATTAAATCTTAAAGGAGACTCTCCTAGATCATGTTTTGGTTTAATGTATGTTCTTTTAGAATTATTAATTCTGTAATAAACCCCAAACTGAGATCCTGTATATATAATGTTTGAATCTCTACTATCAATTTGAACCTGCATTCCATCTCCTCCCATTATAGATTTCCAATTATTATGTCCAGTTTGATGCCATCTTAAACTTTCTTTTGAATTGCTGCTAGCCATCCAAACCCCATTATCTTGAAGACCTCCATATACATTATACGGAGTTTCATCATCTACGTTAATTGTATAAAATTGTCCAACACTTGGTTGATTAAATTTTAACCAATTTTCTCCGTTATCATAACTAATGTTTACACCACCGTCGTTTCCATTTATTAAATGATTTGGGTTTTTTGGATTTATCCATAAATCATGATGATCCACGTGAACATTTGGATAATCAATAGATTTATATGTAATTCCACCATCTGTTGATTTTATAAATGGGACACCATAAATATAAATATGATTTTTATTTACTGGTGAAACATGTATTTTTCCAAAATAATACCCATATGTATTGTAAAGCCTATCCAAATAATATGAATTTTTTAAAGTCCAGTTTAGTCCGCCATCATCACTTCTATAAACTTGAGCTCCAATAATTGGAGTTTCAAACATAACTGTATTTGCATCTTCTAAATAAAGTTTTAAATCAGATGGCTTTATAGAATCCGCTTTTACTAATCTTTTGATCTTCTTTGAGTTATATTTTTTTGGAAAATTATTTGATTTAAGAAATCTGTCTAATTTTAATACATCTATTTTTAAAAATTCTTCCTTAGAGATCGATTCAAAATAATTCTTTGTCAGTTCAATCTTATCTACTGACATTTTATTTTTAGGACGTCTAAATTGATTATCAACAACTGCATAAATAGTATTGCTATCAAAAACTGCTAAACCAATTCTTCCAACTCCAGTTCCAATTGGAAATCCACTTTTTTTTGTAGAAATTAATTTCCATGTACTTCCTGAATCAACAGATTTGTAAATTCCTGACTTCTCACCGTTTCCGCTAAAATCCCAAGCTTGTCTTGATTTTTGCCATGAAGATGCATATTGAATTTTAAAATTATTTGGAGTTATATCCAAATCTATTATTCCCGTATCATCATCTATGTATAGAGTATTTTTCCAGGTCACACCTCCATCTAAAGTTTTGAATATTCCTCTTTCTTTATTTTTTGAGTACAAATGTCCTAAAGCAGCAACGATTATTTCATTTGGATTATTAGGATTTATTACAACTTTTCCAATATGATGAGAATCATTTAAACCAATATTAATCCAGGTTTTACCGTTATCATTAGATTTTAAAATTCCAATACCAGCGTATGAAGATCTAGATGAGTTATTCTCACCTGTACCTACAATTATTAATCTAGTGTTCCAATCTACATCAAAATCTCCAATATTTTGAGTGTTAGAATTATCCATTATAGGACTAAATGTGTTACCGTTATTAACCGTGTGCCAAAGCCCCCCCGAAGCATAAGCAACATAAAATTCGGACGGATTGTTAGGGTTTACTTCAATATCAGTAACTCTTCCACTCATTACGCTTGGTCCAATGTTTTTAAACTCTAAATTCTTTACTAACGAATTTTTAATTAATTCGTTTTGCATCTTCAAGCTTTTCAATACATCATCAGAACTTGTGGAAACTTGAGAAAATCCTGATGTATATAATATTAATAATAATATCGATGATAAATATTTCATTATGTATAATTAATGTTTAGTTCAATGTTTGTTATACATTAAATATACTATTTTTGAATTTTAAATTTAACAATGAAATATTTTCCAATTTCTAATACTTTATTTTCAAAAAACCGAAAACATTTTGTAGAAAACATGCTAGACAATAGTATAGCTTTTTTTAACTCTAACGATTGTTATCCAGTAAGTGCAGACACTACTTTACCTTTTGAACAGCACCGTGATTTATTTTATTTAAGTGGCATAAATCAGGAAGAAACTGTTTTGCTTATTTATAAATACAATGACTCAAATTATGAGGAAGTTTTATTTCTTACTAAGCCCAATGATCTATTGACTCATTGGGAGGGTGAAAGGCTTAATGAAGAAAAAGCTTATTCTATTTCAGGAATTAAGACAGTGTATTGGCTAGAGCAACTTGATGTTGTTGTAAAAAAAATAATGCAAAATGTTAAGATTTTATATTTAAATAAAAATGAACATTACAGAGCAAAAGTAGAAACTGAAACTAGAGAAAAACGATTTAATGATTGGCTTAAAAAAGAATATCCTAACAAAGATTTAATGGGAAGCAACTCAATACTTCAAAAATTAAGATCTGTTAAAAGTCCAATTGAAATTGAATTAATTCAAAAAGCTTGTGATATTACTGAAAAGGGATTTAGAAGAATTTTAAACTTTGTAAAACCTGGTGTTTGGGAATATGAAATTGAAGCAGAATTTTCTCATGAATTTTTAAAAAACAGGTCTAAAAAATTTGCATACTCTCCTATTATTGCCTCTGGAAAAAATTCAACAATCTTACATTACATAGAAAACAATAATCAATGTTTAGAGGGTGATGTTTTACTTTTAGATGTTGGAGCTGAATACGCAAATTATTCTAGTGATATGACCAGAACCATTCCAGTCTCTGGAAAGTTTTCTAATAGACAAAAATCAATATATAATTCTGTTTTGCATGTTAAAAACGAAGCAACTAAACTATTAAGGCCAGGTATTCTGTGGAAAGATCATTTTAAGGAAGTAGGTAAAATAATGAGTTCTGAGCTATTAAAGCTAGGTCTTTTATCTAAAAGTGATATTCAAAATCAAACTAAAGAAAATCCTGCTTTTAAAAAATATTTTACACACGGGGTATCTCATAACTTAGGATTAGATACTCACGACTATGGAGATTTAAGCTGTCCAATCACTAAAAATATGGTTTTCACAGTAGAGCCGGGGATTTATCTTCCTAAAGAAAATTTTGGCATAAGACTTGAAGATGATGTTGTTGTTCAAGAAAATTCAAATCCTCTCAACTTAATGAAAAATATTCCAATAGAAGTTGAGGAAATTGAAGATTTAATGAATTCTTAAACCGATTATTTTGAAAATATCATCCAATTCCAAAAAAAATTTTAAAAGATATGGACCTATTATTTCCATAATGAGTCTTTTTTCGATTATTGTAATAACTACATTTTATTTTGTTCTCCAACCTAAAGTAACTTTACCAATTTACAGCCCTTCAATGGTATCCGAAGAGTTAGTTGAAGAAGATATTAGATACATTAAAAAATATCACAAAATCAATGATTTTGTACTTACAAATCAAAATGGAGAATTAATTTCACAAGAATTTTATCAAAACAAAATTTACGTAGCAGACTTTTTTTTTACTACATGTCCTGACATTTGTCCAATAATGACTGAAAATATGGGCTATTTGCAAAGTGAGTTAAAAAATCAAACTGATGTTTTATTAGTTTCATTCTCGGTAACACCAAATGTCGATTCAGTTGATGTATTACGATCCTATGCTGATCTAAAAAAAGTTGATGATGCTAAATGGAATTTATTTACTGGGAGTAAAAAGGAAATATATGAACTTGCTAGAAAATCTTTTTTAGTAGCAAAAAATGATGGAGATGGTGGTAAATACGACATGATTCATACAGAAAATTTTGTTCTAGTTGATAAAGAAAGTAGAATTCGTGGATTTTATGACGGCACAAATGAAGATGAAATGAAAAAATTATTAGTCGATATAACTATTCTAAAGCAATCATATTTAGATTAAAAATTAAATAAAAAATAGTTTACTTTTGCTTCTTTAAAATCATTCTAAATAAAGGAAATTGACTTTAAACGATCTAAAAAAGGGGGAATCTGGTATTATAGAGGATATAATTACTGAAAATATTCCATTAAAATTAATAGAAATGGGTTGTCTTCCTGGTAATACCATTAAATTGTTACAACTTGCTCCTTTTAAGGATCCAATGTATTTAGATGTTAATGGCACAAGGTTAGCAATTAGAAGAGAGACTGCAAATTATATTATTATTAAAAATCTGATTAATGAGTAAAAGACTAACTGTTGCTCTTATTGGTAATCCAAATACAGGAAAATCATCAGTTTTTAATGATTTAACAGGATTAAATCAAAAAGTTGGAAACTATCCAGGAATAACTGTTGAAAAAAAAGAAGGTGTTTGTAAGTTAGATCGAGGAGTTAAAGCTCATATATTAGATCTTCCTGGAACTTACAGCTTAAATGCATCTTCACTTGACGAAAGTGTAGTCATCGAATTATTATTAAATAAAAATGATAAAGATTTTCCTCATGTTGCAGTCGTTATTTCTGATGTAGAAAATTTAAAAAGAAATCTATTACTATTTACTCAAATTAAAGATTTAAATATTCCTTCCGTTCTTGTCATTAACATGTCTGATGTAATGAAAAGAAAAGGAATTTCTATAGACACTTCGGTTTTAGAAAAACATCTTGGAACTAAGGTGATTTTATATAGCTCTAGAGAAAAAAAGGGGCTTAGTGATCTTAAAAATATTATAACTAATTATAAAAAGTTAGAAACTAATCAATGTTTAGACATAATGAATATTGATTTAGAATATTTTGAAAGCCTAAAAAAAACTTTTCCAGATCAGTCAATATATAAACTTTGGTTAGTTATAACTCAAGATGTGAATTTTGG